>NZ_LUAW01000015.1 GCF_001605895.1 Acinetobacter pragensis
CCGCCAGACACGCCGGTCAGCACTCCCGCAACCGCGGAAACGACAAAGCCCTGTCCCATTTGCAAAGCAATTTGACAGCCGATAATGGTGAAGCCGATAAGGCCCAAAGCTGTTTAAGCTGACTTTTAAGGCGAAGGATTTCTTTCTTTGCTTCGAGCAGTTCATGTTCATCAGAATTGTTGCCTAAAGGCTGTACCTTAGCCATTTATAAATACTGTGCTGGGATACACCTAAACGCTCTGCAACATCAGTGACAGAATATCCTCGTTCAGTAATCAATTTTACAGCTTCATCTTTAAATTCTGGGGTATAACGTTGTCCACTCATAATGTGTTCTCCTATGCAAAAAGAATAGACCATATTTGTCTAGGAGAGTGGTGGCAGTCCAAAGAGCATGAATTGATTCGGATTGAATGGGGAGAGCCTCGGACCAAGGCCGATTTTAAGTTTGAAAAAATATCTGCTATGGAAACTTATGTCGTAATTAAAAATTATGATATCCCGCTTGAAGGAGAAGCCTTAATCAACTTTGTGATAGACAGTACAGGCGGATTTACAACGGTACTGGATGCGGCCAAAATTCACTTAGAACATGATATTCAGCCTAACTTGGTGCAGGACAAATTCCCGCCCTTTAAATAATCGCTGAAAATAAGCACCCGTAATGCGTCGGCTTTTGATGAAAGGTGAAAGTTGAGTCGAGAAATCAGCGGTTTTTATGATGCTGCTGTTTTAAATAGGTATAAACAGGCATCTGTGTCTTCGCTTTTTCCCGCAGTTTTCGTTTTATGTAAAAGACTAGGGCAAAGCATGTTGTTGTCACGGTCAGCATCATGCTGCTCATATAGGTCATTACAGAGCTGACATAGCCAATTGTGGTCAGCCTGTTCATCATGCGGACGACTTGCGGGCTGCTTTCTACGCCAGTAATGGCCCAGGTGCACAAATGCTCGCAGTTGTTCATAATCAAGTGATAGTTGTTTTCATGCATGCGTGAACGCATACGGCGCACAACTTTCCGACCAGTAAACTTCGGCGCGCTGTACTGCTGTATTTTAAATTTTTTACCGCGGCAAAAAGTCTCCAAAGACGTTATTTCAATTGGATGCTTTTTAAATAGGTGGGCGAAACCTGAGTAATGGATTACTCTGCCTCGGCCTGCGTAGATTCCATGATGGCTATAACCAAAATGCTTAATGATTAAATGCGCCCCTAAAGGAATCCGTGGTATCTGCTGTTGCATGTAGACGCGTACCAATAAAGCTGCAAATGTATTTTTACGGTCTAGTGTACTTCTTTTATGTGAATTAATCGACTAATTTGGATTTGATGAAAAAGGGTATTCTGTAGTGAAATTATTAAACCAATACTGTAGGCCAATATTGGGCAGCCTCTTGATTTTCAGTATTTCATTCGCGCAGGCCCATCCTAAAATACAGAGCTGGCGTTCAGAAAAGCCGATACAAGCTGCTGTGGTAGAAGTCCGCGATCTGAAAAATTTAGGTTTATATCTGTATGATAAAAAGCATTCACCTTATTTGTCATTTACGCAGTTAAATGCGGCGCTGCGGAAAAAATGCAGGAGCATGCAATTTGCGATGAATGCGGGGATGTTTCAAGCAGATTATTCTCCTGTGGGTTTGTATATTGAAAATGGAATACAGCAGCGCCCTTTAAATACGGCTAAACGCGGTTTTGGCAATTTCCTGATTCAGCCAAATGGAGTATTGGCTTGGAATAGCAGCCAAGCCGTCATTCAAACAACAGATCATTATCGCCTCAGCTCATTTAAAGCCAAATATGCAACGCAGTCCGGACCGATGCTGGTAATTGATGGAAAAATCAATGATAAGTTTCTGCCCGATGCCAGCTCATATAAGATCCGTAACGGTGCCGGCATTCAAAATCATAAGTTATATTTTGTCATTAGTCTTGAACCTGTGACCTTTTATCAGTTTGCAGCTTATTTTAAAGATACATTAAAGACCGGCAATGCCTTGTATCTGGATGGTTCAATTTCCAGCATGTATGCGGCTGACTTAAACATGAATGACGCCGCACGAGATTTAGGCCCGATGGTTGCTTATAGCGAGCCGCTGACTTGCAAATGATGGACGACTGATGCTGGCCTGATCCAAGCCGAATTTATGGCTTTTGCGAAGCCATATTCAGAAATGCGCTTTGCATATTGCAGGCTTGAATGGCGTCTTCTTTGCTTAAGCTCTGAATGTTGTCTTCAAACTCTTTTTTATGCGCTTTAATTTGCTCTTCGGGCATTCCCATCTGCTTAGAGAGGGATTCCATTTTTTTCCACGACTCCGCGCATTCCTTGGGTACTTGACTGCATGCGTTCAGGTTGAGAATAAATAGGGTACTTGTAATGATGCTTATTGATTTCATGCTTGGCCTATAATTATTGAATGGCTTTTTATGCTTTAGGGTTGGAACGTATCGTGAAATGCTGATGGAGATTTATATATTTTTCTTTCTTCTGCAGCAGAAACTGCTGAATAAAATTACGGTTTAATAAAGATAAACTAAAAATTAAATTTATGGAATTCATTGCATAAAAAAGGCACTTAGTCTGCTAAATGCCTTTTTAGAAATTCAGTTCTGCTATTGAAGCGGTAAGTGCTGAAGCTCATTCAGCTCTTTACGGCTGAAGCCTCGAGAAGCCAACACCTTTTTAATTCCAATGATCACATCTTCATCAGTCGCTTTTGCTAACGCCTCAAGCAGCTGTTCATTGGTCTTACAAGAACAATCATTTTCAACACAAGCAATTTGATTTTTATGCTCGTTTTCCTGTTCATTCGAGAACAGTTTTTGCCAAAAACTCATAGAGCCTTCATCTGCAGCCTAACATAGGACGAAATATATCCAAACCAGCAAATAAAGCAAGCCCGACCAAGTGATAAAAGCATCAATCAAATGCGGGTTTTTCCGATTGACAGATTGCCGGTGAGTAAGGTTTTGGGATACTGCATATACAAAAACTCTTAAGTTATTCATTTAAAAGGCAATAAAAAAGGGCGTGTTAAAACGCCCTTTATATGACAGTAAGATGACTGGAAATAAATTGTTTAAATTTTTTCGAGCAAAATGCCTGACTCTACATGGTGGGTATAAGGAAATTGATCAAACAGCGCAAACTGGGTAATTTTATGCGTCTGCGTTAAAGTATTCAAATTGTTATGCAAGGTATCCGGATTGCATGAAATGTAGATAACACGTTCAAAACGCTGCAGCAATTTCAGTGTTTCGTCATCAATGCCGGCACGCGGCGGATCGACAAAAACAGTATCAAAATCGTAGCTGCGCATGTCAATACCGGCTTCTTCTAAACGGCGGAATTCACGTTCGCCATTATAGGCTTGGGTAAACTCTTCTGCAGAAAGGCGCGCGACTTGAATATTTTCAATAGCGTTTTTTTCAATATTCCATTGCGCTGCATAAACTGAAGATTTTGCCAACTCAGTGGCTAAAACACGGTTGAAGCGGGTAGATAAAGGCAGTGTAAAGTTGCCGTTGCCGCAATAAAGTTCCAGCAGATCTTTAGTGGAGCGCTGCGCTGCATTGCACGCCCATTCCAGCATTTTTTGGCAGACTTGCGCGTTTGGCTGGGTAAAGCTGCTTTCAATTTGCTTGTATTGATATTTTCGGTCAAAAACCTGCAATTCTTCTACGACATAATCATCGGTCAAAATGACTTTTTGACCGCGGCTGCGGCCGAAAATTTTAATATTCAGCTGTTCGGATAATGCCTTTGCCGCTGTTTCCCATTCTGCATTCAGTGGGCAGCGATAGACCAAAGACACCAGCATTTCGCCTTTTAGCGTTGCTAAAAAGTGAACTTCAAATAAGCGGTTCGATAGAATTTTCTGGGCTTTTAATTCATTAAGCAATATCGGCATTAATGTATTTATGCTTTTATCTGCGATAGGGAAATCTTTGATTTCGACGACTTTCTTTTGGTCGTCTGCATCACGCTCAAACATGGCATAAAACATATCATCATCAGTATGCCAAATGCGGAATTCTGCACGCATGCGGAAGTTTTGCTCTGGCGAGTTGAAAACTTCTAATGAGGGAGGATTAAATTCGGCAAATTGCGCTGAAATACGCTCAACTTTTGCATCAAGTTGTTGCTGATAAGATGAAGTCATATACAGAAAAAATCACAAACATATTCAAAGCAGGGATGGTAGCAAAGTTTGAACTTCAACGGTCAAAATATTCTAAAAATCTTAAAAAATACCCAGCCAAAGCTTGCTTTTTTTCAGCAATGAAAAAAGCAGACCCGTACGGATACAGGTCTGCTTCCTCTGAGGAATAGAGGACTGTTTAGCTCATGGTCATCAGGCTGGCATTGCCGCCAGCAGCAGCGGTATTGATGCTGATTGCGCGTTCTATGACAAAGCGCTCAAGCGGTATATCGTATTGGCCTGGTTCTAGGCGGGTAATGCCGATAATTAAGCCGTCACGTGAAGCAATCTGTTTCTGCAGCTGCAGCAATTGATTTTTGGTGCCATGCAGCAGCACAGCATCAAATTTGCCAGTTTCAATTTTAGAAATCACCGCGATTCGATCTATGATTTCTTTCGGCATGGTCTGCAAATATTTAAGCATAAATGTATTTTCGGCAAGGACTGCGGGCTGTGCGCCGACGCTTAACACCGCAAGCAATTGGTGAATATGATCGGCATCCTGATCTGCCAGCAACAGCACGCGGTGGCGAGGCAGTACCGCATATTGGTTGCTTTCACCTGTTGGACCTGGAAGTTCAAAGCTGCTGCCTGCACAGAATGCTTGGGGCAATTGCAGTTTATGCTGCGGGAAGGTCTTTTCTGCCCATTGCTTAAATTGTTCGTACAGCATTTGATGGTTTGGCAGTGGTTCTGCTTTGCCTGCAGCAAAAGGCTGAGCCAATTTTTTATGGCTGCATTGCTGCATCAGGCGGTAAGCATACAACGGCCCGCCAGCTTTGGGGCCTGTCCCGGAAAGGCCTTCGCCGCCAAAGGGCTGAACGCCCACTACGGCACCCACAATATTGCGGTTAATGTATAAGTTGCCGACTTCCGCTTTAGCAATCACGGTTTGAATGGTCTCGTCAATGCGGGTATGCAGCCCCATGGTCAGGCCATAGCCCTTGGCATTGATTTGATCGAGCAGCTGATTCAATTCACCATATTTATAAGTGATGAGGTGCAGGACTGGACCAAAAACTTCGCGTTCTAAATCATTTAAATTCGGCAATTCAATCAATGCAGGCACAACGAAAGTACCTTGGCTAAGCGCTGAACTGTCAGTATTGCGCATCAGCTGATGGATTGTGTGGCCTTTGGCGCGCATTTTCTCGATGTGCTTATCGATCAGGCCTTTTGCCTCCAGATCAATCACAGGTCCAATATCTGTATTCAATAAATGTGGTTTACCGACATTCAGCTGCAGCATGGCGCCTTTTAACATGGCAATCACGCTGGCGGCGTTGTCTTCCTGTACGCATAATATGCGCAGGGCAGAACAGCGCTGACCAGCACTGTCATAGGCAGAATTGACAACATCTAAAATTACCTGTTCCGTTAATGCCGATGAATCTACAATCATGGCATTTTGACCGCCAGTTTCTGCAATCAGCGGTATAGATTGACCTGAATGGTTCAGGCGCTGCGCAACGGTCTTTTGCAAAATTTTGGCGACTTCTGTAGAACCGGTAAACATGATGCCTTGCACACGTTCGTCAGCGCTTAGCTTAGCGCCAACGGTTTCACCGCGGCCCGGAACCAGCTGAACTGCCGATTTTGGCACGCCAGCATCCCACAGCATTTGTACGGCTTGAGCTGCAATCAGCGGCGTCTGTTCAGCCGGTTTGGCAATGACCGTATTGCCCGCCACAAGCGCCGCGGCAATTTGCCCAGTAAAGATGGCCAATGGAAAATTCCATGGGCTAATACACAGCACAGTGCCTAAAGGCTCAATCTGCGCCGTATCATCCAAATCAATAATTTGAGCTGCATAATAGCGCAGGAAATCTACGGCTTCACGCACTTCAGCGATTGCATTGGCATAGGTCTTGCCGCTTTCACGGCACAGCAGCACCAGCAGCGTCTGCAGGCTATTTTCCATGCTGTCCGCTGCATGCTGTAAGCAGGCTGCGCGTTCATTTTTATGCAAATTCTGCCATGCGGGCTGTGCGTGTTCTGCATTGGCTAAGGCCAAGTCCACTTGGTCTAAAGACGCTTCTGTCACATGGCCGACAATATCCAGATGATCTGCAGGATTCAGCACAACAATCGTTGTGGCCTCGGCCGCTTCAATCTGCAGGTTGTCACCCATTGGCGCCGCTTGCCATTGCTGCTGGCGCAATTCATATGCAGTGCGGTTCAACTCGGACAAGTCCTGATCATTGGCCAAGTCTAAGCCTGCTGAATTATGGCGTTTATCGCCGTATAAATTGACAGGATAAGGAATAGCGGGATGCTTTAAGCCAGCCTTTCCTTCAAGTTTGGCTGCCTGTTCTATGGTTTGCTGCGGATTTTCAATTAAGTCATCAATCTTTAAAGTTTTGTCTGCAATACGGTTTACAAATGATGTATTTGCGCCATTTTCCAATAAGCGGCGCACTAAATATGCCAATAAAGTTTCGTGGTTGCCGACAGGCGCATAGATCCGGCAAGGCACACCTAATTTATGATCTTTTTGATCGCCGACCACTTGCTGATACAGCGGTTCGCCCATGCCATGCAGGCATTGGAATTCATACTGGCCTGCATAGTATTTTGCAGGATCCGCTAGATGATAGATGGTTGCTAGTGTCTGCGCATTATGGGTTGCAAATTGCGGATAAATAAATTCAGGCGCGTCCAGCAACTTTTTGGCACAGGCAATATAAGATAAATCGGTATGCACTTTGCGGGTGAAAACAGGGTAGTCGGTCATGCCGTCAATTTGCGCTTTCTTGATTTCACTGTCCCAATATGCGCCTTTGACTAAGCGGATCATTAACCGCTTTTGGCTGCGTTTGGCTAAATCGACCACATAGTCGACCACATAGAAGCAGCGTTTTTGATAAGCCTGAATCACAAAGCCAATGCCTTTCCAGTCATTGAGCTGCGGTTCAAAGCAGAGGCGCTCAAGCAGCTGCAGGGAAATTTCCAGACGTTCAGATTCTTCTGCATCAATGTTCAAGCCAATATTGTACTGTTTTGCCAATACAGCAAGTTTCAGCACTTTTTCATACAGTTCATCCTGCACGCGTTCAATTTGCGCCCGCTGATAACGCGGATGCAATGCGGAAAGCTTAATGGAGATGCCGGGGCCATCGTATACATCTTTCTCTGAAGAGGCTTGACCAATAGCATGGATGGCATGTGTATAGTCATCATAATAGCGCTCAGCATCGTGATCCGTTAAAGCGGCTTCACCCAGCATGTCGTATGAATAGCGGAATCCTTTGTCTTCTAATATTTCAGCATGGTTTAAAGCTTCGGCAATGGTTTCTCCAGTGACAAACTGTTCGCCCATCATGCGCATTGCCGCGTCTACAGCTTTACGGATAATCCCGCGTCCGCTGCGCGCCAGCAGGCCAGTCAGCAGGCTGGACAAGCTGTTGGACTTTGGCGTTTCCATCAGTTTGCCAGTCAGCATTAAACCCCATGTGGCGGCATTGACAAACATCAGGCTGCTTTGGCCTAAGTGTTCTTTCCAATTGCCTTGGTTGATTTTGTCTTTAATCAATAAATCACGGGTGGCTTTATCTGGAATACGGAGCAGGGCTTCCGCTAGGCACATCAGCGCAATGCCTTCTTGAGAGGACAATGAGAATTCCTGAAGCAATCCTTGTACAATTCCAGCTTTGCCTGAATCACTTTTGCGTTCACGCAAGCTGTGCGCAAGATCAAATGCCAGCTGGTAAATACGGTCAGAAATATCTGCATCAATTTTGCTGTGCGCCAGCAGATTTTCAACGCTTTCGCTTTCATCGCGGCGCCACGCGCGGTTAATTTCAATTTCATAATCGGTTTTTGCATCAAAGGGAGTGATGTAACCGGATTGCGCTTGAGCTTCGCTGAATTGAGATTTTGCTTCCATCATTTTTACGCCGACATCCTGTGACAGTGAAAATTTAAATTGAGTATTTGGGTTTATTTAATTTATGATCACAGAAAATATGACGTACAACTCACTATATTTTGCTTAATTTTTAGGGAAAAATTCAAATGACGAGCCCAATTATGACGTTGGACCGTACAGACATCAGGATATTGGATATCCTGCAAAAAGATGGCCGGCTTTCAAATATTAAACTTGCGGAAATGGTGAATTTATCACCCACAGCTGCGCTGGCGCGGGTGCAGAAATTAACCAAAGACGGCTTCATTTTAGGGTATGAAGCCAAGCTGAATCCTGATTTGCTGAACAAGAGCTTTGTGGTGTTTGTAGAGATACTTTTGGACAAAACGACGCCCAATGTATTGGAAGAGTTTACTGATGCGGTTATTCAGTATTCTGAAATTGTGGAATGCCACATGATTAGCGGCGGTTTTGATTTTGTTGTAAAAATCCGCTGCGCCAACATGGAAGAATTCAGGAAAATATCCGGACAAGTGCTTTGGCAGCTTCCGGGGGTGAAAGAAACCCGCAGCTATCCCGTCATGGAAGTTATTAAGGAATCGAGCCAGATCAATATCAAGCAGCCTGTCAAAAAATAATAGGCGGCAATTCAGCGCTATCCGATGCGCTTAAAAATAACAGTAAAAAAGGAGCGCATCGCTCCTTTTTTTACATTTGAATGATGGGGTTGAATAATTATTTTTTGGCCCGCAGCTCCTGCATTTCTTTTTCATAAAGTGCATTGGCTTGGTCAAAGCGCGCAATAACTTCTTTTGATGGCGCTTTGCTGATTAAGCTGAAAATCACGATACTGATTAATGAAAGGATAAAGCCGGGAATGATTTCATAAATGCCTGTATCAGCCATCATATTTTTCCACAAAATGACGGTCACTGCGCCGACAATCATGCCCGAGATTGCGCCGCTAAGCGTCATGCGTTTCCAGAATAAAGATAGGATGATTAATGGGCCAAAAGCTGCGCCAAAACCAGCCCATGCATAGGCCACCAGTCCCAGCACTTTGCTCTGCGGATTTAAAGCCAGAAAAATGGCAAGTACGGCAATAAGAATGACCATTAAACGGCCAACCCAAACCAATTCTTTTTGCGAGGCATTTTTGCGGACAAAGGCCTTGTATAAGTCTTCCGTTAATGTACTTGAACAGACCAGCAGCTGGCAGCTGAGCGTGCTCATGACTGCGGCTAAAATGGCGGCTAAGACAATGCCGGCAATCCATGGATTGAATAAAATTTTAGTCAATTCCATAAAAACTGTTTCAGGGTTTGCCGAAACAGCAGCGGCAAATTCAGGATGCACTTCAAAATACGCAATGCCGAAATAGCCGACAGCGACAGCGCCGCCAAGGCAAAGAATCATCCATGTCATGCCGATTTTGCGCGCAGCGGGGATGGATTTCACTGAATCTGCAGCCATGAAGCGCACCAAGATATGCGGCTGGCCAAAATAGCCTAAGCCCCATGCCATGGAGGATAAAATGGCGACGGTTCCTAAATCGGAAACCATATGATTTGCTAAAGGGCGTACAGATTCGACAACAGCGGTAACTTGTTCAAGATTGTCGCCTATTGCCATATAGGTCATGATTGGCGCCAGCAGCAGGGCAAAAATCATTAGGCCTGCTTGAAAGGTGTCTGTCCAGCTGATTGCAAGGAATCCGCCAATGCAGACATAGCTAATGGTGGCGATTGCGCCAATCCAGAGTGCGGAAGTGTAATTCCAGCCAAATAAGCTTTCAAACAAACGCGCGCCTGCAACCATGCCGGACGCGCAGTAAATAGCGAAAAAGATAAGAATTACGAAAGCGGAAATGATGCGCAGAATTTTCTTGGTATCGCCAAAGCGGCTGGTGAAATAATCTGGCAATGTTAATGCATTATGCTGTATTTCGGTATGAACGCGCAGGCGTCCGGCCACCAGCAGCCAGTTGAGCCAAGCCCCGATAATTAAGCCAATTGCAATCCACGCTTCTGACAGGCCTGATAAATAAATTGCGCCGGGCAGGCCCATCAGCAGCCAGCCGCTCATGTCTGATGCACCGGCAGAAAGAGCAGTGACGACACTGCCTAAGCTGCGTCCGCCTAAAATATAATCGTCAAAATTTGTTGTTGCCTTATAGGCATATAGTCCGATGCCAATCATGGCCACGATATAAAAAATAAATGTGACGAGCGTGGGATTCATTTGGCTCATAACTATTCCATCCATTGTCTGTTCAATTGACCATCTTTCCAAAGATGAATTATTGTTCGATATGACCGAGGTGCAGATTCAACCACAATTTAAAAATTACGCTCTGTTACATTTGAGTGCTATTTATTATCGTTTTGTGAAACCTATTGTAAATTTGGTTACAAAGAAAAGAAAATCATTGATTTTTAGCATTTAAGTAATTTGTGTAAGTTTTATGCATAAAGCATAGAATGCCCATCAGTGCGGTTGATGTAATCTGCAATTTTAAAAGTTTTAGATTCCTGTATAAATGAAGGGATGAAATAGGCGCATGTTTACCTAAAGTCACACTACTTACGCAAAGGCGTTACTTGTAATAATTTATTTCATAAAGAAATAAAAAAACTGTGGCTTATGTTATAGGCAAATATACGATGGTAGTTGCACAACTATGGTGCATAGACAGTGAGTACTTAACGTGGCTACGGTTCAATTGGACAAAACAAGAATAGAGCGCGATTTGCTTGGGGCAAAAGAAGTTCCGGCAGAGAGCTATTACGGCATTCATACGCTGCGCGCTTTGGAAAATTTCCAAATTTCCTCACAAAAAGTCGGTGAGAACTTAGCATTTATCCGGGCTTTAGCGCAGGTAAAAAAAGCCTCTGCACAAACCAATTTAAAGTTTGAAAAAATCAGCACTGAGGTGAGTGATGCCATTCAGCATGCATGTGACTGTTTAATTGATGCTCCTGAGCAGTGGAGCCATGCTTTCCCGCTGGATGTCTATCAGGGCGGCGCGGGAACGTCAATCAACATGAACTGCAATGAAGTGATTGCCAATATTGCCTTGGAACAGCTGGGCTTGAATAAAGGCAGCTATTCACATGTTCATCCCAATGATCACGTAAATAAATCTCAATCGACCAATGATGTTTATCCTACAGCTTTGCGTTTAGCGGTGTATTACAGTTTAGATCAGCTCCTGACGGAATTGCGCAATATTATTGACAGTATTTATGCCAAAGCTGCAGAATTTCAATATGTCATTAAAATGGGGCGCACCCAGCTGCAGGATGCTGTGCCGATGACGCTTGGCCAAGAGTTCAGAGCTTTTGCAACCTTATTGAAAGAAGACTTAAAGCTGATTGATTCAACGCGTCAGCTGCTGTTGGAAATTAATCTGGGCGCAACAGCTATTGGTACAGGTGTTAACACGCCAGCAGGCTATGCAGAGCAGGCGGTCAAATCCTTAAAAGGCGTTACTGGACTTGCACTGTCTGGTGCAGAAGACTACGTCGAAGCCACCAGTGATTGCGGTGTATTCATTATTCTATCAAGTACTTTAAAACGGCTTGCAGTGAAGCTGTCCAAAATCAGCAATGACTTGCGTTTGTTAAGTTCTGGGCCAAGAACAGGTTTGGCGGAAATCTGTTTGCCGGAGCTGCAGGCGGGTTCTTCCATTATGCCGGCAAAAGTTAACCCAGTAATTCCAGAAGTGGTGAACCAGATTGCATTTAAAGTGATTGGCAATGATTTAACTGTCACAATGGCCGCAGAAGCAGGGCAGCTGCAGCTGAATGTAATGGAGCCCGTGATTGCTGTTTCTATTAATGAATCCATCAGTTTGCTGTGCCAGGCGATTAAAGCTTTAGATGTGAAATGTATTCAGGGTGTTCAGGCCAACGAGCAGGCTTGCTATGATGCGGTAATGCGCAGTGTGGGTATCATCACCCTGTTAGACCCAATTCTAGGGCATGCGAAATGCGATGAGATAGGCAAGCAGTGTATTGCAGAAAATAAAACCATTCAGCAGGTGGTTTTGGAGCAAGGCTTGCTGACGCAGCAGCAGCTGGATCATATTTTCGCTTTTGAAAATTTAGTTTCAGAAGTACAGTCTGCTCAAGAGAACTTGGCTCAAGTTTCATAATGCCAATAGATGCAGATGCATAGCAGGCAAAATATTGCAATGCAGAAAGGATAGTTAAAATGGCGGCCGTAATGACTGCCATTTTTTTTGAGGTGAAAAATTGATGAAAGCTGAAAACAGTTAGATACACAGGCAGAATCATTTTAAAATAGTGAAACTCTTTTCCTGTACCCAGATTCTTATGTTCAATAAAATCACATCTATTTTTAAAAGCAGCAAGCCTTCACCAGCACAGCTTTATCAAGAAGAGCATCAGATGGAGCACTCCAGCGTTCAGGGCTACATTATAGAGGATGTGGTACTGAACGAAGTGCATGCGGCAAGACTGGAGCTGCTGTCTAATCGGCGTGTAGCGGCATTTGATGATTTAAAGGCTTTATATAATGCTGCAATGATTATTAATGAAAAAATAGACTTGGAAATCGCCAGCGGGCGCTTTAATGCCAGCCTAGGCAATACAGAAGAAAATCTTCAGGAATTGAAGCGCTTTATTGGCATATTGAATGGCTATTACCGCAATTTCATGCGCGATCAAAAATAAAAGGATTGTTTAATTTTTTTGGAGCAATGACAAAGAACATATTAAGTCCATACATGCTGAAACTTTCTTGCAGGAAGTAAAAAGCGCATGAGGAATAAAAACAACGTGCTAAAATAATCTGCATGTTGTTTAGACTTTAAAGCTATATACATGTTCCAACAAGAAATATCACAACTGAAATTAAGCCAGCTGAAAGCGGGCGAAAAGCGCTGGATCGGAAATTTACAGGGTTCAGCGACCGGACTGCTGTTCAAAGAAATTGCAGCGCAAAACCAGCAGCTGTTCGTTATTGTCGCGCGCAATAGCCAGCACTTGGGCCAGTTGGAAAGTGAGCTGGAATTTTACGGCATTAAGCCCACGATTTTTCCTGATTGGGAAATTTTGCCTTATGACCGGCTTTCTCCGCATCAAGATATCGTTTCAGAACGTTTAGCAATATTGTCTCATATGCCTAAGGCCGGCGTGCTGTTGATTTCGGCATCAACTTTAGCGCAGCGCATAGCGCCGGCATCTTGGGTGCTGGGCGAGCATTTTGATATTAAAGTCGGGCAAAAATTTGATTTGGAACAGCAAAAATTAAAGCTGATTCAAGCCGGCTACCTTTTGGTTGATACCGTGTATGACCATGGTGAATTTGCAGTACGCGGCAGTATCATGGATATTTATGCCTCGGGTCAGTCTGCACCGATCCGTATTGACTTATTTGATGATGAAATAGAAACACTGAAGTTTTTTGATCCAGAAACTCAGCGCACTACTGAAACCTTGCAAAATTTTACCGTGCTGCCAGCCAAGGAATTTCCTTTAAAGGAAGGCCGGTCTGTTTTCCGTGACCGTTATGCGGATATGTTTCCCACAGCAAATCCAAAGAAAAATCCAATTTATCAAGATGTTTTAGAAGGCATAGCATCTCCGGGCATCGAATTCTATCTCCCGCTTTTTTTTAGTGCGGAAGCAATGCAGACTCAAAGTACCTTAATGGCATACTTACCTAAGAATGGCATTGTCATTACAGATAAAAATGTAGATGAGAGTTTAACGCAATTCTGGACGGAAGCTGTGCGCCGTTACGAAGACCGCCGTCACAATATTGATCACCCGCTTTTAGCGCCTGACCAGCTGTTTTTACAGCCCAAAGATGTTCTGGAGCAGTTGAACCTTTTTGGACGAGTGATTGCATCGGATGAGCGTTTTGAAGAAAAAACAGGTGTATTGAATGTCAATGCAGAATTGCCGCCAAGGCTGCCTGTCGATCCAAAACGGGAAAAGCCGTTTGCTGAGGTTAAGCGTTATATTGATCAAGCCAATCATCCGGTTTTACTGGTGGCGGAAAGCGCGGGCCGCCGTGAAACGTTAAAAGATGCTTTACGTCCGGCTTTGGGCGATATTCCTTATGTCGCGAATTTCAATGATTTTGTGGCATCCCTGCATGCCGTTGCCATCACCAATGCGCCGTTAGAACGTGGTTTGCTGCTGCCCGATAAAATTACAGTCATATCGGAAAATCAGCTGTACGAGCACCGTGTTGTTCAGCGCCGCCGTAAACGCCAGCAAGAAGTTTCTGAAGAGTTCTTGATCCGCAGCCTGACCGAACTGAATATCGGCGCGCCTGTGGTGCATATCGATTATGGTGTAGGGCGCTACGCAGGATTAATCACATTAAGCATTGATGATCAGGATTATGAATTCTTGCAGCTGGATTATGCCGATGCAGCCAAGGTCTATGTGCCTGTTGCTAATTTACATTTAATCAGCCGCTATAGCGGCGGTGATCCTGATTTAGCGCCTTTGCATAAACTGGGCACAGATGCATGGAATAAAGCCAAACGCAAAGCGCTGGAGCAAATACATGATGTGGCTGCTGAACTTCTGCATATACAGGCGCGCCGTCAAGCCAAGCCGGGCTATGGTTTTGAATTGGATCAAAGCTTATATATGCAGTTTGCCAGCGGTTTTGCTTATGAAGAAACACTTGATCAAGCCAATGCAATTGAAGCCACGCTGCACGATATGCAGTTGGCTAAGCCAATGGACCGCCTAGTATGCGGCGATGTCGGATTCGGCAAGACCGAAGTGGCGATGCGGGCGGCTTTTGTTGCTGTGCAAAACAATAAGCAAGTTGCCGTGCTGGTGCCGACAACATTGCTGGCGCAGCAGCATTATGAGTCTTTTAAAGACCGTTTTGCAGATTGGCCGGTACGGATTGAGGTTTTATCGCGTTTTGGTACGTCAAAATCGCATAGCAAAATTATTGAAGATTTGGCTGACGGCAAAGTGGATATTGTCATCGGCACGCATAAAATCCTGCAGGAAAACGTCCAGTTTAAAAATTTGGGCTTAATGATTGTCGATGAAGAGCACCGCTTTGGCGTACGTGACAAAGAACGCATTAAGGCAATGCGCGCGGATGTCGATATGCTGACTCTTACCGCAACACCAATTCCACGGACTTTAAATATGGCATTTAGCGGCATGCGCGACTTGTCAATTATTGCAACTCCGCCAGCGCGCCGTTTGGCGGTAAAAACTTTTGTGCAGGAGCATACCGGTGAATCTGTAAAAGAAGCGATTCTGCGTGAATTGCTGCGCGGCGGTCAGGTGTATTTCCTGCATAATGAAGTCGACACCATTGAACGCGCTGCAGAAAATATCCGGAATCTTGTTCCAGAAGCCCGTGTTGCGGTTGCGCATGGTCAAATGCGCGAACGTGAACTGGAACAGGTCATGCAGCAGTTTTATCACAAAGAGCATAATGTTCTGGTGTGTTCTACAATTATTGAAACCGGTATTGATGTCCCGAACGCCAACACGATTATAATCGAACGGGCCGACAAGCTGGGATTAGCCCAGCTGCATCAGCTGCGCGGCCGGGTGGGCAGATCGCATCATCAAGCTTATGCATATTTGCTGGTTCCTTCAATTAATGGCCTGAAAGGTGATGCAGAAAAACGTTTAGATGCGATCAGCCGAGCATCGACACTTGGTGCGGGCTTTATGCTGGCGACAGAAGATTTGGAAATCCGCGGTGCAGGTGAGTTGCTGGGCGAACAGCAAAGCGGTTCAATGCAGGCGATTGGTTACAGCCTGTATATGGAAATGCTGGAAAAAGCCACGAAAGCCATTCAGAAAGGCAAAACACCGAACTTTGATGCGCCATTGTCGCTGACAGCCGAAATCAATTTGCATATGCCTGCCTTAATTCCAGATGAATATCTGGGTGACGTGCATCAGCGGTTAATGTTTTATAAACGGATCAGCAATACAGACAGCATCGAAAAGCTGGACAATATCCGCATGGAGCTGATTGACCGTTTTGGCGTTCCGCCGCAGCCCGTTAAGCAGCTGTTTTCAGTTCATCAAATCAGATTGAAAGCTGAGCAGCTCGGCATGACCAAAATTGATATCAGCAGCCATGGCGGCTATGTCGAATTTTCACCGGATACACCGGTGCAGGCCATGAGTATTATTCAAATGATGCAGAAGCATCCGACTTTCTTCAGGATGGAAGGCGGACAGCGTTTGAAGGTGATGGTCATGCTGGAAGACTACGATAAGCGAATTCAGTTTTTAAATGATTTGCTGGATAATCTGCTCAAAGAGCTGTCTTGAATGTAAAGATTTATTATCAAATTTCAGAATGCGCAGCTGTGATTTTGAGCGCATTCTGTTTTTTTAAAGAAATCTTTGATTTTTTACATAAATTTATTCAAGTTTGGTCTGTGATGCAATTCAATCAATTGATATTTTATTTATTGTGAAACACAAAGCAGAGAATATTCACGCCCATAAGGATGTGATAGTATTAGCCATCATTCTAATTTTGCATCATTTATAAAGATATGTTTAGTTTACATCCACAACTTGCTCAAGATACGTTTTATGTAGGCGACTTTCCACTGTCAACATGTCGTTTAATGAATGATATGCAATTTCCGTGGCTTATTTTGATTCCTCGCGTACCTGGCATTACAGAGCTTTATGAGCTGAGTCAGGCAGATCAGGAACAGTTCCTGCGTGAATCGAGCTGGCTGTCCAGCCAATTAGCCCGCGTTTTCCGCGCGGATAAAATGAATGTTGCTGCTTTAGGCAACATGGTGCCGCAGCTGCATTTTCATCATGTCGTTCGCTATCAAAATGATGTGGCGTGGCCAAAACCGGTCTGGGGCACACCAGCTGTTCCTTACAGCAATGATGTGCTTGCACATATGCGCCAAACTCTAATGCTTGCTCTTCGAGGTCAAGGCGATATGCCATTTGATTGGCGTATGGATTGATCTGGAAAACGGTCTATCAAGGGATATGACTGTGTTTGTCTGTTAGGAGTGAGTGTGTGCCGCTAGACGACTGGATCAATAAAGAACCAAAACAGTTTGAGTATTTTCATCGACTGATGGGATATATCATGCTGTCTTTGGTGGTAGTCGTTTATTACTATACTCAGCCGGATACAGCATACCAAATTTATATCCCGCTTTTTTTGCTTTTTTTATTGCTGATTACACCAAAAATTTCACATTGGCTTATCTATAAATATAACAATAGAATTAAGCGTGCAGTATTGTTTGTTATTGATATTGTGATTATTTCTGTGATGCTCTCCGCAGTGCATTTGAGTCTTGTTCTGACTTTTCTGGGGCTGTTTGCTTTGCTGTATACAGCCATCAGCAGCAAGATTTCCTTTTTAATGGTGTCGCTGGCCAGCTTGATCGGCATTGTTGTTTTTTATTTTTGCACCATCTTTATTTTCGGCTTTCATGGCTATTTTGAACCGACCAGCAGCGAATTAACGATTTTAGGCTTTATTTGCCTGATTACTTATTTTGGTGTGGGCAGTTTTTACCAGCGTAGCCAAACATACTATCTGGCAAAGAAAAAAGATCACTATTTCGATCAAATGAACCGCTATATGGAATTTGCCAATCAGCTGAGCCGTTATGCGCCCGTACAGCTGTGGCAGTCCATCATGAAAGGTGAGTCGGAAGCCAAAATTGAATACAAACGGAAAAAGCTGACAATTTTCTTTTCTGATATTCAAGGCTTTACAGAACTATCTGAAACTTTGATTCCTGATGATTTGGCATTTCTGCTGAATGACTATTTAAGCCATATGACTGAAATAGCCAAGCAATATGAAGCAACTGTCGATAAATTCATGGGTGATGCGATTCTGATTTTTTTCGGAGATCCGCACAGCCAAGGTGTCGAGCAGGATGCGAAAGTCTGTTTAGAGATGGCCATGGTGATGCGTCAGCAAATGAAGCTGTTGCGCGAACGCTGGATCAAAATGGGTTATCCGCCATTGCATATCCGCATGGGGATTTCCACTGGTTATTGCCACGTGGGCAACTATGGCGCAGCGCACCGCATGGCTTATACCATTGTAGGCCGTGATGCCAACTTGGCCGCGCGTTTACAGAGCGCCGCCGAAGTGGACGAAATCTTAATTTCGGATGATACCCATCAGCTGGTAAAAAATGATTATTTGTGTGCTCCCAAAGCGCCAATTTATCTCAAGGGCATTAAAGGGCCTGTGCGTACATGGCAGGTCATGGAAAAATATTCATCAAAGAAAACAGATTATCAGCGCTGGTTCGATTATGAATATAAAGGCTTTCATTTGTTGCTGAATTTGGATGAAGTTCAGAACTTTGAATATCCAGAGCTGATTCTGGTGTTGGAAAAAATGATCAAGCGCCTGCAGACACAGCAGAAGATGACCAACTCTGAAGGCATTGTGAAGCTTAATCTGGAAGATGAAGTGATTATTGAAGAACACAAATGATTATAATGTTTTGTTAGTTTTGCAACTTTCTAACTCTGCTTCTTAAAGACATAAAAAAACCGCTGATCTCAGCGGTTTTTTTTTGGTTTTATCAGCTTAGTGATTTTCTGAAGCATGGTTGATGGTGTATTTTGGAATTTCGACTTCCAAATCTTCATCTACAATTTTTACTTGGCAAGAAAGGCGTGAGTCTGGCTCTAAGCCCCAAGCGCGGTCTAGAAGATCGGCTTCTACATCATCCATCTCATCTAAGCCATCAAAGCCTTTGCGGACAATAACGTGGCAAGTCGTGCATGCTTTAGACATATCGCAAGCATGTTCGATTTTTATGCCGTTATCTAATAGGCTTTGGCATAAATTGGTGTTTTGCTCAACTTCAAACTCAGCGCCATTCGGGCAGATTGTTGCGTGAGGCAATACTTTAATACGTGGCATAGTCTTTACCTATAAATTAGTTTGAGTTTGACCAGTCGTCGAGCTTAGTGCCCTTAAGTGCGGCATCGATATGCTGATTCATGCGGGCGGCAGCAAAAGCATCGCTGTGTGCCTTTAGCTGTTCCACTGCATTTTCAATGGCTTTAATATCATCATTTTTAAGCTGAAATTCAAGCTGCGCTTGTGCCGTATTTAATTCAGCAAGTTCCTGTGCTGACAATAACTGGGCATCCGCTTTTAAAGCCTGTTCCAAAGCTTCAAGTTCGCGTTTAGCTTCAACTTTGGTTTCTTGCAGGTGCCGAAGCGCTTTATCTTCTTCTGCAAATTTAAAGCCATCGAGCAGCAGGCGTTCAGTGTCTGAATCTGATAAGCCGTATGAGGGTTTAATATCAATGTGTGCATGTACACCAGAAGTGGTTTCTGTTGCTGAAACAGTGAGCAGGCCATCTGCATCTACCTGAAAAGTCACTTCGATGCGTGCTTGACCAGCAGTCATTGGCGGAATGCCGCGTAAGACAAAACGGCCAAGGCTTCGGCAATGTTCGACCAGGTCGCGTTCACCTTGAACCACATGAATCAGCATGGCGGTTTGGCCATCTTGATAAGTGGTGAATTCTTGGCGGCGCGCGACAGGAATAGCGGTATTGCGTGAAATTAAACGCTCGACCAAGCCGCCCATGGTTTCTAAGCCAAGAGAAAGCGGGGTGACGTCCAGAAGCAATGCGCCATCGTTAGAATTGCCGATCAGCTGGTTGGCGGTAATCGATGCGCCGATAGCAACCACTTCATCTGGGTTGATTGTGCAAAGCGGCTCTTGATTAAAGACCGCTTGGACAGTTTTCTGTACAGCATATGAGCGGGTAGAGCCGCCGACTAAAACAACATTTTGAATATCATTCAGTTCAAGCTTGGCATCACGCATGACGCGCTTGCAAACGCTGATGGTTTTGTCTAATGCAACTTTAATAATTGCTTCGAATGTCGCGCGGTCTAAAGTCAGCACATGATCTAACGCTTTGAGTTCTGTAGACTCTGCATCTGTTAAAGCTTCTTTGGCTTTGCGGGCAGCAACAATAAAATGTGCATATTCTGCATCATCTAAGGCGTCGATATTCAGCTGTTTTTTGGCCCATTTGACAATCAAGCGGTCTAAGTCATCACCGCCGAGCGCAGTGTGGCCGCCAGTTGCAAGCACTTCAAATACGCCTTGAGAAAAACGTAAAATAGAAACGTCAAAAGTGCCGCCGCCCAAGTCGTAGATAACGTAGTTGCGGTCTTGCGTTAAGCCGCTGTCTTGGTCTAGGCCATAGGCAACTGCTGCCGCAGTCGGCTCATTCAATAGGCGAAGCACATTTAAGCCGGCTAATTGCGCCGCATCGCGAGTCGCTTGACGCTGCGCTTCATCAAAATAGGCAGGAACAGTAATTACCGCGCCATTAATGGGGTTGCTTAAGCTTTCTTCTGCGCGGTCTTTTAATTGTTTTAAGATTTCAGCGGAAATTTCAACCGGTGTTTTTCGCCCCTGAGCAGTTTCAAATGCCGGCATCTGGTTGTCTTCACCCGCCAATGCATACGGATGCTGAAACTTGATGTCGGCTTTAGAACGTCCCATAAAACGCTTTACAGATACAATTGTATTTTGGGGATCTGCGGTGAGAAATGGTTTTGCATCATCACCGTATTCAGTGCTTTGTGCAGAATAATGAACAATGGATGGGAGTAACACACGGCCTTGCTGGTCTTGAAGCACTTTGGCTTTACCTGAAAGAACAGTGGCGACCAAAGAATGGGTAGTGCCTAAATCGATACCAATCGCAATGCGATGTTCATGCGGTGCACTTGATTGACCTGGTTCTGCAATCTGCAAGAGAGCCATTGTGTTACATCCTTAGAACTTAAATATTTGTAAACAGGTAAAATTAAAAATCATCATCTAAATCAAAGCTGTCGTCATCCAGAAAGCGGTCTTCCGCTTTGTCGATGTCCGCCATGACTTTTACAAAGAAACGCAGTTTGCGCACTGTGTCACGTGCTTCAGCCCAGTCTTCATCTTCATAATCAATTTTGAACTCACGGACTAGGCCGTTGATCCATTGCTTAACTTCAGTTTTTAATGAGATCAGGTCATCTGCAGAATCGGCTTCATCCAGCTGTTCACGAATTTCTAAAGCGGACTGTAAAAATTCGAAATCACCAATAGACTGATCAAGATGGTAATCTTGTTTTTTTAAGCTAAGCAAATATGCAGCGCGGCTGTCAACATTTGATAAAACTTTAAATGCCTGATTGATTTCACTTGATTTAATCAGAGCTTGATCTTTATCTTCGGCTTTATCAGGGTGATATTGCTGCTGCAGCTGAAGAAAAGCGTCTTTTAAAGCTGCTAAATCAATATCGAGTGCTGCAGGGAGGTTGAACAGCTCAAAATGATTCATGGGAGAAGTGGTCCGCAATTAATGTGCAAAAGTATGCTTTAAATGCAATTAAAACAGTGTATTTTACACTGTTTTAATGCAAAACAAGCTGAAGTGGGATTAGACAGTGAATGATTCACCGCAGCCACATTCACCTTTTTTATTGGGGTTGTTGAATTCGAAGCCTTCGTTTAAGCCGTTTTTAACATAGTCCATCTCCATACCTTCAAGATAAACTAAGCTTTTCGGGTCGACGAAGACTTTAACGCCAAACTGTTCAAAAGTTTGGTCATGCGTATCAGCTTCATCAACAAACTCAAGTACATACGCTAAACCAGAACAGCCTGAAGTTTTCACGCCAACGCGAATACCTTCACCCTTACCGCGATTCTTTAAATAATTGCTGATATGAGCTGCAGCATTTTCAGTTAAATGGATCATGAAAACTCCGTAATTCGTACTTCAAAAACTTGAAACGATTAAGCTTTAGTTTTTTTGCTGCGGTAATCTTCAACAGCAGCTTTAATGGCATCTTCTGCAAGTACAGAACAGTGTACTTTTACAGGAGGAAGAGCAAGTTCAGTGGCGATATCAATGTTTTTGATTGCTTGCGCTTGATCCAGTGTTTTGCCTTTAAGCCATTCTGTAACCAAAGAGCTGGATGCAATTGCAGAACCGCAGCCATAAGTTTTAAAACGTGCTTCTTCAATTACACCATTGTCATCGACTTGGATTTGAAGGCGCATTACATCGCCGCAAGCGGGTGCGCCGACCATACCTGTACCAACATTTTCTGCATTTTTGTCTAAAACGCCAACATTACGAGGGTTTTCGTAATGGTCAATTACTTTTTCGCTATAAGCCATGATGCTTCTCCAAACCTCGGGGTCAGCCTAATATTAAATATGGGGGTGAAATTACAGTTTTCAATGAGATAGCTTTACTGTGAAAGCTATCTCAGCGGGATGAATTAATGTTCAGCCCATTCAACAGTAGAAAGGTCGACACCATCTTTGTACATGTCCCAAAGCGGAGAAAGGTCACGCAATTTCTCAACAGCAGCTTTAGTAATTTCAAGAACGTGGTCGATATCTTCTTCAGTGGTGTATTTACCGAAACTGAAGCGGATAGAGCTGTGCGCAAGCTCATCAGTTAAGCCGAGCGCGCGAAGCACATAAGACGGCTCAAGTGTTGCAGATGTACATGCTGAACCAGAAGACACAGCGGCATCTTTTAAAGCCATCATTAACGATTCGCCTTCAACAAAGTTGAAGCTGACGTTTAAGTAGTTCGCAACGTTTTGAGTCGGGTGGCCGTTTAGGAACACTTGCTCAAGACCTTGCAGGCCGTTCCAAAGCTTGTCACGCAATACACGGATGCGGGTTTGTTCAGACTCAAGGTTTTTGCCTGCAAGTTCAAACGCTTCGCCCATGCCTACAATTTGGTGAGTCGGCAATGTACCTGAACGCATGCCGCGCTCATGACCGCCGCCATGCATTTGCGCTTTTACGCGAACACGCGGAGAGCGGCGTACAAATAATGCGCCCATGCCTTTAGGGCCGTAAATTTTATGCGCCGAGAAGCTCATTAAATCAACTTTCATGGTTGAAAGGTCGATTTCAACTTTGCCTGCAGCTTGCGCAGCATCGACATGGAAGAAGATTTTTTTAGCGCGGGTAATTTCGCCAATTGCAGCAACATCAGTCACCGAACCGATTTCATTGTTCACCATCATGAGGGAAACAAGAATAGTGTCCGGACGGATTGCGGCTTCAACCATTTCTGGAGTAATTAGGCCGGTTTTTGGCTGAGGCTCGATATAAGTGATCTCAAAGCCTTCTTCTTCCAGCTCGCGGCATGTATCTAAAATTGCTTTATGTTCAATTTTAGAGGTAATGATGTGCTTGCCTTTTGAAGCATAGAACTGAGCAACGCCTTTAAGCGCTAAGTTGTCAGATTCTGTAGCGCCAGAAGTCCATACGATTTCACGCGGATCTGCTTTAACTAGATTGGCAACTTGTTCACGGGCGTATTCAACTTTTTCTTCTGCTTGCCAGCCATAAGCGTGTGAACGCGATGCTGCATTGCCGAAAGTACCGTCAAAAGTCAGGCACTCCATCATACGTTCCGCAACTTGAGGATCTACAGGAGTAGTTGCTGCATAATCAAGATAAATAGGACGTTTCATGTCAAATACCTGTAACCGATAAAAGGGCTGAATCAAAAGCTGGAGAATTCTGGCGGATGGCAACGGTTTGAACGTTATCACGGGCTACTAGATCAGCTAGAGTGATTTTTCCAAGATAGTCGGCAATATGATTGGAGAGTTCTTGCCATAAATCGTGAGTCAAGCACATTGCGCCATTTTGGCAGTTGCCTTTATGGTCGCAGCGGGTGGCATCGACTGTTTCATTTACAGCTTCAATGATTTCTAAAACAGTGATGTCTTCAGCGCTTCGGGCTAAATGATAGCCGCCGTTCGCACCGCGAATACTGGAAACTAAGCCGTGGCGTTTTAATTTCGCAAATAACTGCTCAAGATAGGCTACTGAAATTGTTTGACGTGTCGCAATTTCTGCAAGTGTGATCGTTTGTTCAGTAGGCTGCAAAGCTAGATCAAGTAGAGCAGTCACTGCGTAACGACCGCGAGTTGTTAAGCGCATGATTCGATACACATGATTAGACTAGATGTGCCGATTTTAAGAATCCTGACTAAAATAGTCAAGTATTTTTGAGATTGTTTATGAAAAAGGCAAAATTTATAAAAATTATATATTTATACAAGCCAAAAATTATACACTAATAACGCAATTAAAAGCACCGTAATAATTGTAAATATAATATTTAACCGCTTCTGGCGGCGTTCAATGCGCTTGATGCGGTTTTTATATTGTTTTACTTCAACTTGCAGGGTATTGATTTTGGAACGCTGCTGTTCGATCTTTTCCAGTAAAGGCGCAATGCGTTTTTTTGAGGCGGTAACATCCTGTTCATCTGCAGGCTCTGAAAGCCATTGTTTCCAGTCGCCTAATACTTTTGGCAGGCTGAACAATGACAGTAAGTCTCGGAATTCATCTTTGAGGACTGCATTGCCATCAATCCGCATGACCTTGATGCTGCGGCGGTTGCCGAAAATGAATATTTTGATTAAATCCATTAAGGTGGTGCGTACATCTAAATCAACAGCTTTTTCAGGCGCTTTATCGTCAAATAAAATACCGTTTTCAGTGAATTGCACATAAAAGTCAAAATAGGGAATATAGCTGTTTATTTTTATGGCTATTTTCTCATCAACGAATTTTTTTGCCTGCAAAGCGACAACACGGTCATGTTTTAAAATAAACGTGAAAATTGTTTCAAGAACAATCAATGTCATTGTGAGCAACAAATGCGGCTGATTTTGTCTTTGTTGCGTGTCACTCATAAAAAACCAATCCTTACCTGAAATAAAAATAAGCATCCTGCTCTTGGGTGATTTCAGGTTTAAACCAAAAACACTTGAATTAAGTTGCTTTGTAGAACAGTTTTGCAAATCTATCAAGTCTTAAGTTTGCTATTATAGTGTTAATTTGCAGATTGACATATAGATTTGCACATGAAATCACGAGGAGCGGTGCTTTGTATGGACAAAACAAATACAACTGAGTCGGAAACGCCTGAGCAGAACCCACCAGAAAAGCAGAATAAGTCCAAAATCCGGCATTCACATGACCGTAAATCGGTGTTGGATTTTCGTAAATATACCAAGCAAATTTGGCTTGCTGGACTGGGCGCATTCTCGCGCGCAGAAGAAGAAGGCAATAAGCTTTTTGACTCACTGGTAAAAGTAGGCGAAGAGCTGGAATCTAAAACAACCGATATTGCCGACCAGACTGTTGATAAAGTTTCTGAAAAAGCAAAAGAATCTGTTGTTGATACAAAAGATAAAGTCGAAAAAATTTTAGACAACGGCGTAAATCACTCTTTAAACCGCATTGGTTTGGTTGCTGCCAAAGACCTGCAGTATCTTGAAAAAATGATAGCGCAGCTGCATGTCAAAATTGACCGCTTAGCGGAAGAGCAGCGCAAAATTCAGGAACAATTGACCAAAAAGTAGAGTTTTGTGATCAATAATTCATTTTTCAAGGTTTTTTTCGTCAATTTTTTGCAAAAAAAGAGGTTGTGGAGTATTGCGTTTCCCCCTAAAGCATTGCTATAAAGGCGCTAGGGCAATTTAAACAACTTCTGAACCTTAAATAAACGATATTAAGAGGACGTAATTTTCATGAATAAATCAGAATTAATTGATGCTATTGCAGACAAAGGGGGATTATCTAAGGCTGACGCAGGTAAAGCTTTAGATGCAACTATCGCTGCTGTAACTGAGGCTTTAAAAGCCGGTGATACAGTAACTTTAGTCGGTTTTGGTACATTCAGCGTAAAAGAACGCGCTGCACGTACTGGCCGCAACCCGCAAACTGGCGCAACTTTAGAAATCAAAGCAAGCAAAGTTCCAAGCTTTAAAGCTGGTAAAGGCTTGAAAGATTCTGTAGCTTAATTCTGTTGAGCTTATAAACGCGCCATCATGGCGCGTTTTTTATTGATAAATATGATTTAGCGCTTTAACGCATTCATTCATTGCTGGTTTTCAGTTAAAATCCTTCGCAAATAAAATATTGGATTACTTATGGAATCTTTTCGTAAAGTCATTAAGGGCTGGCTGGGCAAGGTATTGCTCATTTTGTTTTTAACCCCTTTAGCGCTTGTAGGTATTGAAGGTTATTTTAGCAGCGGGTCAAAAGATGCCGTGAAGTCAGTCAACGGTTCTGATATTTCTAAAAAGGATTTAGAACAGCTGACGAATTCGCTGAAAGAACAATATCTGACTTATGCGAATGGCGATGAAACTTTACTGAATCAGAATTTCATTAGTAATAAAGCATTGGAAACTTTGATTGCGCGTCAATTATTGCTGCAGCAAGCTGAAAAACTAGGCATGAGCTTAAGTGATCAGCAATTGGCGCAAATGATTCAGCAGCAGCCTAGTTTTCAGCAAAATGGTCAATTCTCTGAAGAGCTTTTTGGAAATTACCTGAAATCTATCGGCATGACCAACCGTGAATTCATTGAGAGTCTGCGTAAAGACCATGCATTAAAAATGCTGACGTCTACATTTATCGATTATCCATTGGTCAGTAAAAACGACATTATTCAAATTGCGAATTTGCAGACTGAACAGCGCACATTGCAGCTGGCTAGCGTTAAATTGGATGACTATAAAAAAGCGGTGAAAGTGACAGATGCTGAACTTAACGCATTTTATAAACAACATACCGCTCAATTTAAGCAAGGCACCAGTGTAGATGCGGATTTTGTGGTGATTTCACCAGCAAATATTAAAGGCGCTTCAACTGAGGTCAGCGATGCAGAATTGCAGCAGGCGTATAATGACTTTGTTCAAAAGCAGCAGCAGTCAGCACAGCCTGAAGTTAAGCATATTTTAATTACTGCTGATGGCCGTACAGATGCTGAAGCGAAGAAGCTTGCAGAAGAAGTCGCTGCGAAAATTAAGGCAGGCACTTCATTTGCAGCTGCTGCCGCACAGTATTCGGAAGATCCAGCATCTAAAGCTAAAGGCGGTACAATCGCAGTTTATCAAAAGGGTGTATTTGGCGATGCTTTCGATCAAACTGTTGCGAGCTTGAAAGCGGGTCAGGTTTCGGCGCCTGTTAAAACTGACTATGGTTATCATCTAATTGAAACAGCGGCGTCTGCAGTTCAAGTGCCGGCTTTTGAAACAGAAAAAGCGCGCTTAACGCAAGAAGTGCTGAAAACGAAAAATGCCAATCTATTTTCGGACACGGTAAACAGTCTGAATGATCTGGTGGTCAGCAGCGATTCTCTGGATGTTGTGCCGCAAGAGCTGAAAGGTGTTCAGGTTCAGTCTGTTAAGGGCTTTACGCTTGCATCTTCACATCCTGTGCTGAGCGATGCTAATGTGAAAGTTAAGCTGTTTAACGATGATGTTAAAAACGGCGAACGCAACGTGTCGAGCAGCATTCAATTGGCAAATGGTGATGCTGTTTGGGTAAAAGTCCGTAATTATCATCCTGCAGGCGTTCAAACTTTTGCTGAAGCAAAAGAAAAAGTGAAAGCGCAATTAATTGAGCAAAAAGCATTTGATGCGGCTAAGGCTAAAATTCAAAGTGCATTGAGTGAATTTAAAGCTAAGCCCGCGGCAGCAGTGAATAAATCAGGCATCAACTTTGTCAGCGCTGGGACGTTCACTCGTGCTGACGGCATGCTGAAGCGTGATATTCAGCGCGCTGCTTTTAGCCTGCCTGTTCCTAAGGATGGTTTCTGGTCTGTAACAACTGCCAAGCTGCCGAATGAATTGGTTGTAGTTGCTGTGACGAATGTGAATAAAGCTGCGGCTAATGCATTAACAGATGATCAATTGAGCGAATTGTCTAAGCTGTATCAGCAATTGCGCGGCCAGCAAGAGTTTGATGATTACACACGCTACTTGAAAGAGCATGCAAAAATTAAGTAATCTATTCGGATTGCTTGAAAACCAGCCTCAGGGCTGGTTTTTTTATGTTGGTTTTTTGCACCGTATGCAGGAAAATAGGCAAATGTATTCAGCTGTAAATGTGCTTAGATTATTAATGAAATAATGAGAATCTTTGCAAATGGAAAATTGGAATGCTAGGTCGCGGGGCGGCTTTTCTATCAGTGCTGTAATAAGTGCTTGATGTTATTTTGCGGTGCAGTGTTGGATGCTGCAGGAATTAATTTTCAAAGGATTTTACAGCAGGTATGTGTTTGGGGTGGTTTAAGCACTAAAAAGTTACATCAGAAGATATTGAGTGGGTTTAAAGCGAGGGAAGTAATCTATCACAGCCGGAAATTCTGCAGCTCAGCTGCAACGATTAAAAGCCTTGAAGGAAGATTGCGGATGAGAAAGGCAGGACATGTATTGTTGCCTTCCTCATCGGGCTAGGGGTTATTCGGTACGGATTTTAATTTCGTAGCCTGTGTACTTGCGAATATTGATGACACCTGTATCTAAAATCAAATACTGGCCTTTAATGCCGTGCAGTTTGCCGCGGATTACCGGAGTTTTATCCAAGTTGTGGGATTTAACTTTCTCAGGATACTGCTCAACCGGATAAATAAACTCTCGGGGCAATTCATCTTCTAGCAATTCGACAGTTTCATTGAATTCTAGATTCTGACTGAATTCATCCCGAATTGTCTGTATTTTCGGCGCGAACTCTTCGACCAATTGCTCACGGACTTCCAGAAGGTTAATTGGTTCTGCTTCGCCTTTCAGCAGCTTGCGCCAATCGGTTTTATCTGCGACCTGCGTGCCGAACATAATTTCCAGCTGCCCCGATAAGCGGCGAGAACCGACTTTCAGGATGGGGAGGGCTTGAGTCGCGCCTTGATCCAGCCAGCGCGTCGGCATTTGTCCTATGCGGGTAATACCGACTTTTAGAGCGCTGGAATTGGCTAAGTAAACAATATGCGGCTGAAAACAAACTTCATGAGCAAAATCATCTTCACGGCACGTACCTAAATGATAATGGCAAGTTTCAGGCTTCATGATGCACATATCGCAAGCGGCTTTAGTTTTAAAGCATTTGAAGCAGTGGCCTTGTGAATAGGATTTAGGCGTTTTACTGCCGCAGGACACACAATAAATATTGCCGGTCCATTCAATTTCAATATCCTGCCCTAAGCTGAAAGGAAGTGCAGTTTCTGAGCGGTCTAAAATAAATTTGTATTCAACATTTGCCTTGTGAGTCTGTTGATCAGTTAAACTAAGGTCGGTAAGACCTGCATGCATTTTATGGCAAATGCCTTGTAGTTCCATGAAATACTCTCTTCAATATTAAGGATGCAGTTATGGCTGAGCAAAATGTCATCACTTCAATGCTAGACGATTTATCAAAAGAACAGCCTGTTTCAACTGCATTATGTATTGGACAAAATCTTGCGCAATACGGCAATAATCAATCAATTCAATGGCGACATTTTAACGTATCTGAGTTTTTAAATCTGCCTTTTAGCCAGCGTTATGATTTGGGTTTTGTCTTATTTGATACAGCTGAAATGGCTGATGTGTCAAAACAGGAAAAAACGCAGCTGCTGGTTAAATTGCGTGATCTGATGGCCAAACGCATTGTTGTGGTCAGTAAACTTCAGGACGAACAGCTGCTGCGTGCATTGGGTTTTACCCAGCTGATTGATAAAACTGCACATGGTAGTGATTTTGCATTGTGGCAATTTAATATTTTGACCTATAAGCATGTCCCGGATTGGTTTAATTCTAAATTTTGGGCAAATCCTGAAAACTGGAATAAATTCCGCTGGTAATGAACGGTTTTTTGCAAATTTAGATGCAAAATTTAACAAAGTGAAAGCCGTGATTTTAAAATTTCAACGTATGCTGTAGATGGGTTCAATCAGGAAGATAACAATGACAAATCTAAGCAATATTGTTGAAATTTTGGCAAAACAGGCACTCGGAAATTCTGGGCAGCAAAATGAGCAAGGCGGTTTGGGCGGTATTTTAGGTTCAGTGCTGGGGCAGCTGGGCGGCAATACGTCATCTGCGAATGCGCAAGGCGGTTTAGGCGGTATCTTAGGTTCAGTATTGGGGCAGTTGGGCGGTACGTCAGAGCAGCCGCGTAGCAATACCGCTGGCGTTTCTAATGGGTCGGCAGTACTGATTGCAGTGCTTCCATTGGTATTGGCGTGGATACAGAAACAGGGCGGCCTGCAAGGGGCTTTGGATAAGCTGCGCGGTCAAGGCATTAGCAGTCAAGTAGATGACTGGATTTCAACAGGGCCAGGAGATAATGCCGCGGTCAATCCGCAGCAAGTCCAAAGTTTATTTGATGATGCCGAAATTGAGCAGGTGGCACAAGAAACACAGGTACCTAAACAGGACGTTTACAGCGCTATTTCATCGGTCTTGCCGCAAATTATTGATTCTTTGACCCCTCAGGGTGAACAAACCAGTAAAACGGAAGCCAATGCGGATATTCAGCAGGTTTTAAATTTAGTGTCAGGGTTTCTTAATCGCTAGGAAAAATCGCGGTAAAAACTGTATTTGGATTTGTTCCTGAATCTGAACCGTTTTGGTTCAATTGAAGATTTTAGTACAAATGAAATGCAGTTTTTTTGCTGTAATAATTATGCGCCGACATCTAAGTTAAATAGGCGGTTAGAAGGGCAAATCCGCTTAGCGATATAATGTGATTTTTTAGGGCGGATCAGGATAATCTGAGATTGAAATTCTAATTCACCGAATTCAGGTTCAACTTGAACATAATGCAATTGCCCGAACTCATCTCTTACACGCGCCTGTGCTGAAAAGCCGGGGCGGGCATTGCCGCTGGAAATAGTCGCGAGACGGCCAAGCAAATTGACTTGCTGTTTAATCCGTTTGGTGGGAATAACCTGATCTAAGCAGTGAATCATGAATACTGTAAAGAAAATTGCAATAATCAGGGCAGGAAGCACTAAATAATAAGCAGGAAAAAAAGTCATTTCGCGCGCATAAACGCAGAATTGAAGAAAGTAGCCTGCAAAACTGAAATTCATCAGCAGGAAAAAAATAATCAGTGTTTTTGAAAATTTTACATTTAGCAGCGGTAAATCATCTAAATGCTTAGGCGAAATTTTTTTGAATAAGGTGGTCGGACGCAGATTAATGTAATAGCCGATAATTTCTGCCATACCCAGCAAGACCACAGCCATTAGACTTAAATGAAAAGGCATTAAGTTGTAGTCTGTCAAAAACTCGGGCATGGCAGCGTCCTGCAAATTTTATTCGTCTAAAAGATAGATTCCGCCATCAGAATGCACGGTAATTTCAACTTTTTCAAGTGATTGACCTTGGCATGGGCCAGAGATGCATTCACCGGTTTCAACCAAAAACAATGCGCCATGCGTAGAGCATTCGATATATTCCTGATCGCGGTCCAAAAACTGGTTTTCCAGAAACTCCAGTTCTACCTGCAAATGCGGGCACAAATTTTGGTAAGCAAAATATGCACCGTCACGCTGTGTCACAAAAATGGTATCGCCATCTGGTGTTTCATAAGAACGCGCTTCGCGTTCCGGAACATCTTCCATCATGCAGATCTTATGCATTATGCGCATTCCTTTTGAAAATTTTGCAGCAGTAGCGAGTATTCTTCATTGGCTAAACGTGGGCCAAATTGTGAAACAACTTCACTTGAAATTAAAATAGCCAATTCAGCCGCTGTTTTGTAGCCTAAACCTGCATTTAATGCATATAGGAATGCCCCAGCAAAGGCGTCGCCAGCGCCGTTGGCATCAACAGCAGTTACCTTGCGGCCAGGAACAGTGAACGTTTGTTCTTGGTTGTGAATTAAGGCGCCTTTTGCGCTTAATGTAATGACAATGTGCTTACTAAGTAATTGCAACTTTGATAATGCTGCTTCAACAGTATCAGTTTCAGTGTACATCATTGCTTCGTGTTCATTGCAGAATAGCAGATCCACACCGTCATCCAGCAATTCATCAAGGCCTTGACGAGCATACTGCACCATCGCAGGATCAGACAAAGTTAAAGCAATCTGCACGCCGTTCGCCTTGGCAATTGCACGTGCTTGTTTAACTGCTGCGCGGGCAGAGTCACTGGTAGACAGGTAGCCTTCGATATAGAGCCATTTTGCAGCAGCTAATGGACGGAAGTCGATTTGGCTGTCTGAAAGTTCAGCGGTAATGCCTAAGAAAGTGTGCATAGTGCGTTCAGAATCTGGGCTGACCAAGACCATGCAGGTGCCTGTGACGCCATCGCTGATGGATTGCGCGGCAGTTTGAATGCGGGCTTCATTGAGGCCGTCTAAATAAATTTTGCCTAAGTCATCATTGCCGACACGGCAGGCGTAAAATGCTGAACCGCCCAATGCGCTGAATGCAACAGTCGTATTGGCGGCTGAACCGCCAGATGCTTGACCTTTATAGATTTGGCTGGCTTGCAGGCTGCTGTAAAGCGCGGCTTGTGTTTCGCCATCGGTCAGCTGCATTGTGCCTTTTTGCAAATTTTGCTGAATAAGGAAGTCATCAGAAACTTTAAATTCCTGGTCAATTAATGCATTGCCAATTGCAAAAAGATCAACAGTCGCCATGTCTTTCAGTCACATCAAAAAATGAAAGTGCTAAGTTTACACGAATGCTCAGGATTGCTGTAGATTGTTGAATAAAATTCATGATGGGTTTTGCTACGGTAAAATGGTGCAGATGCATGGAATTCTGGCTTTTATTTGCAATTTTTGTACATTTGTATCTCTTTGCTATTGAACATTGGGCCATTTTTTATTTACATAGGCCGATGGGGTTCTTCGGCGATACTGTTTATTTTGCTGCAGAAGAAATGATAACTTAAGTAATAGATTAAAAAGCGTGGGTATATGGAAATAAGTATTCGTCAGGCCGAACAATTGCCGAAGCAGATTGAAAACTTAGCGGCATTGGCCAATCAAGAAGGCTATGCATTTATTCAGCGTTTAATCGAAGAGTTTCAAAGCGGAAAAAACCGTTTTGATCAAACCGGTGAATGTTTATTAATGGCTTATGACGGCAATTCGCTGGTAGGCTGCGGCGGTTTGAACCAGCAATGGGGCGATGCCGGCGTAGAAGAGCGGATTGGCCGTGTCCGCCGTTTTTATGTGCATCCGCAGTACCGTCAGCACGGTGTCGGCAAAACACTGCTTTTAGAATTGGAAAAATTGGCAAAACCGTATTACTCAGCACTGTGTTTGAATACAGATCAGAAAGGCGCTGCGCATTTCTACCAAAAGCATAATTATGTTTTTGTAGAAAGTCATCCAAATTACAATTATTTCAAATATTTAATCTCATAATTTTTGTTTTATTATAATGCTGGACAACAATGCGCTGCACTTTAAACCTGCGGTGCATTTTTATTTATATTTTCCCAATTTCAATAAAATTTCCTGTTTAATTAAAAAAACTCGCCTGCATTCATAAGCTTTAATCTGGTTTTAAGCCTAAGCGCCAATAATAAGAACAGCTTGCATTTTAGGGTTTCTATTATGTCTATTACTGCTGGATCTGATCATCAATTTGCTGAAATACTGTCTAAAGTACCGCAAATTACAGCGATGTTTTGGCTGACAAAAATTTTGGCCACGACTTTTGGTGAAACAGCGGGTGATGCGCTGTCCATGTCGCTCAATCTCGGGTATTTAGTCAGCACCTTTATTTTTGCGGCAGTTTTTATTGCTTCAGTCTATTTCCAAATTAAGTCAAAACATTACCATCCTTTTCTTTATTGGTTCACTATTATTGCCAGTACCACTGTGGGCACCACAATGGCTGACTTTGTTGATCGTTCATTGGGGATCGGTTATGCGGGAGGCAGCAGTATTTTATTGTCTTTGGTGTGTTTGTCTTTATGGGTTTGGCATAAAGCAGAGGGCAGTATTTCACCGCACGCAGTGAATCATCCGCGCGCTGAGATGTTTTATTGGCTAACCATCACTTTTTCTCAAACGCTGGGTACAGCATTGGGAGACTGGTCGGCAGATACTGCCGGTTTGGGCTATACCGGCGGCATAGCTTTATTCACCGGGCTGATCATTTTGATCTTTGTACTTTATAGATTTACGAAAATTTCAAGGACATTGCTGTTCTGGTCCGCCTTTGTTTTAACTCGGCCATTGGGCGCTGTTGTGGGTGATTTTTTAGATAAGCCGATCAGTTCGGGCGGTCTGGATTTAAGCCGTTTTGCTGCATCCGCTGTGCTTTTAGCTGCAATTACAATGTGTGTGTATTGGTCGCAGCGCAATGAGTCAAATAAACTCAGCAATGCCGCTGATTTATGATCGCAGCGGTAAATATGCGGTTTGAATCAGAGGGGTAGACAGCGGGTTCATATGGTTTGTTTTAAAGGCAATTAAAGGTGACTAATTCACTAGGAAATTGTCATTGTGTTCATCCTGAACAAGTTTTTAAGGTATACTCAAGCGACTTAAAAATGCTTTAAATTAGGAGATCACATGACTGTAGATGTCACTGAAACCATTTCACAAACTGTTCATCCCGCGTTTCAGTTGGTACGTCAACACCATGTTGAAGCCTTAGACATTGCTGTGTCTGAATATAAACATAAAGCGACAGGCGCTGTGCATTACCATTTGGCTTCGAGCCATGATGAAAATGTATTCTTGGTTGCGTTCCGTACGCAGCCAATGGATTCCAAAGGCGAAGCGCACATTTTAGAACATACAGCATTATGCGGTTCTGAAAAATTCCCTGTCCGTGACCCGTTTTTCTTAATGATCCGCCGTTCATTAAATACGTTTATGAACGCTTTTACCGCAGCAGATTGGACCGCGTATCCATTTGCAACGCAGAATAAAAAAGATTTCCAGAACTTGCTGGAAGTGTATTTAGATGCCGCTTTCTCTGCCAACTTAAATCCGCTGGATTTTGCGCAGGAAGGTATCCGCATTGAACTTGAAAATGGCGAGCCAGTGTATAAGGGCGTGGTTTTCAATGAAATGAAAGGCGCGATGAGCTCACCATCCGATCAGCTGTACCATCAATTGGCGCATCATTTATTTCCGGAAACTACCTACCATTATAATTCTGGCGGTGATCCTAAAGATATTCCAGATTTAACTTATCCAGAGCTGGTTAATTTTTATAAGTCGCATTATCACCCAAGCAACGCGGTCTTTATGACTTTTGGCAATGAGCCTGCTTATAAATTGCAAGAGCAGTTTGAAACTTTGGCATTGTCTAAATTTAAGCAAGGCGAGACGCTGTATTCAAAACCTGAGCGCCGCTTGACACAGCCGCTGACAGTGACAGAAACCTATGCTGTTGATGCTGAAGACCTAAAAGATAAGACATACCACATTATTTCTTGGCTTTTACCGCAAGCCAGCGATATCAAGCTGCGTTTAGGCATGCGTTTGGTGGAAGGTATTTTGCTTGAAGATTCATCTTCACCATTGCGCCATTATTTAGAAACTTGCGGCTATGCGCAGTCAACTGGCCCGATTATGGGTGTTGATGACTCTAACTTTGAAATGACCTTCTTTTGCGGTGTGCAGGGTTCAAACCCTGAGCATGCCGAAGAGTTTAAAAATGGCGTATTCAAGATTTTAGAAGATACCGCTTCTAAGCCTGTTGACCCTGCGATGGTTGATGCCATTTTGCATCAGATTGAATTGCATCAGCGTGAAATTAATGGCGACGGCATGCCATATGGCTTAAGCTTGATTTTAAATGGCTTGGGCAGTGTGATTCACCATTCAGACCCAGTGCATGTCTGGGATGTGGATACTGCCATTGAGCAGGTCAAAGAAGAATTAAAAGACCCGATGTGGCTGTCGAATTTAATCAAAACGTATTTGATTGACAATACGCACCGTGTGCAAATGACGCTGGTTCCAGATGCGCAAAAATCTGCTAAGGAAGCTGAGGCTGAAAAAGCGCGCCTTGCTGAAATTGGCGCAAAGCTGACAGATGAGCAAAAAGCTGAAATCATTGCGCAAACCGAAGCGCTGAATATCCGTCAAGATACGCCGGATGATTTAAATCTTCTGCCGAAAGTCGGTTTGGAAGATGTGCCTGCAGAATTGCAAATTGTACAAGGCCAGTTGCGTGAAATTATTTCAAACAGCATGGATATGCCGCTGAATTTGTACCACGCGGGTACGAACGGCATTTACTATCAGCAAGTGCTGATTGAAATTCCAGATGATATCGTGCACTCACCGTACTTTAACTTGCTGTCAATTTTGATGGGTGAAGTCGGAGCTGGGCAATATGGCTATCTTGAATTGCAGCAATTGCAGACAGCGGTCAGCGGCGGTTTAGGCATGGGCGCATCATTGCGTTCAAAAGTCGATGATAAAAACCAAATCAGCGCTTGGATGACGCTCACTACAAAATCTTTAGTGGATAACTTCGAAGCGATCAAACTGCTGAAGCTGGCTTTTGAGCAGCTGCGTTTTGACGAAAAAGACCGCATTATCGAACTGCTGCAGCAAAGAAAAACCCGCTGGCAGTCTCGTGTTTCAGGTTCTGGCCACAGTTATGCGATGCAAATAGCCAGCCGTAATCATAGCGCTTTAGCTTTGCGTGATTATGATAATACCGGTTTAGGTTCTTTAAATTGGTTAACCGATTTAACTGCAAAAATTGAAAAAGATGAATCGGAATACACGCTGCTGATTGATGAGCTTAAACTGATTCATAACCGTTTGCTGAAAGCGCCAAAACAATTCTTGGTGGTGTGTGAAGAGCATCAATCGGAACGTCTGGTCGAAGAAGTGCAAACTGTCTGGGATAAAGTCTCGATTGAAAATATTGAGCGGGATCTGATTCAAGTTCAGCCTGAACGCAGCGATACAGACGAGGCTTGGCTGATTCAGGCCAATGTTCAATTCTGTGCATCTGCGTATCCTGCTGTAGATGTTTCACATGCAGATGCAGCGCCTTTAATGGTTCTGGCCGCATATTTACGCAATGGTTTCCTGCACAGCGCAATCCGTGAAAAAGGCGGCGCATATGGCGGCGGCGCAAGTTATGACGGCAATGCGTGTTCATTCCGTTTTTACAGTTACCGTGACCCGCGTTTGGCAGAAACATTTAAAGATTTTGACGCCAGTATTCAGTGGCTGTTTCATACAGAACAGTTGGAGCACCAGCTGGAAGAAGCGATTTTAGGCTTAATTGCCGGCATGGATAAACCTGGCTCACCTGCAGGTGAAGCGATTACAGCATGCTATGCCTTGCTGCATAAACGCACTCCAGCATTCCGCAAGGTTCTGCGTGAGCGTTTGCTCAAAGTCACTTTGGATGATTTAAAACGTGTGGCGCAAGTTTACCTGCTGGATCAAAAACCTGTAAAAGCAGTGGTTGCGCCTGTAGCAAAACGTGATGTGCTGGCTGAACTTGGCTTTGATATCAAGCAAGTCAATTAAACTGCAGGCTGACGCTGTTTAAAATAAGCAATAGATGAAGAATAAGAGGTGAGTATGGCGTTCAAATCATTTGAGCGTACAGCATTGAAGCTGAGTGTTTTACTCAGCTCAATGACAGTTGCAGGCGTGCATGCGCAAAATGCTGAAGTGGCTTCTAAGCCAGCAAGCCCGGAAGCCTGTGTCGCGCTGGCATCAAATGCCGAACGTTTGGCTTGCTACGATGCTTTGTTTAAAATACCGGAAGAAGTAAAGCCGCTGCTGGTTTCGGAGCGTCAGGCCGCACAGGAGCTGCAGCCTGAAGCCAATGAAAAGCTGACGCTGAAAGAGAAAGTCAGCCATGCTTTTTCAGACCGCCTATTTGCTGTGGAAGCGCCGCAGCTGAATCCTAATTTATCTTTACTGGACAGCCGCTGGGAGCTTTCACAGGACAGCAAATTGGGAACATGGAATATCCGCGGTTATCAGCCGGTGTATTTGATGCCGGGTTATTGGACGTCTGATAAAAATGAACGTCCATCCAGCCCTAACCCGAACAATACGGTAGCGCTTGATGAAGAACAGAATCTAAAGTCGATGGAAGCGAAATTTCAGCTGTCTTTGAAAACCAAAGCAGTTGAGAATCTGTTCGGTGATAACGGCGATGTCTGGCTGGGCTATACGCAGTCTTCGCGCTGGCAGGTGTATAACGCCGATGAATCCCGTCCATTCCGCGAAACGAATTACGAACCGGAAGCGAGTTTAGTTTTTCGGACGAATTATGAGTTGCTGGGCATTAACTGGCGGATGCTGGGTTTGACATTTAACCATCAATCGAACGGCCGTTCTGATCCATTGTCCCGCAGCTGGAACCGCGTGATCCTGAATCTGGGTTTTGAAAAAGATAATTTTGCTTTAATGCTGCGCCCTTGGTACCGCATCGAAGAAAATGAAAAAGATGATAATAACCCTGATATTAAAGATTATATGGGGCGCGGCGATTTAACCGCATTTTACCGCTATAAAGAACATGATTTCAGCTTAATGCTGCGTCACTCTTTAAAAGGCGGTGATGACTCGCATGGCGCCGTGCAGTTCGACTGGACGTTCCCGATTAACGGCAAACTGCGGGGCCAGTTTCAATTGTTTGATGGTTATGGTGAGAGCTTGATTGATTATAACCACCGCGCTACCTATGTCGGCTTAGGCGTGTCACTGATGAATTGGTTCTAATTCATACTTGAGTTAACTGTACAGATAAAAAAACCGTGCCAAGGCACGGTTTTTTATGGTTAACGGTTTTATCAAATTAATGCCTCAATCAGATTTTTTATCCAATTTGGATTTCTGTCGGCGGGTGCTTTAAGCGGCTCTTTTTCGGTGTGGCAATTAAGTATGCGAGGGTTAAAGGGCCTAATCGCCCTGCAAACATCAGCAGCATTAAAATAACCAAGCTGGCTGGCTGCAGTTCTCCGGTAATACCGCGCGATAGGCCTACGGTGCAAGCTGCAGAGACTGCCTCAAAAAGCAAATCTTGGAAGCGCTCATTAGGTTCAATCAGCAGCAGGCTGAAAAACCCGATAAAAATAAGCGTGACGGTAATAATAATTACAGCCAAAGCTTTAAATGTGGTTTTTTCTGGAATGGCATGATTAAACACACGGACTTCATCTTCACGGCGTAAAAAGCTGACCACACTCAGCACCACAATAATAAACGTGCCGACTTTAATGCCGCCAGCGGTACTGAGCGAGCCGCCGCCAATAAACATCAGCATCATGGTAATGAGTGAAGATGCATCGGAAAGCTGATCCATCGGCAGGCTGTTAAAGCCGGAAGATCGGGGAACAGTCGCATGAAACCATGCATTGACTGCTTGATCGCCTAGACTCATCGTGGCTAAGGTCAGCGGATTGCTGGCTTCTAAACACCAGATGATAATGAAGGCAAAAATATTCAGACCTGCAATTGTCGATAAGATCAGCTTGCTGTTTGGGCTTAATTTTTTCCAGCTTTTATGCTGTTTTATATCCATCAGCACCAAAAAGCCGATACCGCCAATGATATACAGCATGCTGATGGTGAAAGTAATGACATACTGATCTGCAAAGCTCATCAGGCTGTTTGGAAACAGTGAGAACCCGCCATTATTGAAGGCAGATACACTGTAAAAGGCAGCGTAGAAAAAAGCTTGAGCGAAGTTATAGTCTGGAAGCCATGCAACGGTTAAAATGACGGTGCCGACGGCTTCAAAGAATAACGAATACAGAAAAACGCCTTTAATGGTGAAGGTGACTTTTTTGAGACTGGTTTGCCCAATCGTTTCCTGCGCCATAATCTGCTGTTTTAAGCCTAATTGGGGCGAAAGGCTCATCACTGCCAAAATAGCGAAACTCATAAAGCCTAAGCCGCCGCATTGCAGCAAAAACATAATTACGATTTTTCCGAATACAGTATAGGCTTCGCCGACATTGACTACAGAAAGTCCCGTAATGGTGACGGCAGATGTCGAAGTGAAAACCGCATTCAGCCAAGAGAGGTCGCCATGATGCGCAAAGGGGAGCTTAAGCAGTAATGTCCCGATAATAATCAAAGCAAGAAAACCCAAAGCCAGCAAGCTGGGCGGGCTGAGATTGATCATGCCGCGTTTTTTATTGTGCAGGTTTTTCATACGGATTTAAATTGTTTGGATAGGCGGCGTAAAGGTTCCAATAACCCCTCAACCACTAAAATATCACCTTTTTGCAAGATCATATTTGGATCAATGCTGAAAAGAATCTCTTTGCCGCGCTTATGAATCAGGGTTTTGACTTCAGGCGCATGTTCCATAAGCTGATTAAAGCGCAATCCTTGCTGTGCTTCTTTGAGCTCAACTTTAACAATATAATGGTCATCTTCCAGAACCATGTAGCGGCTGACCATCGGATAGCTCAGTGATTGTGCAATACGCACGCCCATATCCTCTTCAGGATGAATGATTTTGTTTACCCCCAAATGGGTCAAAATCATATGATGCGCTTTTGATTTCGCTTTGACCCAGATCTTATCAATGCCTAGGTTTTTAAGATGCAGCACGCACAGAATGCTGGCTTCAATATCTTCCCCAATTGCGACAACGACAGCTTCACATTTTTGAATATTCAATTCACTAAGAACATGTTCATCTGTAGCGTCCGCTATGACAGCATGGGTTAATTGATCTGAAATATTCTCTACAAATTTTTTATTGCTGTCGATGCCAATGACATCGTGCTTGAGGCCAATTAACTCTGTAGCCACGGTTGCACCAAAGCTTCCAAGCCCAATGACTGCAAATTGCGCCATACAATCAGTTTCCTATCTTCATGTCGTATTTGTTAACGATTATTGGCTATAAAGCACTCAATTATTCGTCTATGCTGTTCTTAATGTATTTTATCTATTTATAAACACGCCAGCTATCTATCTTACAAAATTATATATTACAAAAGCTTATTGAGGTGGAAGCGCCAAAAGGAGTATGAGCATGCACAAGACACTGTATCAGGCATTGCAGGTGGCTTTTCCGGAACTCAAAGAAACTGAATTGCCAGATGAACAGGATAATTTTGAAAGCTTGATGCTTTGGCTTAATCAATTCTATTCGAATCTGCAGCAGCTGAATATGATGGATTATCGTCAAAATGGTATTGCAGAATGCCACCGGCTGCAGCAGTTAAATATAGATCTGGATGAATTAAGCAATCAGATTGATGCTGAAATGGGCGCTTTTTATGAAATGTATGAAGAAAGTGATCAGGAAATTGACCCGGAACCTGCCCATGCCTATGATTTTGAATTTACCTATAATGTTGTTTTTAATAATATAAAATTATTTATTGAACCCTATGATTTGGCTTTGCTGGTGATTGAGCAGGAAAGCCCGTATTGGCTGCTGGTGCCGAATAATGAAGAATTGGTCAATCAGATTATTACGGCTTTTAATGAAATTTTTGGCAATGAAGAACCTATGGTCTTAATTGATTAGATATATATCCGATATTTTATCGGCAATCTTCTGATGTTGTTTTTCTAAATTCAGCCCTATTGAAGGACTGTCATATTTTGTTCAAATCCTTTTGCTAGATTATTTTAAAGACCTAAGCTGATGATGCTTAAGTGTCAAATGCTTTTGAGCAATCGCAATAGAAGAATTAAAAAATGAACGATAAAAAAATATATCAGTGGTTGCAGGCGTGGTATCCGGAACTGCAAACCCGGAAAATTCCGAAAGCAAAAAACCGGCGAAGCTTTGAGCAATTCAAGCTGTGGCTGCTCGCTGAAAAAGAGGGGATTTCTGAACGTTCTTTTTTGCTGGCGCTTGACCCTTTGAAATTTACGGAAAAAGATTTGGCCTGCAGTGCGGTACTGCAAAACTTGAATATTGATTTTAATCAAATCTATCCGCAAATCACGGAACAAACGCAGCCTGTTTTTGCTCATTATGAAAGCTTAAAAAATGCGGTTAGCAAATGCTATAATCTGCAAGAGCAAGTTGCAGAAATTATATTGGATGAGCTGTATGGACTGCTCAAACAGCATCAGCATAAATTATTGCTGATTTGCGCTGAACAATATTATTGGATGGCCGTACATCAGGATGTGGAAAAAATGCATAAATTCTGTAAGAAATTTGAAAAGCAATTTAAAGATGAAGAACTGAAAATTGAAATCTATGCATTGCAGGATTGTTCGCAGTCGATATAGCAGTGTTTGAATTTGATATATCGCTTTGATAAAAATAGCCTAAGCAAATCATTTGGATTTTATTCGTAAACCTTAAATAAATTATATCTCTGTATTCTCCTGTGTTAAATCATACGGATCATTCAATATTCGGTAAATCATCATAGCAATCATGCTTATGATAAAAATCCGACAATTCCTTTGGGCTGATAGGGTGCTGATCGGTGTATTTGATCATAAAAATGAGCAGCTGCGTCAAGCCGCAAATAAAGAGCATATAGACAGCCGTTGCTTTATATGCATGTTTGGGCGCGAGCTTTAGCATACAGTAGGGAACGCGCGCCATGAGTATGCATAGCAATATCAACAGCGTAAAGACAGCTGTAAAGTCTTGAATAAAGAGTTTAATAACGTTAATTGGTACGCTGATGCATCATAATTGCAGAAAAGGAATGAGAAAAAATCTTTCCCAAGATCGGGTATGCAATTTAAAAATCATTTTTATTATCAATATTTTTTATTGTTATTGAATATACAAAAAAATAGCCTGTATATATACAGGCTATTTTCAAAACTATTGGAATGCAGTGTTTATTTCAAGAAACGCTGATAACCCAAGTTGTTGGTAATTTCTGCATATGGATATGTAATGCTTTCCAATGTTTCAATTAAACCGTCAGGGTTCTGTTTGGCATCAGTTGCTTCCATACCCACCAATACACGGCCTTCGGCTGCGCCGTGATTACGGTAATGGAATAAAGTGATGTTATGTGTTGGGCCAAGACGCTCTAAGAATGTCAGCAAAGCGCCAGGGCGCTCTGGAAATTCCACGCGGAATAAGCGTTCATTTTCGATATCGGCATGGCCGCCAATCAAATAGCGGATATGCAGTTTAGCCACTTCATCATCAGATAAGTCATCGACGTCATATTGAAATTTTAATGTTTCAAAAATGTCCTGACGTTCTTTTTCACCGCCTTTCAGGCTGATGCCGACAAAGACTTGCGCTGCGCTGGAATTGCTGGCGCGGTAGTTGAATTCTGTAATGTTGCGGCCTTGCAATGCACGGCAGAATTTTAAGAAAGAACCTTTTTCTTCTGGAATGGTCACTGCAAAAATAGCTTCTTTGCGTTCACCCAATTCAGTGCGTTCAGCAATGTAGCGCAGGCGGTCAAAGTTCATGTTGGCGCCGCAAACAATCGACACCATATTTTTGCCTTCTAAGCCATGCTCAGCGGCATATTTTTTAATGCCCGCCAATGCCATCGCGCCTGATGGTTCGACAATGCTGCGGCATTCATCAAAGGTATCTTTAATGGCTGCGCAAATTTCATCAGTATTGACGAGCACAACGTCACGCTCAACAATTGGGCCAGAGTTATCTGATTTTTGCAGCTGAATCACTTCAAACGGTTTTTCGCCGATCTGAGCAACCGCTGTACCATCTGCAAATAAGCCGACAGAAGGCAAGATCACACGCTCACCAGCTTCAAAGGCTGCTTTTAAGCAGGCAGATTCATCATATTCCACAGGAATGACTTTGACATGCGGCGCAACGTCACCTAAATACGCGGCTACGCCGCCAATTAAACCGCCGCCGCCGACAGCAACAAAGACATATTCAACATCACGCCATTGGCGCAAAATCTCATTGGCGATCGTGCCTTGGCCAGCCATCACGAGTTCATCATCATACGGCGGAATAAAGGTCATGCCTTCATCTTGAGCGCATTGAATCGCATATTTATTGGCAACATCAAATGAGTCGCCATGCAGTACAACTTCACCGCCTAAGCGTTTAACGGCTTGAACTTTAATATCCGGTGTGGTTTTTGGCATAACGATAATGGCGCGAATACCCAGCTTTTTACCAGATAGGGCCACGCCTTGCGCATGGTTGCCTGCGGAAGCAGTAATAACGCCACGTTCCAACTGAGATTTCGGCAATTGGCTGATACGGTTGTAGGCACCGCGCAATTTGAAAGAAAAGACAGGCTGTAAATCTTCGCGTTTGAAGCGAATGTTATTATTTAGCTTTTCACTAATTCGTGGCGCTGCTTCGAGTGGAGTTTCGATTGCAACGTCGTACACCGTTGCCTGTAATATTTGTCGAACCAAACGAGACAGCATGTTAATTTTCCATCTAACAGTTTAAAATAAGCGTTCATTGTAACAAACCCCCGTACATTTGGGCTGTAAAATCAGCAGCAAATGTCAAAAAATAGTTGAGCCAAGTTATGAGTCTGTATGCTACCCAAGATGAAAAGAAACAAGCTGTCGCAAAGGCTGCATTGAAGCATTTGCCTAAGGGCGGAATTTTGGGTGTAGGTACAGGAAGTACAGTAAACTTCCTCATTGAATTATTGCCGGAATTGCAACTGGAAGCGGCAGTCGCCAGTTCTGAAGCCACTGCACAGCGCTTGAAAAAATTAGGCATTGAAGTTGTAGATATGAACAGTGTCGGCGGTCTGGACGCCTATGTCGATGGCGCTGACGAAATTGACCGCCATATGCACATGATTAAAGGCGGCGGCGCAGCCTTAACACGTGAAAAAATTGTGGCTTCAATTGCAAAGAAATTTGTCTGTATTGTAGATGATTCTAAATGGGTCGATCAGCTGGGCCATGATTTCCCTTTACCTGTAGAGGTGATTCCAATGGCGCGTTCAGCCGTTGCGCGTAAAATTGTCGCGCTTGGCGGTGACCCAGTTTACCGTGAAGGCGTGGTGACAGATAATGGCAACGTAATTTTAGATGTGCATAACTTCAACATCTTAAATGCGCTGGAACTGGAGAAAACCTTGAACAATATTCCTGGTGTTGTGTGCAACGGTATTTTTGCTTTGAACAAAGCGGATATTGCTGTGGTAGCGACAGATAACGGTATTGAAGAGCGTACAGCGGTTTAATTTTGTAAGTTCCCTCTCTTTTTAGGAGAGGGTTAGGGAGAGGTTTCTTTTAAAAGCTCCCTCATCCTAACCTTCTCCCTGAGGGAGAAGGAACTTCCAGTATATTTTTGAAAACTGTTCAAAGTTAAATTCTATGCATTGTTGATAGCTTTTAATAAAAGAATAAATGACCCAAAACATTCCAGAAATCCAAATCACCCGAAAATTACGCGCCACACGTTTAAGGCTGCGTGTAGAGCCGACGCAAATTAAATTAACCGTGCCACAATTTTGCACACAGCGTCAGATACAGGAATTTTTAAAACAATCAGAACAATGGATGATTGAAACGTGGCAAAAGCAGCAGGAAAAAGCAGGCCAGCGAGATAAAAGTTTACCTGCTGAATTAAAACTGTTCAATTTAGAACAGCCTTTAAAGGTTATTTATAAAACGCAAAAAAACTCATTTATCTTAGATGAGCAGAACCATCAGCTTTATATCAGTGATCGACAGCCTGAACAGTATGTAAAAAGTTTTGTCATTGCTTATGCGAAGCAGTATTTACCTGTATTTTTACAGCAGTTAAGTCTTGAGATTGGCTTGTGTTATGGTGAATGTACTATTCGCCAGCCTAAAACCCGCTGGGGTAGTTGCTCAGCTAAGCATGACATTATGTTGAATAGTGGGTTGGTGCTTTTCCCGCAGGAAATCACACGCTATGTAGCTGTACACGAGTTGGCGCATACCAAGCATTTTGATCATAGTCCACATTTTTGGGTGGAGGTGGAAAAGCATGATGTGAATTTTCAGCTGCATCGGAAAACATTGAAGAACAGTCCAATGCCGTGGTGGTGGACTAATGTCTGAGGTCAATTCTTTATTGAAAAAAATTAATGCAAAATGCGGTAGCTTTTGATTAAGACAAAAATTATTAAAATAAGTATTGAAAAGAAGAGATATTCAACCGTAAATGCTTCTGCAAGATATAGTTTGTAATGAAGGATAATAAAAATAAGTAAGATTACGCCGATGATATAAAGCATAGTAGTTTTTAAGTGTGCGTATTTGGTTTAATGAACTAAATTATACTTAAAAATATTGTGGACCCAATGGCTAGATTATTTTTAAAAATTGAAATGATATTCTCTGATAATTACTTTAGTTCATATTTTACCGATGATAGAAGTGCCGAATTGTGCGAAATATTGGTGTTCAACAAGTATAAAAATATTAAGAGCGAATACTGAATGATTTTTCAAACACAAGGAAAACTAAATAAAAAGATTAAACCAAGCAAAACAGTTCAGAAAACCGCAACTTCCTGTCATACTATGCAGTCATTAAATGGATACTTTGAATAGAGGTAATGAGCGTGATTTCAGTAGGTATTGTCGGCGGTACAGGGTATACAGGCGTTGAATTATTGCGTCTTTTGCTGCGACACCCAAATGCGGAAGTGAAAGTATTAACTTCGCGTACTGAAAATGGACGCCGTGTCGATGACATGTTCCCAAGCTTGCGCGGGCATACCGATCTCCAGTATTCAGATTTGAACATCGATGAATTAAAAAAATGTGATGCTGTATTCTTTGCGACTCCGCATGGTGTAGCAATGAAACATGCAGAAGAGCTTGTAGCGGCAAACACCAAAGTCATCGACTTAGCAGCGGATTTCCGTTTGCAGGATCTAGAACAATTTGAAAAATGGTATGGCCTAGAACATGCTTGTCCAGATATTTTAAAAGACTCTGTTTATGGCTTGTCAGAACTGAACCGTGAACAAATTAAGCAAGCGGATGTCATTGGCAACCCCGGCTGTTACCCAACGACAGTACAGCTGGGCTTAGCGCCAGTTTTGAAAGCTAACGCATTAGTGAAACCTGAAAGCATTATTATTGATGCAAAATCAGGTGTTTCAGGCGCCGGCCGTAAAGCCAGCCTCGGCATGATTTATTCTGAAAATGCAGACAACTTTAAAGCTTATGGTGTTGCAGGCCACCGCCATCACCCTGAAATTGTAGAAGCATTGGAAAATATCTCTGGTCAAAAAGGTGTGTTTAACGAAATTCTGTTTGTACCGCATTTAGTACCAATGATCCGCGGCATGCTCAGCACCATTTACATTGATTTGACGGATGCGGGCGCAGCAGCCGATTTACAAAGCCTGTATGAAGAATTTTATGCCAATGAACAGTTTGTTGACGTGATGCCGGCTGGCAGTTCACCTGAAACCCGTTCAGTCCGCGGTGCGAACCAATTGCGTATTGCACTGTATAAGCCGCAGCCGAAAAAGCTGGTGATTCTTGCTGCTCAAGATAACTTAGTAAAAGGCGCTGCTGGTCAGGCTGTGCAAAATATGAACTTGATGTTCGGCTTTGCAGAAAACGCAGGCTTGCAAGGCATCGGTTTATTACCATAAGAAACGTTTAAATGCTTCACACACATTTGGATTTAGATTTAAATGTGTGCTTTGAATAAATCAAAACAAGAGATGATGATGCAGAATTCAGACTCACAGATTGCGCCACAGCACAATGCCAGCGAAAAAAAACCGTTTTTGCAAACCAATATGCCATTGGCGATTGGCGCAGCTGTTTTAATTTTGAGCAGCGGTTTGCTGGGCTACACAGTTGGGCACCGTCAAGGCCTGACAGTGGTGGGTTATGATGCAGATGCGGAGCAGCTGGTTGAAGTTGTGAAAAAGCAAAAATTAGAGCTTGCCGTATTGAATAAAAGCCTGAATACTGCCATTCAAGAACGTGATGTTGCGGTCAGCAACTCCAATGATTTATTTCTGGAAGTGAATAAATCCCGCGATGCGCAGGCACAGGCCGAGAACATCGGCGTGCTATACCGCGAAGTGCTGCGTCAGCGCGGCGGCATTGCATTGGCGGTTCAGCATTTGGCCATTAAACCGCTGCCGGACAATGCCTTTGAATATCAGTTGGACTTAATGCAAGTCAGCCCAAGCAAAAGCAATGCTTCAGGCAGTGCGGAATTGCGCTTAATTCAGGGCACTGAAGTGCTGACTGTTCCAATGGAAGATAAAAACTTTAATTTTGAAAATAATGAGCGCCTGACAGGCCGCTGGACATTGCCGAAAGGCTTTAATCCAGACTTTATTGAAGTGCGTTTAAATGGCGCTGGAAAACAGGTGATCCGTCGTTTCAGCTGGTCTAAGGGTGCTGCGGTAGAGAATCAATCTTCTCTTCTTTCAGAAATTCCCCAAACTGAAGCAAACTCAAACTGAAGTGTGAAACAAGAATCTTATGCGAAGTAATAAGCGTCAAATGAGTTTATCTGACATTAAAGACTCATTCTATGAAACTGGAATAGTGGATTGGCACATCAGCCCGCGCTTGAGCAATGAAACGCATGAAGATGGAGATTTAGACACGACCGTGATGACTGCGCGGCCGGAATTAAAGCGCCCGCCTATGTACGCTGTTATTTTAATGAACGACGACTACACCCCAATGGACTTTGTAATAGAAATTTTACAACAATACTTTGCAATGAATCTTGACCAAGCTACTCAAGTAATGCTAACTGTACACTATGAAGGAAAAGGTGTTGCAGGGGTTTATCCGCGGGATATTGCGGAGACGAAAGCAAACCAGGTCAATAATTATGCTCGGTCACAAAGCCATCCATTGCTTTGTCAGATTGAGCCCAAAGATTAAGGGGGTTGCATGCTCAGTCGTCAATTAGAAGTATCCTTACGTTTGGCTGTCAGCATGGCTCGTCAAAAGAGACATGAGTTTTTGACGGTAGAACATTTATTATTGGCTTTGCTTGATAACGACTCTGCTGTAAATGCTTTAAAAGCATGCGGTGCAGACATTATCGTACTTCGAAAAGAACTCGAAGAGTACGTAGAACAGCATACACCTAAGCTTGGTGAAAACAGTGATCAGGCGCCTCATCCTACAGAAAGTTTTGACCGTATTTTACAGCGTGCAATTTTTCATGTTCAATCAAGCGGCAGCGACCGTACAGTTGAAGGTGCGGATATTCTTGTTGCTATGTACTCAGAGCGCGATTCATTTGCGGTATATTTGCTGAAGCGTCATCAGATCAACAGGTTGACTTTAACTCAGTATCTTTCGCATGGCACACGTAAAGATGAAGTGCAGCAGGAAGAGGAAATTGAAGAGCTGGATGGTGAAACTGCATCTTCAGCAAATGCTGGGCCTCTCGAGCTGTATACAACCAATTTAAATACTGAAGCGCAAAAGGGCAAGACAGACCCGCTTATTGGCCGCGAAAAAGAAATTGAGCGCGCCGCCCAGATTTTATGCCGTCGCCGCAAAAATAACCCGCTGCTGGTGGGTGACCCGGGTGTAGGGAAAACTTCTATTGCCGAAGGTTTGGCATGGCTGATTGTGAACGGTAAAGCGCCTAAACCTTTGGAAAATGCTGAAGTGTACAGCCTTGATATTGGCGCATTAGTGGCAGGAACCAAATACCGCGGTGATTTTGAAAAACGTTTAAAACAATTACTGAATGCCTTGAAGAAAAAACCAGAAGCTGTTTTATTCATTGACGAAATTCACATGATCATTGGCGCTGGCTCAAGCATGGGAAGCACCATGGATGCCTCGAATCTGATTAAACCAGCTCTGGCAAATGGAACCCTGCGCTGCATTGGCTCGACAACCTTTCAAGAATACCGTCAAGTCTTTGAAAAAGATCATGCATTGTCACGCCGTTTCCAAAAAATTGACATCAGTGAACCATCTGTTTCGGAAACGATTGATATCCTGCGCGGCCTAAAATCTAAGTTTGAAGAGTTTCACCATGTGAAATATGAAGATTCAGCATTGGTTTCAGCCGTAGAACTATCTGCAAAATTCATTAATGACCGTTTCTTACCGGATAAAGCCATTGACGTGATTGATGAAGCCGGTGCGCAGCGCCGCTTGAAAGCGGAGCAGGATGATACGGCTATTACAGTTGAAAACATTGAAGATATTGTGTCAAAAATTGCGCGGATTCCGCCGAAGACTGTATCTAAAGATGATAAGACTGTATTGGAAAATCTTGAGCGGGATTTGAAACGTGTGGTCTTTGGTCAGGACGAAGCCATTGAAGCGCTGGGTTCAGCCATTAAATTGTCACGCGCAGGCCTGAAATCACCTGACAAACCAGTCGGCAGTTTTGTATTTGCTGGCCCTACAGGTGTCGGTAAAACTGAAGTCACCAAGCAGCTGGCTAAATTGCTGGGTGTAGAGCTGGTGCGTTTCGATATGTCAGAATATATGGAACGCCACGCAGTATCGCGTTTAATCGGTGCGCCTCCGGGTTATGTCGGTTTTGATCAAGGCGGTTTATTGACGGACGCCATTCATAAAAATCCGCACTGTGTATTGCTTTTGGATGAAATTGAAAAGGCGCATCCAGACGTCTTTAATTTGTTGCTGCAAATTATGGATCATGGTTCCTTGACCGATAACAATGGCCGGAAATCAGATTTCCGTAATGTGGTTTTGGTCTTAACAACTAATATTGGTGCAGAAAGCATTTCCCGCATCAGCATTGGCTTTAAAGAACAGGACAACAGCAATGATAATCAGGATGCAATGAAAAAAGCATTCTCGCCAGAATTCCGCAACCGCTTAGATGGTGTGATTCAGTTTAAGGCCTTGCCTGTAACAGTGATTGAAAATGTGGTCGATAAGTTCTTAACAGAACTTCAAGCACAGCTGGATGATAAAAAAGTCATTCTTGAAGTAGACCAAAGCGCGCGCGAATGGATGGCTGAAAATGGCTATGACCGCTTAATGGGCGCGCGTCCTATGCAGCGCTTGATTCAGGAGCATTTGAAGAAACCGCTTGCAGAGATGATCTTGTTTGGTGAGTTAGCAGAGCATGGCGGTAATGTGGCTGTTTCTGTGAAAAAAGAGAATGGAAAGGCTGTTGGTTTGAAACTCGAAGTGTTTGAGGATCAAACAGCTGAACCCGCTTAATTCTTATCACTTTTATAAAAACCCGTGTTTACACGGGTTTTTTGTATCGTATTCATTTTAGCTGCTTTGCTTTATTCATTGCGATATTGAATGCGTGGCTTAAAGCATTTTAATTTTTAGAGACATTATGGATATTCAAATTGGCAAGGTTCTCATGACCTTGGTTTTATTTTTAATAACGGCAGTGATGGAAATTCTTGGCTGTTATTTTCCATATTTAATATTAAATCAAGGTAAATCGCATTGGCTCTGGGTTCCGACAATTTTGGCGCTGGCCGCTTTTGTCTGGCTGTTAACCCTGCATCCGGCCGCATCAGGGCGGATTTATGCAGCCTACGGCGGGATCTATATCTTTAGTGCGCTGATGTGGCTTCGGTTTGTTGATCATGTCAGCTTAAGCCGCTGGGATTTACTGGGCGGGGCAGTTGTAATTTGCGGCGCATTAATGATTATTTTGCAGCCTCAGGGCTTGATCCGCTAAATTGAGCGGTATTCGGGTGGTTAGAGAATTCAAAAAAACCTCTATTTTGAGAGGCTTTTTTCGAATTGAAAGTTGATGGTGCAAGTCAAAATGCGCATTCTGTATTTTTAATAATGTATTGATAGACTTGTTTTTCTGATGCCAGCTTCATATTCACGGCATAAGGGTTGCTGCGCTGAAATTGGTTTTCAAATAATAAGTGGCAGTTTTGCAATGTATTTTTTTTCATTAATTTTTTAACTTCAGCTGTTCCGATACTTTGCTCAAATTGTGAAAAATCTGGGGTTGTGATGATGCCCTCAATATCAATTTGCTGGGCATTCATTTGATATTTTTCCATCAGCATGTTTTGATCGACCTGAAAAGGTAAAGTCCTTGAGTCTTCATCGCTGAGAACATCTAAAACATCGTTTAAGGCTTGGCTGTTCTGAATTTTATAGTGACTGTCTAAAATCTGCTTTTTCTGTAAGTATTGATCCAGCTCAGTAGGCGCTGCTATTAATTGAGCCGCAACAATGGATAACCCGAAACCAAGAAGCAATTGCTTTAAATCCATTTTAAAATCACTTATAAAAATTATGGTTTTTATTATATCGAGATTGGCAATAAAAAAGCACCCGAAGGCGCTTTTTTATTGCATTAAATTATGCGTCTTTTTTTAGATTTTCGTTAATTAAAAATTCAACCAGCGCTTTTTGTGCATGCAGCCGATTTTCTGCTTCATCCCAAACCACGGCATTTTTATGGTCCAGCATGTTTTCTGAGATTTCTTCACCGCGATGGGCTGGCAGGCAATGCATGAATAGGCAGTCAGTGTGCGCTAAATCCATCAGGCGTTCATTCACCTGATAATCCGCAAACGCTTTTTCGCGAATTTTTTGCTCTTCTTCCTGACCCATGCTTGCCCAAACGTCAGTTACAATCAAATCTGCATTTACCGCCGCATCTTCAGCAGAGCCAACTAATTCCACACAATGGGCAAATTCAGAAAGGAACTGCTGTTTTGGCTCGTAACCTTTAGGTGACGCAATTTTTAATTTAAAGTCCCACATATGCGCCGCTTCTATATAAGAGTTGCACATATTGTTGCCATCGCCAATCCAGGCGACCGTTTTGCCTTCGATTGAACCGCGGTGCTCTACATACGTTTGAATATCCGCAAGCAGCTGGCAAGGGTGGTGGTCATCTGTTAAAGCATTGATGACCGGCACTTTCGAATATGATGCAAAGCGTTCTACGATGTCATGACCAAAGGTACGGATCATCACAATATCAAGCATGCTTGAAATTACGCGGGCAGAATCTTCAATGGGTTCGCCGCGGCCTAATTGCGTGTCGCGTGATGATAGGAAGATTGCGCTGCCGCCAAACTGACTCATGCCTGCTTCAAACGATACACGGGTACGGGTACTCGATTTTTCAAAAATCATCCCCATCACTTTACCAGCGAATGGCTGGAATACTTCATTGTTGTGCTGTTTGCGCTTCAGCTCGATACCGCGCTGCACAATTTGGTTAAGTTCTAAAGTCGATAAATCGCGTAAAGTAAGAAAGTGACGCAGAGCCATGATTACTCCACAATAATTGCTGAATCAAAAAAGTAAACAACAATTAGTTGTTGGTTGGTTAAGAAAAGGAGAATCGAATACTCTATACCAAATATGCGTAAAATTGCAAAAAAACTATGGCTTTTGATGCCCATCCAAGAAGTGATCTACACAATAGCTAATGTATTTGATGTTTTCTTGATCAGATTCTTCTGCTGGAAGCCCCATTAATATTTTCCATTCTAAATTCCGTAAAATCCCAAAATAGAACTGGGCTGAAAATAGTGGGTTTTCACAATACAGAATTCCTTTGCTGTGCGCATTTTCGAGCGCTTTGGCAATGGCCAGCTGGATTTGTTTCGGGCCCTGTTCATGAATATGGCGGGCTAACTCAGGATTGCGCTGGCTTTGTTCTAAAACCAAGCGCATAAACGCGGCTTTTTCAGGCTGATTTAAGTTTTTTTGAAAATTCAATAAGGTGCTGATGAGGTAGTTGCGCAAATCTGTAAGCTTTGGATCAAAAGGCTGACAGATATCTTTGAAAAATTGGTCGCGGCGGTAATCGCAAATAGCCTTAAATAAGCCTTCTTTACTGCCGAAATATTTATAGATAGAAGCTTTGGATCCGCCAGCATGGTTCACAATGTCGTCTAAAGAAACAGATTCGTAGCCAAATTTCAGAAATAGCTCTGTTGCGCTTTCTAAAAGCGCAACACAACGTTCATGACCGCGTTTGGTTTGCGGCAGGTCACGGGCGATTGGTTCTAACTGAGCTAAATCTTGCATATATGAGGGAAATATAATCTATAAATAAAAAATCTCTTGAAATTATAGCAAAAGTTTGCGCAGGATTCTGCATTCATCGCAGTGCAAAAGACAATCATGCTGTAACGAAATAATATTATATATTTCAAAAATATTTGACTAAAGTTTTAGAGTAAAAATTCTAATGGGTCATAGCGGGCGGAATAATTATGAGTATACTCAAGCCTCAACAAATAAAGTGACCACTGTGGAAAGGAATATGACAGAACAAACGTCTGCAGGTTTAAGATTTAGACAAGCTCTAGAAGTGGAAAAACCATTACAAATCATCGGTACAGTCAACGCTTATGCAGCCATGATGGCCAAACAGGTGGGTTACAAAGCCATTTATGTTTCGGGTGCCGGTGTCGCGAACTACTCTTATGGCTTGCCTGATTTAGGCATGACCAGTCTGGATAACGTTTTAGAAGATGTCCGCCGTATCACAGAACGCGTAGACACCCCGCTGCTGGTCGATATCGACACCGGCTGGGGCGGCGCATTCAACATCGCGCGCAGCGTCAAGCAAATGATCGCCGCCGGCGCCGCTGCTGTACATATTGAAGACCAGGTTGCGCAGAAGCGCTGCGGCCACCGTCCGAACAAAGAAATCGTGACGCAGCAGGAAATGGTTGACCGCATCAAATCCGCGGTTGATGCAAAAACAGATTCAAACTTTGTGGTGATGGCGCGTACGGACGCCTTGCAGAAAGAAGGCCTGCAGGCCGTGATTGACCGCGCCTGCGCCTGCGTCGAAGCCGGTGCGGATGCGATCTTTGCCGAAGCGATGACCGACATCACCATGTACAAAACTGTCTGCGATGCAGTCGGCGTGCCTGTGCTGGCGAACATCACCGAATTTGGCGATACCCCGTACTACACCGTCGATGAGCTGGGCGAGCAGGGCATCCGCATGGTGCTGTACCCGCTGTCAGCCACCCGCGCCATGCAGAAAGCCGCGCTGGAGGTGATGCAGTCCATCCGCAAGGACGGCACCCAAGTCAACGTTCTTGACATCATGCAGCCGCGCAAGGAACTGTATGAATTTCTGGATTACCATACCTTTGAAAATACACTGGATAAACTGTTTAAATAAATAATTCAAAATGGAGAATTAAAATGGCTGAAGGAAAAGTACTCACCGGCGCAGGGCTGCGCGGACAAGTGGCAGGGAAAACAGCACTTTCAACTGTAGGAAAAAGCGGCGCAGGCTTAACATACCGCGGTTATGACGTGCAGGATTTGGCGGAAAACTGCCAGTTCGAAGAAGTCGCATACCTGATCTTCTTTGGCGAATTGCCGACAGCAGAACAGCTGACAGCCTATAAGGCAAAATTAAAATCACTGCGCCAATTGCCGCAAGCGCTGAAAGAAGTGCTGGAACGCATTCCTGCAGATTCACACCCGATGGACGTGATGCGCACAGGCGTCTCCATGCTGGGCAATCTTGAAACAGAAAAATCATTTGATGAACAGCAGGACGTCGCGGACCGCATTTTGGCAACTTTACCTGCCATCATCTGCTACTGGTACCGTTTCAGCCATGACGGCGTGCGCATTGAAGAAAACACCGATGACGATTCAATCGGCGCGCAATTCCTGCACCTGCTTCGCGGTGAAAAGCCGAATGAACTGCATGAGCAGGTGATGAATGTATCGCTGATTCTGTATGCAGAGCATGAATTCAACGCGTCAACATTCACAGCGCGTGTATGCGCATCAACACTTTCAGATATGCATTCGTGCATTACTGGCGCGATTGGTTCACTGCGCGGTCCATTGCATGGCGGCGCGAATGAAGCGGCGATGGAAATGATTGAAAACTGGACATCACCGGAAGAAGCTGAGCGTGAAATGCTGGGCAAGCTGGAGCGCAAAGAAAAGATCATGGGCTTTGGGCATGCGATCTATAAAGACAATGACCCGCGCAACGGCATCATCAAAATCTGGTCTGAGCGTTTGGCGAAAGATGTTGGCGATACGGTACTTTATCCGGTATCTGTACGCTGTGAAGAAGTGATGTGGCGCGAGAAGAAATTATTCTGCAATGCAGACTTCTTCCATGCCTCGGCATATCACTTCATGGATATTGCGACCAAGCTGTTCACGCCAATCTTCGTGATGAGCCGTGTTACGGGCTGGGCCGCGCATGTGATGGAGCAGCGCGCAGACAACCGGATCATCCGCCCGAGTGCGGACTATACCGGTCCGGAACTGCGTAAAGTGGTGCCGATTGAGGAACGTCTTGCAGCTTAATTAGGCTGCGCAGACTTTGCAGTAATAGCAAGGAGCAAAGTTCAATTTACTCCTTGCTAGGCTTTGTTCTATAAAGAATTAACAGCTGTATTGCCTCAAAGCTGTTTTAAAGCCTTATTACTGTCCAATGCCTATTAATAAGGACAATATGCCGGCAGCAATTAAAGGCCCTACAGGCACACCGCGTAGAAGCGCTACACCGGCGACAGTGCCAATGAGCAAACCGGCGACAATATCAGGCTGATTTGACATTAACTTAACGCCTCGTCCGCCAAGCCAAGCGACTGCAAGGCCAATAGTAATGGCCAGCAAAGATTTCCAGCTGAGGAATGACTTTAAAATTGCGTCACCTGGAATTTTTCCGCTCGCAATAGGTGTGAGTACGCCAATAGTTAAAATGATGATGCCGATGTTCAGGCCATGCTGCTGCAGAAAAGGGAAATATTCACTTAACGGGGTAATGCGGAAAACAATTAAAACACCTGCCGCTACCGTAATGGCCGTATTGTGGCTGAAAATGCCGCAAGCCAATAAAATCAGTAAAACAATCAGGTTTAAATCTAAGCTGGAAAGTGTCATCGCATTATCAAAAGTTTTACATCATCACGAGGATTATAGCCGATTTAGGCGGGATTGCTGGTAAATCACTGAATATTGCTCTCTAAGATATCTACCGAAAATGCATATTAATGCGGCTGGACATTGGGTTTCTAAGCGGCATCCTTTAGAATGGCCTGAGAATTTTCGTAATATTTTGAGATGTATCAATATGCTGTTGGAAAAAATGCTGCAATCGCAAGGTTTTGGTTCGCGTAAATACTGCCAGCAGCTTATTAAAAACGGCGCTGTTCAAATTCATGGCGAAATAATTGATAATTTAAAATACAAAGCAGATCTGCATGCGCTGGAATTTTCAGTTTATGGTAAAAGCTATACCTATCGCGAAAAAGTCTATATCGCATTAAATAAACCGAAGGGATATGAGTGTTCACACCAAGCGACACATCATTTCAGTGTATTTGAATTATTTGATGATGCATTGATGAACAGAGGGCTGCAATGTGTCGGCCGTTTAGACCAAGATACAACAGGCTTGCTGCTGCTGACTGATGACGGTCAATTCCTGCAGGCATTGACGCATCCTAAAAAGCATGTGGCTAAAGTCTATCAAATGCACACAGCGGATCCTGTCACCGCAGAACAAGTGGCTCAGCTGGAGCAGGGCGTAGCGCTGCGTAATGAAACAGGCATATTTGCTGCGACAGATGTGCAATGCCTCGAAGAGCGCCGGCTGCAAATGACAGTGCACCAAGGCGTCTATCATCAAGTTAAGCGCATGCTGGCGGCAGTCGGCAATAAGGTTGATCAGTTGCACCGCGCGCAAATTGGCCAGCTGAATTTGGCGCATTTAAAGAATTTGCCCGAAGGAGAATGGTGTTATCTAAACGATCAGGATATTGAATTGGCCAAAGTCAGAGAAAATTAAAACAGCTCTAAAAGTAAAATATGAAAATTATATAGCCGCAGTTGAAACAGTGCAGTTGCGGTGTATGGCGGATGAATTTAGAAATGAGAGCTGTTCATTCACAGCATATTATTTTAAGAAACAGTGATAGGTCTGAAATTCATCATCTTTGACAAAACCCATAGTTTCATACAGCTGATGAGATTGGTAATTATTTTTCTGTGTTTCTAATGTGATACGCAAGGCATTTTCATGGCGGGCAAATAAAATTGCTGTGTCAATGAGCTGCTTTGCTGAACCTTGACGGCGGTAGACTGGAGTTACATAGACATCATCTAAAATATAAAAGGTTGAGCAGGCAACGGAAGAAAAACCTAAATACAGCAATACAAAACCTGTAAATACATCATCTTTAATATGAATGAAAAACACACTTTGCTGATTGTCGAAACGCTGTTTTAAAAATTGATAGGATAAGTCCAGATTGGAAGATGCGCCATAAAATTGACGGTATTCATCAAAAAGTACAGCCAGCTGCGTTAAGTCTTGTTCTGCCGCTCGTCTTACTATCATTATTGACTCCATGCATTTTTATAATGTCTTTACATGAAGCATAGCGAAAATTCAAAAGCGGATGATTTATAAATTGTTTGAAAATGCAACAGTGTTAACTTTTGTCACTTTCACCCAAAATAGCATTCAGCTCTTCAAATAAATCCATATGTTCATCGTCTAGCAGTAAATCGCTTTCCGAGGTATCTGCACCGATAAGCTCTGGCTGTTCCAATTTAACATCCTGCTGCTTGAGCTTGCGCAGGCGGATCAGCTGTTCTAAATTGATGCTTTGATTTTCAATAGAGAAGGGGATGGACTTTGTCAGTACAACTTGCTTGAAAAAAAGCCGAACCGCTTGAGCAGGCGTAATTCCTAATTGCTTAAATACAGCAAAGGCTTGCTTTTTCTCTTGGGAATCCAGACGGATTTGATAAACTTCAGTTTTTCTCATAATTTTAGAAAGCTTTAATTTACTTAACTTTTCGCATTTATTCTAAACAAAAACCAACGGATTTCAATAGTTAAACGCAGAAAAACCGAATATTTTGTAATGACAAAGCTATTACAGTGTATGTTAGAACTTAAGTTCCTGCACCGAGCTGAATTGCATGGGCTGCAAGGTTACTGGATCTTTAAATTCAATGTGCTTTGCCAGCAATTGCAGCGGCGCTGTAAAGTCATGGTCTGCCTTATGCGCAACATTTGGATACAACGGATCATTCTTGATCGGCAGCCCTAAATGAGCAAGATGAACTCTAAGCTGATGCTGTTTGCCTGTATGCGGTTTTAATAGATATTTTGCCCATTGCGCATCATGTTCCAGCACATGAATTTCTGTTTCGCTGTTTGGCTGGCCATCATAAACTTTCATGGTATAAAACGGCTCGCCTTTGTCCATGTTTAAACAAACCGTTTGCGGAAATTGCATGTCCAAAGCATAGGGCGCAATAGCGTGATAGGTTTTCTGAACTTTCCGTTCTGCAAACATTTGCTGATATGCGCCGCGTGTTTCCGGGCGTTTGGAAAACAGCACAATACCGGCTGTTTCGCGGTCTAATCGGTGAATGGGCGTGAGCTGCTCAATGCCGGTTTGATTTTTTAAACGCACCAAAAGCGTTTCCTGCACATACTGCCCAGTCGGGCTCATGGTCAGAAAATGCGGCTTATCAATGACCATTAAATCAGTATTTTCAAACAGGATTGTATGTTCAAAAGGCACATGGATTTCATGCGGCAGAAACCGGTAATAAAAAACATGGCTATTGGCGTGAAATGCACTGTTTACATTCAGTTTTTGTCCGAATGCATCATAAATTAATCCATCCTGAAACCGCTGCCGCCATTCAGATTGATCGATATGCCCAAATTGCGCGCACAAGTAGTCAAATACTGTTTGGATGGATGCTGGCGAAGGTTTTAAGAAAACTTTACTGGCGCTGACACCATGCATCATGGGCGGGATAAATTCGGCAGGATTCATGCTGGGTAATAGAACACTTTCAACAGATGGATTGAAACAGCCGAATCATAAAAAATATACAATCCGGTTTTGAGCAATAGGCTTTTCAAGCTGTGCGATGCTATCATATTTGCTCTTTAAGTACATGTCGTGAGCAGTATGCAGCATTCATTTAATCTGGCTTTAAATAATGAAGAAGATACACAAAACTTAGCTGAAGTTTTGTCAAAGCATTTTACTGCAGGTGTGATTTATTTGATTGGCGACTTAGGCGCAGGCAAAACCACCTTAACCCGCTACTGGCTGCAGGCGATGGGGCATCAGGGTGCAGTCAAAAGTCCAACCTACACTTTGGTTGAGCCTTATAATATTCACGGCAAAGATATTTTCCATTTCGATCTCTACCGCCTTAATGATCCTTATGAGTTGGAATTAATGGGTATTCGTGATTATTTGGAAACACCGGATGCGCTTTTTTTATTCGAATGGCCATCGAAAGGCGGTGAAGAAATTCCAGAAGCAGATTTAATTATCAATATTGAAAAATCAGAAGATAACCTTGTCCGCATGGCCGAATTAAGTTCGCATTCAGATGCTTTGCAGCAGGCTTTAGAGAAACGTTTTTTATGATGAATGATGTCAGCATGCGTCGTATCCGCACACTTGATCCTGCTTTAGCGAACCAAATAGCCGCCGGTGAGGTCATTGAGCGCCCTGCTTCCGTGGTTAAGGAACTGCTGGAAAATGCAATTGATGCAGGCGCAACTGAACTCATCATTCGTGTTGAGCAAGGCGGCAGCACGCTGATAGAAATTATTGATAACGGCCGTGGCATTCATGCCGAAGATCTGCCGCTGGCGGTCATGCGCCATGCCACCAGTAAAATTCAGACAGCAGAAGATTTACAGGCTATCGTCAGCTTAGGATTCCGCGGAGAAGCGTTGGCATCCATTGCGGCCGTGTCCCGCTTAAGCCTAATCAGCAGTCAAGATGAAGACGGTATCGGCTATCAGGTTGAAGTGAATGGTACAGCTTTTGACCATCAGGAAATACAAGCCGTTGCCGCAGCTAAAGGCACGCAAATCCGTGTACAGGATTTATTTTTCAATGTGCCCGCGCGGCGTAAGTTTTTAAAAAAACCGGGTACTGAGTTTGGACATATTGAAGAAATTGTCCGCCGTTTGGCGCTTACGCATTTTGATATCCGTTTTGTTTTAGAACATAACAGCAGCATCAAGCTGAATCTGCCGGTTGCAGACAGCGGAGAGCTGCGTTTTCAACGGGTGCAGCAGCTGCTGGGCCGGCAATTTACAGCAAATGCTTATTGGATCGATGCTGATAGCGTGAACATGCGTTTAAGCGGCTGGCTGGGGCATCCCTCAGATGCGCGGGCGCAGGCAGATTTGCAGTATGTCTATGTCAATGGGCGAATTGTCAAAGATAAAACCATTTCCCATGCGTTGCGTATGGCTTATGACGGTATTTTGCATGGGCATCAGCATGCCGGCTATTTGCTGTTTTTAGAAGTGGATCCTGAAAATATTGATGTCAATGTGCATCCGACAAAACATGAAATCCGGTTTCTGAATCAGCGCGAAGTGCATGAATTTGTCCGTCATTATGCCAAGGCGACTTTATCTCAATTTCAGACAGCTTCGGCGGAACTGTCATCGGCAATGAAGCAGAATGAGCAAATCGCTGAACAGGACACTGTTCAGCCGCAGCCGCGCTATCAGGAGCAATTTCAGCTTCACAAGTCTGTTGAAAATATGCCGGAAGCCGGCCAAAACACAGCTGCTGCAGATGGTTTGAGCGATTTTAATACTGTGCAGCCGCAAGCTGTCTCTTATGCGCAGCCATCATCCAATTCAGCGGCAGGATATGTGTCGGGCTATTCATCACAGTACGCGGGTTCTCAAAAGCTGAATAATGCGCTGCAAAGCTATCTGGCGCCGCTGCGCGATATGCCGTCTGAAACTGCGGATTCACTGCAAAATCATATTACTGCCAAGGTCGATGAGCATCCTTTAGGAATTGCTATTGCGCAGCTGCATGGTATTTATATTTTGGCGCAGAATACTGAAGGCTTGATTATTGTGGATATGCATGCAGCGCATGAACGGATTGTCTTGCAGCAAATGAAGGCTGCGTGGGATAAGCCGGAATTTTGGACTTCACAGCAATTGCTGATCCCTAAAATTGTACCGATCAGCCGGATGCAGGCCGCACGCATTGATGATTTGAAAGAGCAGCTGGAGCGTTTAGGTCTGGAAATCGATCAGTATGGTGACGAACAGGTCATTGTTCGCGGTGTGCCGGCAATATTGCATAAGGCTGACTTTGATGCGCTGATTCCAGAGCTGCTGAATGATTTAGATCCGAACGATCAGGCACAGGGCCTGCTGCAAAAACGGGATCAGATTTTAGCCGGTATGGCCTGTCATGGAGCAGTGCGCGCGCACCGCCTTCTAAGCCTATCAGAAATGAATGCCTTGCTTCGTCAGATGGAGCAAACCGAATTTGCCAGCCAGTGCAATCATGGACGCCCAACATGGCGCGCGTTTCCATTGGCTCAGCTAGATAAACTATTTGCTCGGGGAGAGTAGCGTTACATGTCAAATCAACTGCCGGTCATCAATTTAATGGGGCCCACCGCAAGCGGAAAAACCGCTTTGGCATGTCAACTTTACGAGCAAGGCGATTTCGAGCTGATTTCCGTCGATTCTGCGCTGGTTTTTAAAGACATGGACATAGGTACGGCTAAGCCTACAAAAGAAGAGCAGGCGCGCTATCCGCATCATCTGATCGATATAATCAGCCCATTAGAAGTTTATTCGGCGGCTCAATTTGTTGATGACGCCAGTATTCTGATTGAAGACATGCATGCGCGAGGTAAAACTCCCATCTTGGTCGGCGGTACGATGCTGTATTTCAAAGCATTGCTGGAAGGCTTGTCGTCCAATTTGCCCAGCGCTGATTATGCTGTACGCGCTGAGATTGAGGCCAAGGCTGCGCATGAGGGATGGGAGGCGGTATTCGCTGAACTTTGTCAGGCAGACCCATTGGCTGGACAGAAGTTTAATGTAAGTGATAAACAGCGGATTATCCGTGCATTGGAAGTGTTTAAGCTCACGGGTGAGCCAATAACGAAATTACAGGCAGAACAGCCTAAAAATTTACCATATAAATACAATTTCTATAATTATGCATTAATGCCTGATCGATTCGAATTGCACAAGCGCATAGAAAAAAGATTAGAAATCATGTGGCGTATCGGATTTTTAAATGAAGTGAAAGGCTTAATGAAAAAATACGATTTAGATGCAAATCTTCCTTCAATGCGTTCAGTTGGTTACCGACAAGCGCTCGAATTTCTTAAAAATAGTGACCAAAGTGACAAAAAGCGTGCTGAAATGGAGGATAGGGCGCTCTTTGCAACACGACAACTTGCTAAACGTCAATATACATGGTTGAGATCTTTGCAAGAAAAGCATAAATTTACTACATATTTTACTCTCGAGCAGGCTCAAGAAGACTTGCGAAACTGGCACGGATAAAGCAAAATTTAGCTACTGCCTTTTTTATAATTTTTAATTGAAAAATAAAGGTAGTTTTTGCGCTGATTTTTAATTTTTTTGGAGTTATAACATGTCTAAAGGTCAAACTTTACAAGATCCGTTCTTAAATTCTCTCCGTAAAGAACGCATTCCAGTTTCTATTTTCCTTGTTAATGGTATTAAATTGCAAGGTCATATTGAATCTTTTGATCAATATGTAGTTTTACTGAAAAACACAGTAAGCCAAATGGTTTATAAACACGCGATTTCTACAGTTGTTCCAGCACGTAACCCACGTCCTGCTGGCGCGCCTGCTGGTGCACAAGGTGCAGGCGGCTTCGGCGGCGCTCAAGGTCAAGGCGGCTTCGGCGGCGCTCAAGGTCAAGGCGGCTTCGGCGGTCAAGGCGGCTTCGGCGGTCAAGGCGGCTTCGGCGGTCAAGGCGCTGGCTTCGGCGGTCAAGGCGGCTTCGGCGGTCAAGGCGCTGGCTTCGGCGGTCAAGGCGGCTTCGGCGGTCAAGGCGGCTTTGGCGGTCAAGGCGGCGGCTTCGGCGGTCAAGGCGCTGGTTTCGAAGGTGAAACTAAATTTGAAGATTCTCAAGATGACGAAAACAATCGTTAATTAAGAATTAAAAAAAGCCTCTTTTAAAAGAGGCTTTTTTTATACGTTTAAATTGCTTGAAAAAAACCAGCGTTAGAGCTGGTTTTTTTATTGAAACAAGTTTTAAGACTTGTTCTTTTTACGGTCGAGGCTTGGATCTTTGATATCAACGAATGCATTGTTGCGGATTTCACGCAGCCAGCTGTCCAGTTCAGCATCAAACTGACGTTCTCCCAGCAGCTGTCTCGCCATGCGCTCTTGATATTCTCGAGTCATGTCTTGCTGGCGGGTGTCGGTTACTTGAAGGATATGCCAGCCGAACTGTGATTGAAATGGCTCGCTGATTTGGCCTTTCGCTGTATTTTTCATTTTCTCATCAAACTCTGGAACCATTGTGCCAGGCGTAACCCAGCCTAAGCTGCCGCCATCTCGCGCAGATCCTGGATCGTTTGAATAAGTGGCTGCCAATACAGTAAAGTCTTCACCTTTTTGCAGGCGGCTGTACAAGCTGTCGATTATCTGCTTAGCATTTTCAGGGCTGACTACTTCAGAAGGCTGAATTAAGATATGGCGCGTTTGATATTGCGGGACAATGGCTTTTTGTTCACCGCTTTTGCGTTCAACCAATTTCAGTACATGAATGCCGTCTCGGACAGGGATCAGTTCAGTTGTTTGGCCAGGCTGTAATGGGCTGACGCGCGCTGCCAATTCAGCAGGGATATCAGACAGGCTGCGGAAGCCCATATCAGCGCCTTCGACTTTAACGGCGCTGTTCGAGAATTTTTTACCGATGGCTGCGACGTCATTGCTGTTGGTGAGTTCAGTCTTGACTTCTTTGGCGATTTTTTGCACCGCAGCATCATTGCCGTCACCTGAAATGCGGACATGCAGTACATGTGCCTGATTGCCCATAGCCGCTTGGCCTTGCGGTGAGTTTAAGAAGTTTTTGACATCTGAGTCGCTGATTTGAATGCGGGATGTCACAATTTGCTGGCGCAGGCGGTTAATCGCTAAATCTTCCGCAATGCGGCCGCGTAATGAAGAATAGGTATTCGGTGCGATTTTATCCAGTTTTTGCTGAAACGCTTCAAGGCTTGGTGAACCTGAATCTTTTGCAACTTTAAGCACGGCTTCATTCAAGCTTTTTTCATCTGGCTTAATGTTGTAGCGCTTGACCTGCTCCAGCTGAGCTTGACGGGTAATCAGCAGTTCTAATGCCTGCTGCTGCAAATACTGTTCAGGCGGTACGGTTTTCTTTTGCGCTTCCAGCTGATGTTTTACTTCTGCAATGCTTTGTTCTAAATCACTGCGCAGAATTACGCTATTGTCCACAACAGCAACAACTTCATCTTTAGGTTGAGCAGCAAAGGTTGGCAATGATGCAGAAAGGCAAATAGCAAGTGCTGTCGCTTTAAAAACGCGTTTTAACTGTAATGTCTTCATTAACGTTCTGTCCAATTTTGATTAATATTATTAAAGCCTAAAACACGGGTTTCCAATAAAGATGAAAGTTTATTATTGAAGCCGCCTAAGCCTTTAAAGGTGAATTCCGCCATGATGGCGCGCTTAGGTTTAACACTGTCATCATTGACGTTGTCTAAATCATTGTAATAAGAGCGGCCGTACACGGATAAACCCCAGCAGCATGACTCATAGTTGACACCCAGCAGGTATTCGCGCGCGACACTGTTGTCAATGTCGTATTGAGCATGGCCCACTAAACGCCAGTTGTTGTGTACCGGCTGAATGAAAGAGGCAACGACCTGATCATAGCTGTCTTGACGGTTCGGCAAGTAGCGGCGGTTAAAATAGCCTAAATTGTATAAATTGCCTTGATCGCCGGTGTAGTACATTTGTACATCACGCTGCGCATTGTCGCCATTGGACATCCATGCGCCATTCGCACTGACTCTGAAGCGTTCAGACAGCTGGCTGGACAAACTGATGACAGGGCCTGTATGGCGTTCATGGTCAATCTCATCTGCGGTATTATTTAAAGTTACGCGGCGGTCTTCAAAATAATAGCTTTGACCGACACTGGCTTTCAGGCGTTCTAAGCCAATTTCATCAAATAAGCTGTAGCTTAAGCCCAAAGAAGCGAAGTTGTTGTCTTCTAGGCGGTCATGGCCATAAAAGCGGTTCGGACTGAACAGCTGATCATAGCTGATGGATGCGGTTGTAGAGTCAAAGTTTGGATGGCTGTCCTGATTGCGGTAGGGCGCATAGGCATAAAATGCACGCGGCGTCAGGGTTTGCAGGTATTTGCCTTGCTTTTCAAAAATTAAGCCAGTATCCAAAGTAAACTGTGGAACGGTAATCGATTTGGTTTCACTTGATGATGTTGATGCTGAATCTGTTGCGCCATTGTTTTGATAATATTGAACAGTGTCTTTATCAAAGAAGGTGTTGACATTTCGTACCGAAACTTCAGGAATCACAAATGACCATGGCGTCATGTAGTTGTAACGTACACTGAAGTCATTATAAATACGTGTGCCGCTTGGTTCGAAGCTGCGGTTTTGATTGCCTGCGTAATCGTTATAATCGCTGATGTCTTTTTTGAAGTAGGCAGTATCGTTATTGAATTCGTATTGAAAGCCGATTGGGCTGCCATGCTTATAATTCAGCAAGAATTGCGGTAAGCGGGCATATGGGCGGTCTTCATCTTTAACCGTTTTATCCAATGTTTGAAAGTCTTCTACTTTCAATTGCGCTTTTAGGCCAGGAATGCCGTTTTTATAATTCAGTTCCCATGCGCGGCGCAGGTTCAAATCCGTTTTAGAATTTGGATTATTGTTTAAATCGGTAAAGTAGTCTTTGTCTGATGCATAGTTGAAATCTAAATTGGTACTGAACTGCTCATTCAGGTCCCATTTATGCAAAACATGCAAATCCTTACGGTCTTTATCGTCATAGCTTTTGTCGGAAGCTAAGTAGCCGCCCCAGATCATGCCGGCACCGTAATTTTCAGTCAGGAAGCGGAATTCGCCTTCCAGCATCGGACCGCGGTCGCTGATAAAGCGCGGTGTAATCGTTGCATCGTAGTTTGGCGCAAGATTCAGGTAAACCGGCACTCCAAGCTCGACACCGCCGTCATTGGTAAAGCCGAAACTTGGCGTCAGGATACCTGTGGTGCGGCGGTCATCAATTGGAAAGTTAAAATAAGGAACCGCCATCACTGGAACATTTTTGACGTAAAGCTTTGTTCCTGTGGTTTCACCGCGTCCAGTTTCCTGATTCAGCTTAATTTTGTTGGCTTGAATTTTCCACGTCGGTGTTTCACCGGGCGGGCAGGTACTGTAAGTGGCATTTTCCAGTTCGACAGTTTGTTCTGATGTGCGTGAAATTTTTTCAGCGCTGCCGTGCGCATGGCTTTGCTCAGAGATATACAGGCTGTTGCTTAAATCACCCTGCTGGGTTTTTAAGTTGTAATTAATCGAGTCACTTTCTGAAAGCAGCCCAGCCTGCGCCATTTGCACATGGCCTGATGCGTTGGCATAAGTTTGGGTTTTATCGATTTTAATCTGATCTGCACGGATTTGGCGGCCTTCTTGGTCAATGACGACATTGCCTTCAAGAATAGAGTCGCCATTCGGGTCAAAGTGACCGTAATCGGCAGTCACTGTTGATGTCGCCTGATCTGCTGGAACTGGCTTTACATCTGGGGAAATTGGGGTGACCCATGCGCCTTGGCAGTATGCGGAACTTAATTGAAGTCCTTGGCGCTGCTGCGCTTCTGGCGCTGACTTGTCGACATAGTATTGTTCAAAGAAACTTTGGCCGGGGTAAGCTTCAGAAATCGTTTGTTTTAATTGTTCTGCGTCATTTTCGGCAGAAGCAGGCGATGCCGCAAAGCTTGATACTGAGCTGCCGCAAAGAAGAGTTAAGATCGCAGTCGCTAAAGGATTAAATTTAAACTGATGCTTCATTTGTCTCATTAACCAAGAGTGCTTTATCGCAATTAATTATTGTCGCATCATAGAGAAAAAGTTGATAAGTAGCTACACTTAGCACTTTAAAAACTCAGCCTGTATTAGAATTTATTGCAAATGAATACACCACGTGAACAATCAATCCAATCATGGATCACATCTGTACTTGGTTCAGATCAATTTGAAACTCATTTTTTAGCAGGCGATGCAAGCTTCCGTCGTTACGCACGAATCAAATTGAATAATAAAACATTTATGCTCATGGATGCACCTCCAGAAAAAGAAGATTGTGTGCCTTTTGTGACGATTGATGAATTTTTTGATGCCCATGGCGTGCGCGTGCCGCATATTGTGGCTAAAGACTTGGAACAAGGCTTTCTTTTACTGGAAGATTTTGGCGATGTTTTGCTCTCTGCACTGTTAAATAATGAAACAGTAGACAGCTATTATGCGCAAAGCTTTGCGCAATTGATTCATTTGCAGTCTATTGATGGCGTGAGCCACTTTCCTGAATATTCATACGAAAAGCTGATGTCTGAAATGGCGCTGCTGACTGACTGGATGCTGCCGTCATTGCAAATTCTGCCGACGGCGGATGAAAGTGCATTAATTAAGCGCAGTTTTGCGATTTTGGTCAATGCTGCTTTGGCGCAGCCACAAGTTATTGTGCACCGTGATTTTCATAGCCGCAATTTAATGGTGCTGGCGGATGAGCAAGAGCAGGGTGTGATTGATTTTCAGGATGCTGTGATTGGCGCAGATACTTATGATTTGATTTCAATTACCCGTGATGCTTATGTGCAGTGGAGTCCTGAGCGTGTCTACAGCTGGTTCAAGGCTTTCTATGATTTACTGCCAGCATCTGCAAAAGAAGGCCGTGATTTTGAACAGTTTAAAAAAGATGCAGATTTTATGGCGATTCAGCGCCACATTAAAATTTTAGGCATTTTTGTACGATTGTTTGAGCGTGACGGCAAGTCCGGCTATTTAAAAGATCTGCCGCGCGTGATGTGGTATTTGCTGGAAGAAAGCAAACCGTATGCAGAATTACAACCGTTTATGCAATTTATTCGCGATAAAGTAATGCCGAAATTTGAAGCTAAATACGGTATTTACGAGGTGGTTGCATAATGAAAGCGATGATTTTGGCGGCGGGTTTGGGAAATCGAATGCGGCCGCTGACATTGTATAAGCCGAAACCTTTGCTGGAAGTGGGCGGTAAGCCATTAATTGTTTGGCATATTGAAAAACTGAAAGAAATTGGCGTGACTGAAATCATCATCAACTCTGCATGGCTGGCGGATGTGCTGATTGACGCGCTGGGAGATGGCTCGCAATATGGCGTGAATATCCGCTGGACACGTGAGGCTGAAGGTTTAGAGACCGCAGGCGGCATCATTAATGCATTGCCTTTGCTGGGAACGGAACCATTTATTCTGGTGAATGGTGATGTCTGGACAACTTTTGATTTTGCTTCGCTGCTGAATGTCCAGCTTAGAGAGGATTTGGCGCATTTGGTTTTTGTTGCTAACCCGCCACAGCATCAAAAAGGCGATTTCACCCTGTCAGCAGGCCGCGCGTATACTTTTGATCAAGAGCATGCAGGTGAGCCTTTAACTTATAGCGGTGTTGCGGTTATTCATCCGAAAATGTTTGATGGGTTGGAAGCAGGAAAGCGGCCTTTGGCGCCTTTGCTGAAAAATGCAATGGAGCAAGGGAAAGTTTCAGCAGAAAAAATGCAGGCCGCTTGGGTGGATGTTGGCACTCCGGAGCGATTAAGTGCGCTGGATCTCCAGATTCGCGAAGGGATGTACGCTTAAGTGCATATTCGCTAAGCGCTAAGTAGTGTTCCACGGCTTAGAAATCGGTATACTTCAGTTTAATTTTATTGAGATGTCTTCTTTATGCATCCTTTTTTTCAAGACTTAAAGCAAGGTAGCCAGAAGCTTGGCTTAGATTTGAGTGAAGAAGCACTGAATCTTTTGTTGAAGTATCAAGATGCGCTTGTGCTGTGGAACAAAGCTTATAATTTGACAGCTATCCGTGATCCTAAAGAAATGCTGGTGAAGCATCTTTTAGACAGTTTGAGTATTTTAAAAGATTTGCCGCCAGGCCGCCTTTTAGATATTGGGACAGGCGGCGGCATGCCGGGTATGATCGTTGCGCTATGCCAGCCTGAACGCCAATGTGTATTGCTGGATTCAAACGGTAAAAAAATTCGATTTCTGAAGCAGTTTATTGCTGACTTAAAATTAAAAAATGTTATTGCCGTGCAAACGCGCGTAGAAAATGAAGAGAGTATTGCGGAACTAGGCAAATTCGATGTGATTACCAGCCGAGCTTTTGCATCATTAACAGACTTTATTAGTGCATCTGTTCCCTTTATGCATGAGCAAAGCATTATTGCGTCCATGAAAGGCCTGATTCCCAGTGAAGAGATTGAAGCTTTCAAAAATGAGTTTCACTGTCAGGTCATTGAGCTGAATGTTCCGCGGCTTGATGAACAGCGCCATTTGCTTTTGCTGAAACGTATTTAATTATTTCTAAGGATTGGGGTTACCATGGCACAAATTATTGCGATTGCGAACCAGAAAGGTGGTGTCGGTAAAACTACAACCGCAGTTAATTTGGCGGCGTCATTGGCTGTTTTGAAAAAGCGCGTGTTGCTTGTGGATATGGATTCACAAGGCAATGCAACCATGGGTTCAGGCATTCAAAAAAATGATTTGCTGTACTCGGTTACAGATGTGCTGCTGGGCGAGATGCCGATAGAAACAGCGATTACGCGTGCAGAAGTCGGCTATAAAGTCTTAGGCGCCAATCGGGATCTGGCAGGCGTTGAGCTGGCGATTGCTGAACAGGAAGGGCGCGAGTTTATTTTGCGTGAAGCGCTGCAGCAGATTGACGATAAGTTTGACTACATTATTGTGGACTGTGCGCCAAGCTTAAGCTTGATTACAGTCAATGCTTTGGCGGCTGTGGACAGTGTTTTAATTCCAATGCAGTGTGAATATTACGCGTTAGAAGGTTTGGCAGATTTAACGCAGACAATTGACCGCATCCAGCAAGCATTAAACCCTGATCTGCAGATTATTGGCGTATTGCGGACTATGTTTGATGCGCGCAATGCCTTAACGCGGGATGTTTCTGCAGAGCTGGAACAATACTTTGGCAAAAAGCTGTATGACACTGTTATTCCGCGCAATGTGCGTTTAGCGGAAGCGCCTGCGCATGGCTTGCCGGTCATTTATTTTGAAAAAAGTTCAAAAGGCGCAGTTGCATATTTAAATCTGGCAGCTGAAATGTTAAAGAAAAACAAAGTGAAAAAAGGAAGTAAAGCATGACCATAAAAAAACGCGGATTAGCTAAAGGCCGTGGTTTGGATGCCTTACTTGGATCAATCCAAAAAGAAAAACTGCAGTTGGAAGCTCAAGCTTTGGATCATGGTCAGCTGAAACAGATTGATGTTCATTTATTGCAGCGCGGGGAATATCAGCCGCGCCGTTTTATTCATGAGCAGGATTTGCAGGAATTGGCGGCATCGATTGAAAAGCATGGCGTTATGCAGCCGATTGTCATCCGTCCAATTGATGACGAAAAGCATCCCTATGAAATTATTGCAGGTGAGCGCCGCTGGCGCGCTGCGCAGTTGGCGGGCTTGACGGAAGTTCCAGCTATTGTCCGCGACTTGAGTGATCAGGTAGCCATTGCTTTAGCACTGATCGAGAATATTCAGCGTCAAGATTTGAATCCAATTGATCAAGCGATGGCGCTGCAGCGCTTTCATGAGGAATTCGGCCTAAGCCATCAAGAAATTGCAGACACAGTCGGCAAGGCGCGCACCACGATCAGCAACTTATTGCGTTTGCTGACATTGGCAGAACCAGTGAAAGATTTCATGCAGCAGAGCATGCTGGATATGGGGCACGCGCGCGCAATTTTGACGCTCAAAGCGAAAGATCAGCTAAAAGTGGCTGAGCATGTCATAGAAAAAAGTTTGTCTGTACGTCAAACAGAGCAGCTGGTGCGTGATTTGAATGCGCCAAAGCAAACTAAAGAAAAACAAGCGGCATCTGCAGATATTCAGCAATTGTCACAGCGCCTGTCTGACCGTTTTGGTGCAGATGTAAAAATAGATCATAACAAGCAAGGCAAAGGCAAGCTGGTGATTAATTATCATTCTTTAGAAGAACTGGATGGTATTTTAAATATTTGCTTAGCTGATTAATTTTAGAATTCGATTTATTGGGGAAAATCAAATGTGGGAATTAGTCAAAGCCGGCGGATGGCTCATGCTGCCGCTGGTACTGTGTTCAATCTTTACCATTGCTATTTCAATTGAGCGCTTTATTCGATTGAAAAAATCACAGGTGCTGCCGGCAGCTTTGCTGATGAATCAAAATCAGACAGCCGCTCAGGCCGTGCAGCAGATGAAGCAGGACCAAAGTTTGCAACGCAGTACACTGGGCCGGGTTTTTACGGCAGGTTACGCCAGTAAGGAACACAGTGAACAATATGCGCGTGCGCAAATGGAAGTTGCCGCCTCGCAAGAGATTAGCTACTTAGAAAAAAATATCAACTTCTTGGGAACTCTGAGCGCGGTTGCGCCGCTGCTGGGTTTGCTGGGCACTGTACTGGGCATTATTGAATCATTCTTAATGATTGATGTCGGTACAAACAGTGATCCTGTGCTGATGATGCCGGGTATTTCCAAGGCCTTGATTACTACTGCGGCCGGTATGTTTATTGCCATTCCTGCATTGTTTGCCCACCGTTATTTTCAGCGTTTGGTGCAGGAATATATTGCTGAATTGGAACAGCAGGCAACACTGTTTCATGCCTCGCTTTTTTATCAAAACAAGACTGATAAAGAATCACAAGATTTGCAAAAAGCAAGCTGAGGCAGTCAAATGAAATTTAAGCGCAGGCAAGTTGAAGATATTCATATTAACTTAACGCCAATGATTGACTGCTTATTGTTTATCTTGGTGTTTTTGCTTTTATCGACGACTTTTAATCAAATGAGCCGCATGAACCTGACACTGCCGGATGCACAAGGTGTACCGCCGAAACAGTTCGATCAGAAGATTGAGGTTGTTGTGGACGCCTCAGGGCATTATTCTGTAAATGGCCAATCTTTGTCGAGCAAAGAGGCTTCAGATTTAAATACGGCAATTAAACAGATTTCAAATGATCGCCGTGATTTAATGTTTATTATTGCTGCTGATGCAAAAGCTGCTCATCAGGATGTGATTCGTGTAATGGATGTCGCAGGCCAGCTGGGCTTTGTGAATGTAAATATCAGTACGAAAGTACCGACTCGAGGTTATTAGTGAAGCACGATGTAAAAGTTTATCTGCGCCTGTTAAGTTATTTAAAATCTTTTTGGGGCTTGGCGATATTTGTCGTGATTGGTTTCGCCATCAATGCGGCAACGGAGGTATCTGTCGCTAAATTGCTTGAAAAGATTATTAATGCGATTCAGCACCGCGATCAGGCCTTTACATCGTTATTTCCATTTTTAGTCGTGCTGCTGATGTTTTTCCGCGGCTTGGGAACATTCATGGGCGGTTATTTTACGGCTGTGATTTCGCGGAATTTAATTTTCAATATCCGTCAGGAAGTTTTTGCAAAGCTGATGCGTTTGCCTTCGCAATACTATTTAGATAATTCCAGCGGTCATATTACTGCCAAAATTATGTATAACGTAGAGCAGCTGACCGCGGCATCGACGGAGTCCTTGAGAACCATCGTGCAGCAAGGTTTAATTACGTTGGCACTAATCGGTTATCTGATCTACAGCAATTGGCGCTTAACGCTGGTGATTCTCATCTTTTCTCCTTTAATTGGGCTGCTGATCCGCAAAGCGTCTAAACGCATGCGCAAGCTGTCAACTCAAGTACAAAACACGATGGGGGATGTGAATCATGTGGTGCAGGAAACCGTCAATGGCAATGTTGTGGTGAAAGGTTTTTCAGGTCAGGAATATGAGCAGAAGCGCTTTTATGACAGTTCAATGGAAAACTTGCGCCGCGGCATGAAGATGGTGGTGGTGCAGCAGTTGAACAGTCCGATTGTGCAGCTGATCATGTCCATTTCCTTGGCCATTGTTATGTATATCGCATTGCGTCCAGAGATTATGCAGGATACTTCTGCGGGGCAGTTTGTCGCCTATATTACGGCGGCAGGCATGCTGAGCAAGCCAATTAAAGCCTTGACGGATGTGAATGAAAAGATTCAGCGCGGCATGGCGGCTGCGCATTCAGTTTTTGAGCTGCTGGATATGCCGGAAGAGGCGAATACAGGTACGCTCACACCAGCTCTTAAAGGCAATATTGAATTTAAAGATGTAAATTTGGTGTATTCAGACGGCTTTCATGCATTGCATGATTTTAATCTGAAAGTGAATGAGGGTGAAACCGTTGCACTAGTCGGGCGCTCAGGGGCCGGTAAAACTTCCTTGGTGAACCTGCTGCTCCGCTATCAGGAAACCAGTTCTGGACAGCTGCTGCTGGACAATATAGATATTCATGATATTGAGATAGATAGCCTGCGCCGTCAAATATCGATGGTCAATCAGCAAGTGGTGCTGTTTAACCGTACAGTTCGTGAAAATATTGCTTATGGCCAGCTGGAAAGCGCTACAGAAGAGCAGGTGGTTGCTGCCGCAAAAGCTGCTTATGCACATGATTTTATTATGAACTTGCCGCAAGGGTATGATACGCCTTTAGGCGCGCAGGGCTTGAATTTATCCGGCGGGCAGCGCCAGCGGATTGCTATTGCTCGGGCCATTTTAAAAGATGCCCCAATTCTGATTTTAGATGAAGCGACCAGTGCGCTGGACAATGAATCTGAATATTTCATTCAGCAGGCCTTTGATGCGGCCATGCGTAACCGCACAACAGTGGTGATTGCTCACCGTTTATCGACCATTGAAAATGCTGACCGCATTGTGGTTATGGACAAGGGCAGAATTGTTGAGCAAGGCTCGCATGCAGAGCTGATTGAAAAGCGCGGGGCGTATTATCAATTGCACCAGCGCAATTTTGAGGAACAGTAAATGTCAGCGGCGCAGTTAATTCAGGATGCTTGGAATAAGCAAGCGAAGTGGCTGATTGTGCTGCGTCCGCTGTCTTGGCTGTACCGTGGCGGTTTTTTGCTGAATAAAAGTCTATATCAGGCAGGGCTAAAGCAAAGCTATAAAGCGCCCGTGCCTGTGATGGTGATTGGTAACATAACAGTAGGCGGCAGCGGTAAAACACCTTTGCTGATTCACTTGGTTAAATATTTGCAAAGCAGGAACGTTCGCGTTGCTGTGATTAGCCGAGGGTATGGCGGCAAGGGGCCGTTTCCTGCTGAGGTCGGCATAGCTACAGATGCGGAAACCGCCGGTGATGAGCCTGTGCTGATTGTGCAGTCTACGGGTGTACCGATGGCCGTAGGGCCGAACCGTCAGAAAAGCATCGAGCTGCTGTTGTCTCAGCATGCGCTTGATTTAATTATTTGTGATGACGGTCTGCAGCATTGGGCGCTGGAACGTCAGATTGAATGGATTGTGCTGGATAATAATAGAGGCCTCGGCAATGAGAAAGTATTGCCTGAAGGCTATTTGCGTGAACCTAAATCGCGCTTGAAATACGGCACAGTAATTGAGCATTCGTCTTATCCGAAAATGCCTTTAAATATGCATTTGGCGGAGTCAAAACCGTATTTGCTTAATGACGGCATGGTTAAGCCGTTTGAACCCAATGCGGATTTTTACGCGGTTGCAGGCATAGGTTTTCCGCAGCGCTTTTACCGTACATTGGAAGCAATGGGCGTTCAGCATTTCCAGTGCCATGAATTTGCTGATCACCATGAATACGAAATTGATGATTTGCAGTTTGAAGACAGCAATCCTATTATTACCACAGAAAAAGATGCGGTAAAAATTTTACCGCTGCTCAGGAAAAATCCAGATTTTCAGCGTGAGATTTGGGTGGTGCCTGTCGATGCCATTCTGTCTCCTGCGTGCTATGAAACATTGCATCAGCAGCTGAAACAGCTGGGTATCCAACTAGATGAAGGCTCTCATTGATGAAACATATTGTTATTCCAGCCCGTTTTTCCAGTTCGCGTCTTCCGGGCAAGCCATTGCTGGAAATTCACGGCCGCCCAATGATTCTGCGTGTGGTTGACCAAGCGCAGAAAGTTGAAGGCTTTGATGATTTATGCGTTGCCACGGATGATGAGCGCATTGCCGCAGTTTGCCGTGCAGAAGGGGTTGATGTGGTGTTAACCTTGGCAGATCATCCGTCTGGCACAGACCGCCTAAGTGAAGTTGCCCGTGTTAAGGGGTGGGATGCAGGCGATATTATTGTCAATGTGCAAGGGGATGAGCCGCTTTTGCCGGCTCAGCTGGTGAAACAAGTGGCGCAGCTGCTTGAAGATCAGCCTGCTTCATCGATGTCGACTTTGTGTGAGCCTATTCATGGCTTAGAAGAGTTTCAGCGTGACAGCATCGTCAAAGTGGTCATGTCTAAGCACAATCAGGCTTTGTATTTTAGCCGTTCAGCAATTCCTTACGACCGTGATGGCGCAAAATTGGCAGAACAGAAGCTGCATGACCAGGCTTACCGTCATTTGGGATTATATGCTTACCGTGTGAAGCTGCTGCAGGAATATGTGACTTGGGATATGGGCGTGCTGGAAAAGCTGGAAAGCTTGGAGCAGCTGCGTGTGCTGGAAAATGGCCATCGTATTGCGATTGCTGTTGCTGAAGCGAATTTACCGCCCGGTGTGGATACCCAAGCCGATTTAGACCGGCTGAATCAAATGGATGTATCTTGTTTCGAATAAAGGGCGCCATTCCGCATGTCAATTGAAATTAAAGCGCAAGTCTATCCTTGGCAGCAGACTGTTTGGGATGCATTAACCGGCCGTTTTCCTAAATTAGGCCATGGCTTGCTGTTTTACGGCAAGAAAGGCTGCGGCAAGCATGCTTTTGCGCAAAACTTTTTGGCATGGGTGCTGTGTCAGAACCGGCATGCGGGCAACCAGCCGTGCGGTGTTTGCGGCAGCTGCCAATGGCTGAAATCCGATACGCATCCGAATTATGTGCACATCAGTACAGATGAAGACAATAAAAAGCAAAATGCCAAAATCAAAATTGAGAAAATCCGTGATTTGCAGCCCTTTGTTCAGCAAACGGTTGACGGCTGGCGAGTTGTTGTTATTGAGCCGGCGGAAGCGCTGAATACGGCTTCGGCCAATGCGCTGCTGAAAACACTGGAAGAACCGGGTGACCGTATTGTACTTATTCTTCTTGCAGATCATTATCTCAAGCTTCCGGCAACCATCCGCAGCCGTTTGCAGCATTTTGCCTTAGACCGTATCAGTCCTGAACAGGCAGCGGATTATTTGCATGAAAAATTGCCAGACAGTAATTCGCAGCGCCATCAGCTGCTGATGAATCTATCCAATCAAATGCCGCTGCAGGCGGTTGAATTGGCACAAAGTGAATGGCTGAATTTACGGCAGGATTTTGTCAATGACTGGCAGAAGCTGGTCATGCAGAAAAATATGCCGATAGCAATCGCGACCAAGTGGAATAAAGCGCTGAATTTTAGTGAATTCAGTCAGATGTTTGAATACTTGTTGTCTGATTTAATTTGTGTCAAGCTGAATCAGGCCATAAAAAATATTGATTTAAATTTTAATGATCTGCCGGATCAGTATGATTTAGAATCATTATTTGGCATTTATGCAGAGCTGCAGCAATCCAAAAAGTTTATCGAACAAAACGTACAAACCAACTTAGTGCTGGACCAGCTGTGCATTAAACTGATGAATATTTAATAATAAGGGGAACGACAATGCAGCCACGTATGGGCGGAATCATTCAAGCCAATATTCCAGATGTGGATACACTATTCGCAAGCTATATGCCTTATGTGGTTGGAGGTGGTCTTTTTGTTCCTTCTAAACAGCCGGTGAAAATGGGTGAGGAAGTCTTTGTGCTGACCACTTTGCCTGAACAGTCTCAAAAAATTCCTTTGACTGGTAAGGTGATTTGGATTTCTCAAAAGCAAAATGGCATTAAACCTCAAGGTTTTGGCATTCAGCTTGCCGGTGAAAAAGGTATTTATTTCAAATCAGAAGCAGAACGCATGCTTACAGGGCTTAAAAGTGAAGGCCGCAGAAGTTACACTATGTAGAGTTTCACCTTACTCAACATAGGTACTTATCGTGTTTACAGATACTCATTGTCATTTAACTCTGCTTGATCTTGCTCCATATGGCGGAGATTTGGATCAGGCACTGGCGCAGGCTCGCGAAGCAGGTGTTTCCCGCTTTATGAGTATCTCGGTTGATTTGGACGATCATATCGCTTTGGCTGAAATTGCCGCCCGCCATGCGGATGTAGGATATTCAGTCGGGGTGCATCCCTGCGAAGATCCAGCCACCATGGCGCGGGCAACAACCGATTATTTGGTAGAGCTTGCACAGCCTGAAAAAGTCTGGGCTTTGGGTGAAACGGGTTTAGATTATTTTCACAGCACCGATTATATTCAAGAACAGAAAGAATGTTTTGCCCGCCATATTCAGGCGTCGAAAATTGTGAAAAAGCCGGTCGTGGTGCATACCCGCTCGGCCAAACACGATACAGTCGATATTATCCGCGCTGAACAGTCGACACACGGCATTCTGCATTGTTTTACAGAAGATTGGGAAACAGCAAAAGCGGTGCTGGATTGCGGTTATTACATTTCTTTTTCAGGCATTGTATCTTTTAAAAATGCGCAAGATTTGCGTGATGTGGCGAAACAGGTGCCTCTGGACCGGGTGCTCATCGAGACAGACAGCCCTTATTTGGCGCCTATGCCATATAGAGGAAAATCTAATGAACCAAAATATGTTCCCTATGTAGCCAAAGCCTTAAGTGATGTATATGATAAGTCACTTGAAGAGATGGCTTTAATAACAAAGCAAAACTTTGAAAACCTTCTCAATTTAAAGTAAATAACTTGAATTTAAAAGTATATCGTTTGAATTGATATAAGAGCAGAAGAGAGTATAGGGTGAAGATGGATCGTCAGGCTCAGTTTCGAGCACGAGAAGCGTTGATTTTTCAAGTTGCAGAGCAGCTTCTTTTAGAAAATGGTGAATCCGGCATGACGCTGGATGCGCTGGCAGCAGAACTGGATCTGGCAAAGGGTACTCTTTATAAGCATTTTCAGAGTAAAGATGAGCTGTATATATTGCTCATCATCAGAAATGAACGCATGCTGCTGGAAATGATTAAAGATACCGACAAGCAGTTTCCTGAACACTTGGCTTTTTTCATGCTGCATCATTTGCACCATCCTGAGCGTACTGTGCTGTTTCATCAAATTGAAGAGCGTCTTGCTACGACAGGCGTGGGCATTCAGCTGTTGTTCAGTGAACTGTATCAAGTGCGCAAACAGCGTTTGCGCCTGATTATCCGCATGACAGAAAACTATTTAGCGTCTATTGGCAGCGCCATGTCGGTACGTGATTATTTGGCGTCCATTTGGTCGCTGACGCACGGCGCCGCTGCAATTTTGAACTCCAGCTTTTATCAGCGCTATTTAGGCTCACGCGATACCTTAAGAGTCGCATATATTGATCAGGCGCTGGCATTGCCCAAGCAGATCAGCGCTGCAGCTCAATTTGCTTAAAGGCTGATTATGAAGAACCCGCCATCATTAATTCAAGGCTTTACTTTAGTGGAATTGATGGTGGTTATTGTCATTATGGGCATTATGGCCTCTCTGGTGATGATGAATATGAGCGGTACTGATCAGCGTAAAGCGATGCAGGCCCGTGAAGTCTTTATTATGGATGTGCAGCGCATTTTGCGCGAATCAAATGATCAATCCAGAATTTTGGCGCTTAATTCTCAGCCGGCATCGGATGCCGATGGCTTTCAGTATGGGGTGATGGAATATTTGTCCCAGAAAAACAATGAAAATAATTTCAATCTGCTCGGTAATCAGAACAATCATTGGCAAAATTATCAGGATTTTCCGATTCGGGTCTTGCCGGAAAATGTCACATTCAGCATTTTGCCTTTAGAGCGCCGTTATGAAAATGCCAACAGCAGTGAGCTGCTCAATCAAAATTCACCTAAGCTGATTTGGCTAGGCAATGGAGAGATCAAGCCCGTGCGTGTGCAGTTCTATTTTGAAAACCGCCCTGTCGGAAATGAAATCGAGATTGATTATTTAGGTAAAATTACTGAATGAAAGCAAAATCTCCAATGCATGGCGGCTTGCCTTGTGCTGCTGCAGTTCAGCGGCATGCTCATTGCTGTTCCGGGTTCACCTTGTTGGAGGTGATGGTGGCGCTGGCAATTTTTGCAACAGCCGCTATTGCGCTTACGAATGTCGCAATGCAATACACGCAAGCCACTTCAAATGCCATTTTACGAACCAAAGCGCAGTTTGTTGCATTGAATGAAATTGCTTTGATGGAAATGAATCGGGAATGGATGACGGGCACTGCATCAAAGCAAATTACGCAGCAGGGTGAAAAGTGGCAGATTGATAAATCTGCGCAGGCAACGATCAGCCCTAATGTGCAGCGCATAGAAGTTCAGGTCAGTTTAATGAATGCTGAAACGGATAAAGTTGAATCAGGCATCACCAGCCTTATTTTTTTCAATCCTAAAGTGAAACAGTCATGAGTAGGCGTCAAGGCTTTACATTGGTTGAGCTGCTGGTGGCGATTGCGATTTTTGCTGTATTGTCTGCATTGGGCTGGAAAGTATTTGATTATATTTCTAAGGTCAAAGAGCGCAATACGCAGCATGAGGCGCGCCTGTCGGAGCTGCAGGGGGCATATCAGCAGATATTGCGCGATACAGTACAGGCTGTGCCGTTAACTGCAAATATCAATAATAAAATACAGCCTGCAATGGTGCTGCAAAATGGGCGTTTTAACTTCAGTAAAACAGGCGTAACAGATCCTTTGAATCAGGGCATTGCTCCGGATGAGCGGGTTGAATATAAATATGATGCCAATGAGAAAAAACTCTACCGCCTTAAATACAGAAATTTAAATCAGACAGGTCAGGATCAGCCGGATTCCAGTGTGCTGCTGTCAGATGTAGAGCATTTTGAGATTCTGGTGATGAACCCAAATGAGCTGAATGCCTGGCCTGACCCAACACCGGACTTGGCGCAGGAAAGTGATGTGCAGCGGTTGCCGCGCGGCCTGAAAATTAAGCTACAGGTCAATGGTGTTGAGTATGAGTGGCTGTGCAGTTTGCTCAATACAGACCATTTAAAGCTAAACAGTGTTTCGTAGCAGCAGGGTGCAAGAAACTAAGGTTGATAGCATTCGAGAGGTTTCAGTGCAATGAGTATGAGTCATCGCCGCCGTATGGGCGCAGCTAAGCAAGAAGGCATCGCTTTATTGACCATACTGGTGATGGTTGCCTTGGCCACAATATTGGCGGCCAGTATTGCGAAACGCCAAAGCAATACGGCTGAGGGAACAGCGTACTTAATGCGTCAAAATCAGTCGCTGCTGTATGCAAAAAGCGCTGAAGTTTTTTTTGCTGAACTGCTGAAGGATGATGCGGAAAATGCAGGTGATGTCGATTTTTTACAGGAAAATTGGGCTAAGCCGATGCCTGCTTTTCCAGTAGATGACGGCTACGTTTCGGGGGTGTTGGAAGATCAATCCGGTAAATTTAATTTAAACAGTCTGCTCAAAGCCGATGGCACGGTCAATGAAAATTCAAAAAAATGGTTTGAAAAAATATTGGTTAAGGCGGGGCTGCCTGCACAGCTGAGCGAAGCGGCGATTGATTGGCAGGATGTAGATGACGAGCAGACTGGGTCAATGGGCGCTGAGTCCGGCTATTACCGCGGTCTGCAAAATGCATCTATGCCGCCGAATGCAAGGTTTCATGATGTCGAAGAGCTGAAGCAGCTCCGTGGTTTTGAAGATGGGAAGTATAAGCTGATTGCGCCGTATGTCAGTGCGTTACCCAGCAATGAAACGACGGTCAACATCAATACTGCCCCTGCGTTTATATTGGCCAGCATAGATGAAAAGCTGGATGCGCATGCTGTTCAGCAGCTTTTGGATAAGAAAAATGCAGCCTTGGAAAAATTCAATAATGCTGCCGAATTATGGGAGGCAGAGCCTTTTACATCTGTATCGGCAGAAAATAAGGCGATTGTCGGTGACTTGCTGGGTGTGAAGTCCAATTATTTTAAAGCCAAAATAGAAATTGAATTAAGCGGCAGAAAGCGCCAATTTACATCAGAGCTGGTGCGAAAGGACAAAGAGGTTTATGTGGCGTATCGGAGCATGGCGCCTTTTAATTAAGCAGGGCATGAGCGCCATATAAATTATCAATTGCATTGAACTGTAAAATTAATGCTCAAGGTTTTAGTTTTGCTTTATAATCCCGATAAATTCACAGGTTTTAATTGAATTACGGCATATGTTAATTCGTAAGTTATTTAAGTTTGAAAATGCTCATATTGTGCGTAATTGCACATCAGACCGCTGTAAGCGTTCAATACATGGGCACAGCTATAAAGTTGAGCTATTGCTTAAAGCTTCGAAATTAGATCATGGTCAAATGGTTTATGACTTTGGACTGCTGAAAGGTGTTATTAAAGACCTTTATGACAGTTTTGATCATGCAATCTGTTTTTGGCAGCAAGACAATGCAGACTATATTCACGCGTGCAAAAATTTCAGTGCGCGGTGGGTATCCTTGCCTGTATCTCCTTCTGCAGAGCAGTTCTCAAGAATTTTCTTCTACTTGGCGCAGCAAGTGCTGGCATCGACCGAAACGCAAAATGGCGAGGGAGATGTCGAGGTGTATTCAGTGATCGTGCATGAAACGGATACTGGCTATGCTCAAAGCTTTGCAGAAGATATTGAAAATGCGCAAATGGGTCTATTGAATTTAGAGCAGATTGAATTTTCAGAACAGGTTAAAGAGGAATGGGCTGATCCTGAAATGTTTGATAAATTAATCCGCGGGATTAAATTTCAAAATCCAAGCGTGGATTTGCAAGTTAAACTTTAATGCAGCATTGCATGGTTAATCTAAAAAAGGAATTAGGAAGCAAGTATGTCTTTATCTGAACAGCAGCAAGCCCAATTGGAAAAAGTGCAGCTTGATGCGAGTTGGAAATACGGCCTGAGCGAGTTTTTGCTTAGCCCGAAAATGGATGAATTAAAAGACTTTCTTGTTCAGGAAAAACATGCGAATAAAGTGATTTATCCGCCTAGCGCATTAATTTTCAATGCCTTGAATACCACTCCTATGCCACATGTGAAGGTGGTGATTTTAGGACAAGACCCTTATCACGGGCCGAATCAAGCGCATGGTTTAAGCTTTTCGGTTCAAAAGGGGGTTGCTTTACCTCCATCTTTACGTAATATCTTTCATGAATTGCATAATGATCTGGGCATTGATATTTCCAAGCATGGAGATTTATCCCGCTGGGCGGAGCAGGGCGTACTGCTTTTGAACAGTGTGTTAACTGTAGAAGCAGGCCAGCCGACATCTCATCAAAAACGCGGCTGGGAAGATTTTACGGATTATGTAATTGATGTATTGAACGAGCAGCGTGAGCATATTGTCTTCATTCTTTGGGGCGCATATGCACAGCGTAAAGGACAGCGGATTGACCCGAATAAGCATTTGGTGCTGAAAGCGGCTCATCCATCACCATTGGCAGCAAACCGTGGCGGTTTTTTTGGCTGCAAGGTATTTTCAAAATCCAATAATTATCTTAAACAACATGGCATTGAGCCTATCGATTGGCAGCTGGACGCATGACATATTCTCCCATTTCTAAACACTATCATCCGGATTTGATTGTAGAAGAAGCACAGAACGGCTGGCGCATTGTTCGCCTGAACCGTCCTAAATCTTTACATGCTTTGGATGAATCTATTGTCTCCGCACTTTTGGAAGTGTTTCAAGACTTCCATGCAGATAAAAGTGTTAAAGCCATCTGGCTGGATTCAACTACACCTAAAGCATTTTGCGCCGGCGGCGATGTTCGAAAATTGCGCCAGCTGGTCATTAATGATGAAGTGGAAGCAGCGAATAAATTCTTTGAACAGGAATATGCGCTAGACTTGCTTCTGCACAATTATGCAAAACCGGTTTTAGTCTGGGGTGAAGGCTATGTAATGGGCGGCGGTTTAGGCTTATTCATGGCGGCGCCATTCCGTTTAGTGACGCCGTATTCGCGTCTTGCAATGCCGGAAATCAATATCGGTTTATACCCTGATGTCGGCGCAACACGCTTTTTAGCGGACCGCGGGGCAATTGGCCTGTTTACTGGCTTAACGGGCTCAATCATGACGGCTGCGGGCGCGTACGGCATTGGCTGGGCAACGCATATTTGTGATGCGCAGCGTGACAGCGTTTTAGAGAAAGTTATCAGTATTGATTGGGAGCATTACCCTGCAGGCGATTTCCGTGCCATTGATGACACGCTGAACAGCCTGCACCGTCCAGTAGGTCCTGGCCCGCTGCAAAATTCTTTGGATGTGATTCAAAGCGTTTGCCGCGGTGTTCATTTTGAACATGATTATGAATCGATTATTGGTCTGAGCGATGCGCGCAGTGACTGGCTGCGTCAAGCCAGTGAAAATCTGCAAAAAGGTTCGCCTGCAACAGCAGCATTAACTTGGCTGTTATGGCAATGGGGGAAAAAAGTTCATTCTTGGAATGAGGTTTTTGAACTTGAAGTTCAAATCTCTGATTGGAAAATCCGCCATCCTGATTTTGTAGAAGGGGTGCGTGCGCGCTTAGTGGATAAAGACCTGTCTCCTGAATGGAAAACAGGTGCAGACTTGTCTCTAAAAGGAATTTTAGCGGCCAATCCGCCCGTGACCAAAATTGAAAGCTGGAATGCACTGCTGAAACAATACGGTATTATTGACTGATATAACTGATCATATACATGAGTGAAGACGTAAAATTCAGCGATGAATATTGGATGCAGAAGGCTTATGAGCAGGCTGCATCTGCTGCTTCAATAGGTGAAATACCTGTGGGGGCTATTATTGTCAGCAATAATCAAATAATTGGTGCAGGTTTTAATGCGCCAATCAGTCTGAATGACCCCACAGCGCATGCTGAAATTCAAGCTATCCGTCAGGCTTGCGAATCCCTGCAAAACTACCGCCTGCCGGATGATGCCACCTTATTTGTCACGCTGGAGCCTTGCACGATGTGTGTTGGGGCTCTGATACATGCGCGGATCAAACGTGTAGTCTTTGGCGCCATTGAGCCGAAAGCGGGTTCATTGGTCAGTGTGCGTCAGTTGCTGCAAAGCGGTTACTACAATCACGTGTTCGAGTTTGAGCAAGGCTGCTTGCAGCAACAATGTTCAGCTCAGCTCAGCGCTTTTTTTAAAATGCGCCGCGAACAGAAAAAAAAGCTGAAATTACTGGAAAAAACAATAAGTACAGCAAAGCCAAATTAAAATAAGGTAATATTTAATGACAATGCAAATTGTCAAATAATTTAGGACAAAACTTATGAATGCGATGCAAGTCAAAAAAAAATTCAATGCACCGGTAGAGCAGGTTTTCGAACTGCTTTCAAAACATGCCACATATAATGTTGCTTTTGCCCCTATTCAGGTGGTGCGGGTTAAAGATTCTGCAGATCCAGAACGCCCGGATGGCATCGGTTCGGTGCGCCGTTTAGGCTTGGGGCCAATCAAGCCTTTGCAGGAAGAAATCACTTTGCTGATTCCCAATCAGCGCATTGAATATAAAATTATCAAAAACCCTTTGGTGAAACACCATTTGGGGGTTATTGAATTTGAATCTGTAGATGAAAATAAAACTTTAGTTACTTATACGATTGAATTGCAGGCGCGCGCGCCCTTTGTCAGCAAATTAATTCTTGCACAGCTGAAATCTGCGATTAAACTGGGCTTTTCGAAACTCGCAAAAACTGTATAGGTAATGGCGGAAAGGCAATGACAGTAAATATTATTACAATTGATGGGCCAAGCGGTTCTGGTAAGGGTACTTTGGCAGCCAAGCTGGCGGCGCATTATCAATATAATCTTTTAGATTCGGGCGCATTGTACCGTTTGCTGGGTCTGTCATTGCATAAGCAAAACTTGCTGGAAAAGCTCGACACTGAATTGACTAAATGCGCCGAAATTGCAACAAAATTAGACATAAAATTTGTTACATCTGCATCCGGCACTCAAATCCTGCTGGATGGTGAAGATGTTACGCAAACAATCCGTACAGAACGTGTGGGTGATTTTGCATCAAAAGTCGCTGCAATTCCTGCACTTAGAGCGGCTCTGCTGGAACGTCAGCATGCTTTTGCACAGGCTCCGGGGCTGGTTGCGGATGGACGTGACATGGCGACTTCAATATTTCCGGGTGCCCAAGCCAAAATTTATCTGACCGCTTCTGCGCAGTCGAGAGCCGAGCGCCGTGTAAAGCAGTTGCAGGGTATGGGGCTAGATGTTAAAATAAACGACATTTTAGCTAATATTGAAGCTCGGGATAAGCGAGATATGGAGCGCACTGTTGCTCCGCTCAAGCCGGCAGAAGATGCATATATCATTGACAGCTCAACTTTGGGCATTGATGAAGTATTTAATCTGATGACTGCTTATATCGACCAGCAATTAGCAAACTAAAGAATTTATCAGCAGAAGCATAGCTTGATCAGTCTTATACGGACTATGTGGATGCTTAATTAAACCGGCCTTGTCTGATCCAAGACCGCTGACTTTATCAGGTATATCATGACCGAATCTTTTGCAGCCCTCTTTGAAGAAAGCGAATTAAACTTTAACGTTGAAAAGGGTGCTGTCATCCAAGGCGTTGTAGTTAACATCGATTCAGACTGGGTAACAGTTGACACTGGCCTTAAATCAGAAGGTATTGTTGACCGCGCTGAATTCTTAAATGAACAACGTGAACTTGAAGTTCAAGTTGGCGACACTGTAGACGTTGTTGTTGAAGCTCTTGACAACGGTATGGGTCAAACTGTTCTTTCTCGCGAAAAAGCTAAACGCGCTGAAACTTGGACTAAACTTGAAAAAATCTTTGAAGACGGCGAAATCGTTACTGGTGTTATCTCTGGTAAGGTTAAAGGCGGTTTCACTGTTGACATCGGTCCAGTTCGTGCGTTCCTTCCAGGTTCTTTAGTTGATACTCGTCCTATTCGTGATACTACTCACTTAGAAGGCAAAGAGTTAGAATTTAAAGTTATCAAACTTGACGCTAAACGTAACAACGTTGTTGTTTCTCGCCGCGCAGTTATGGAAGCTGAATCTTCTGCTGACCGTGAAGCTCTTCTTGCTCAGCTTGAAGAAGGCCAAACAGTTACTGGTACAATTAAAAACCTTACTGACTACGGCGCATTCGTTGACCTTGGCGGTATTGACGGTCTTCTTCACATCACTGATATGGCTTGGAAACGCATCAAGCACCCTTCAGAAGTTGTTGAAGTGGGTCAAGAAGTTACTGTTAAAGTACTTAAATTTGACAAAGAGCGTAACCGCGTATCTTTAGGCCTTAAGCAATTAGGCGAAGATCCATGGTTAGCGATCATGAACCGTTACCCTAAAGGTTCAATCGTTAAAGCGCGCGTAACTAACTTAACTGACTACGGCTGTTTCGCAGAAATCGCTGAAGGCGTTGAAGGTTTAGTGCACGTTTCTGAGATGGATCACACTAACAAAAACATCCACCCGTCTAAAGTAGTTCAGATTGGTGATGAAGTTGATGTTATGGTTCTTGAAGTTGACGAAGAACGCCGTCGTATTTCTTTAGGTATCAAACAAACTCGTGCTAACCCATGGGAAGAGTTTGCTAAAGACCACGATAAAGGCGAAAAAGTTTCTGGTACGATCAAATCTATCACTGACTTTGGTATCTTCATCGGCTTACCGGGCGGTATTGACGGTCTAGTTCACTTGTCTGATATTTCTTGGAACGAACAAGGCGAAGAAGCTATCCGTCGTTACAAGAAAGGTGACACTGTTGAAGCGGTTATCCTGTCTGTTGACGCTGAAGGCAACCGTATCAGCCTTGGCATCAAGCAAATGAACAGCGATCCGTTCAATGACTTCCTAGCTGCTAACGAACGCGGTGCGCTTGTTAAAGGTACTGTAACTGCAGTTGACGCTAAAGGCGCTACTGTTAAGTTAGCTGACGAAGTTGAAGCTTCTTTGAAAGCATCTGAAATCAACCGCGACCGCGTTGAAGATGCAACTAAATTCTTAGAAGTTGGTCAAGAAGTTGAAGCGAAAATCATCAACGTAGATCGCAAATCACGTTCTATCAACTTGTCTATCAAAGCGAAAGACGAAGCTGAAGAGAAAGAAGCAGTAGCTAACCTGAATAAGACAGCTACAGCGACTTCAGACAATGGTCCTAAGACTATTGGTGATTTGATCAAAGCTCAAATGAACCACTAAGTAAGTGTTTGAATTGTATTGTTAGCGTAAGCTAACTAATACTTTTTACACAATTACTGTAAACGGTAGCGCAGTAAGTCATTATTGCGCTACCGTTTTGTATTTAAACAGGTTATTATCGGGAAATCGATTCCAAGTAGCTTGATAATTAAAGAGGTCGCAGATGACTACTGAAGCACTTAATAAGTCAGACTTAATAGAGCGTATTTCTCTTAAAAACCCGCATTTAGCTGAACCGCTGGTTGAAGAAGCTGTTAAGATTATGATTGATCAAATGATAGAAGCATTATCAACAGATAATCGTATCGAAATTCGCGGATTTGGCAGTTTTGCTTTGCATCACCGTGAGCCGCGTGTAGGCCGTAATCCCAAAACAGGCAGATCTGTAGAAGTTGCTGCGAAAGCGGTACCGCATTTCAAGCCAGGGAAAGCCTTGCGTGATGCAGTAAACGAATCTGCAGCATAATTTTAGATTCAGTCAGGGGTGTTTATGCGTTACGTTTTAGTCGTTTTACTGATTGTTCTTTTTGGGTATTCGCTGTTTTTAGTGCTCCAAAACGGAACTGAATTATCCGTAGATTTGCTGTTCACTCAAGTGCCAGCAATGCGTTTAGGCCTGTTGCTTTTGCTGACATTGGCTTTAGGTGTTGTGCTGGGATTGCTGATTGGCGTGCAGGTCTTTCGAGTATTCCAAAACAATTGGGAAATTAAACGCTTGCGTAAAGATATTGAACGCCTGCGTAAAGAACAGATTCAAGCGGCGCAATTGGCGGCTGCCGAAGCTGCTGCGCATACAAGACATGAAAAAACGGTGTTAGATGTTCATCCTGATGAACAGAAATCGAATCCTTTATAAGTTTGGTTGAAATCATAAATAAGTGATTGGCTTAATTATACGGTCAGCATTTAAATATCAATTGAATCTTTATAAACACTCTGAATGGTTATTTAGAGTGTTTTTTTATGCCAGCTGAAAATCCATTTAGGGGTTCTTGCTCATTAAGCCTTTAAGACTGTAAAGTTAGGCTCTATAATGCGTTTTCTTTTTTGTCAGTTTGAAGGGTCTCCTCATGAGTATTATTGTTGCTTTAGATGCAAAAAGTCATTATGACGCAATGACGATTGCTGAGCAATTAGACCCTCAATTGTGCCGCGTGAAAGTTGGGAAAGAATTATTTACCCATGAAGGCTCATCTATTGTTAAAGCTTTACATGGTGAAGGTTTTGAAGTCTTTTTAGATTTAAAATTTCATGATATTCCAAATACGACTGCACAGGCTGTGTGCGCAGCGGCTGATATGGGGGTGTGGATGGTCAACGTTCATGCATCCGGCGGCCGTAAAATGATGGAAACCTGTGTTGAACGTTTAAAGGCTGGAAATTACAGTACGCAACTCATTGCAGTCACAGTACTGACTTCAATGGGCCGTGAAGATTTGCGCGATATTGGCTTAGACATTGAGCCTTTTGAGCAAGTGAAGCGTCTCGCAAATTTAACCAAAGAAAGCGGTTTGGATGGCGTAGTCTGCTCTGCGCAGGAAGCGAAGATGCTGCGTGAAACTTTAGGGCAGGATTTTTCCTTGGTAACGCCTGGAATTCGCCCAGCCGGTTCTGCCGCAGATGATCAAAAGCGTGTTGTTACGCCTAGACAGGCCATGCTGGATGGCTCAACGCATTTGGTTATTGGCCGCCCAATTACCAAATCTGAAAATCCTTGCCTGACTTTAAAAGATATTTTAGCAACACTGTAAGAATTCTTCCCCGACCTCTCTTTGTAAAGGGAGGTGAAAGTTCCTCTTTGTGAAAGAGGAACTTGGGGCTAATAAATAGAAATTAAAGCGCGGCCAGTACACTGACAGCAATTGGCGCCAGTATGGACAAGACAAAACCGCTGACCATGGCATGCGGAATAAAGTCATTGCCGCAAGACTGCTTAACCATAGGCAAGGTTACATCCATCGCAGTTGCGCCGGCTGCTGAAATAGCAGAGCGCGGATAGCGCCAGCCAATCAAATACATGAATAGAATTGAAAAAATTTCTCTGAATAAATCGTTAATCAACGCAATGCTGCCTAAATGCGCATTTTTTAATTCTGTCACAACAATGCCGGTCATTGAATAAAAACCATAGCCTTGAGACAGCATCAGCAAATCTTTTAGCATGATATCGCTAATGGTCAGTGAAACGGCAAGGGCGCCTAGAATTGAACCCACAATGCAGGCGAGCGGAACCAATAAAATTTTCCAATTCAGCCAAGAGCGGTCTAAAGGTGAATAAGCTAGATCCAGCCCAATTAAAAACATAAAAGCTAACAGCAAATTCCAGGTGCTGACATGTACATTGATATCCAGATAGCTGAAAAGTTCTGCTGTTCCATAGCCGAAAGCAAGCGCAAAAAAAGCATAGCTGATGTTAAGCAAGGAGCTGAGCAATAAGTCTGTGGAGACTTTACCTTGCATGGGCTGATAGCCTATGGCTTTAAAAAGCGCATAGCAGCAGATAAAAGCGCCTAATGATGTGGCGAGCGCAATACTGACTGCCGTTGTTAAAATTTGAGCAGGGCTGCTGATGCTGTGCAGTGTTTGTGAAAATTCAATGGCAATGGCAATAAGCAGGATATAGGTAAAATAGGGCAGTATTTTAAAACCTAATTGTTCTAATTTAGCAGGTAAGCGGCGGGCGAGAACAAAGCCTAAAAATAGGCAAAATAACAGCTGAAAAATCAACCAAAGGGATTGCATAAAAAATCAAGCAGGTGAGGGACACCTGCTTATTATGACTATTTAATATTTAAGCTGCACGTGTTCCCTTAGATTTTGTGAGCAGAAGATAATCAGCGGGATTAAGTTTTTTGGTGTTCAGCCAATATTTCCAAGTGTAAGTGGGCCACAGCGCGAAATTTTTACCGCCATCCTGCTGATACCAGCTGACACAGCCGGATTGCCATACCGTGCCATTCAGCATGTTTTGTACATGCTGATTGAATTGATCTTGAACCTGATCTTTGACCACAATGGCGTTGCTGTGCGTTTTTCCTACCAGCTGCATCATTTGCAGAATATATTCAACTTGCGATTCAATCATAAAGACCACAGAGTTATGGGCAAGTACTGTATTGGGGCCTAAAAGCTGGAATAAATTCGGAAAGCCTTTTGTGGTGACACCATAGTAGCTTTCTGCACCGTCTTTCCATGCATCTTTAAGCTCTAGGCCATTAAGCCCAGTACAGTTGAAGGATTTTAAATAGATCCTCGGATCGGTAATAAAACCTGTGCCATAGATTAGGCAATCAATTTTACGGATACGGCCGTCTTTGGTAATGATGCTGTCAGCAGTCAGTTCTTGAATATTGTCAGTGACTAATTCTACGTTTTTACGGTTAAAGGATGGGAAATATTTATTAGAAACTAAGATCCGCTTGCAGCCCATGATGTAATTAGGGGTTAATTTTTTTGCAGTTGTTTTGTCTTTTACTTGATATCGGATGAATGCTTCAGCCAGTTTTTGTGCATATTTCATAGTGAAAGGTTTCACAATCGGCACAACGCGGGATTCATTTGACCAATAGAGCCGGGCGCGGTGCAATTTTCTGAACCAATCAAATTTGGCAAAGAGCTTTTTTTCCAGCCCTTTATATAGCCGTTCATCCCGTGGAATCACCCAAGCCGCAGTGCGCTGAAAGACATAAAGCTGCTGAGCCTCAGGCGCAATTTCAGGAATATATTGAATGGCGCTGCCGCCAGTGCCGATAGATGCAACATTTTTGCCCTGCAGATCGTATTGATGATCCCATTGCGATGAATGGAATACTTTGCCTTTGAAGTTTTCAATTCCTTGAATATGCGGAATTTGCGGAACGTGCAGCGGCCCCGAGGCAAAAATAACATATTGCGCGATTAGAACCTCGCCGTTATTGAGGATCAGCCGCCATTGGCAATCCTGTTCTGAATATTCTGCCGAATGCACCTCGCATTTCAAGCGCGCATAGGGCTTCAGTTCGAAGCCTTCAATCAGCCCTTGAATGTAGCTGAAAATTTCTGGCGCTTCAGCATAGCGCTTAGACCAGTCGGTTTTAGGGGCAAAGGAGAGGGAATACATGTGGGACTGCACATCGCAAGCTGCACCGGGATATTGGTTTTCACGCCATGTGCCGCCAAAATCATCGGCTTTTTCTAAAATCACGAAATCTTGAATATTGTTCTGCAGCAGGCGTATGGCCATTGCAATGCCGCCAAAGCCGCCGCCAATAATGGCGATCTGGATGTTTTGTTGCTGCGAATTCTGCATTTGATAAGCTCTTTTTATTCCTTATGATGCACAGCATAAATGAAACATACAGGCTGACACTATGATTGGGCTGACAGTTAAATTGATCAAAACGGCAATTTTCAAAGCTGAATATTTATAGTACAAAAGAAAGAACTTTTATGGATTTATACTGTAATGAAACGATCTATTCTCAGCTTAATGTATTTGGTGCAGGGTATGCGCAAAGCTGGGATAGATGTCGATTCAAAACTGGAAAGCATCGGATTGCGTGTTGATGCGCTGGATGCGACTTCAGTGATTCACCCCAGTTTGGAGTGGGATGTACTGAAGGTTATTGGGCAAGATGTTCCATCTGAAAAAGGCCTGTTCATTGGACAGCATTATGCGCTGGCCGGTTACGGGCCATTGCTGATGCTTTTGGTCACTTGTCCCACTATACGCAAGGTGCTGGATCAAGGCATCCGCTTTCAGCATCTGACGCATCTGACTGGCCGTTTGGGTTTGGAAATTGCAGACCATAAGATAGCTTTATGCTATCAGCCGCAAGATATTCATACTGAATTGGGCCTGCTGCTGGCACAGTCCGAAATATCAGGCACGTATAAGTTTATTCGAGATTTATACAAAATGATGGGATTGGCGTCTCCGCAGGTGCGGATTGATTTGCCGTTTAAGCAGCCGCAAGATCAGGAACAGCTGGCGGTCTATCATGATTATTATGGGGCGCAAGTTAAGTTTGATGCCCCATATGCGTGTTTTTGGTTTGATGAAGGCGTGCTGGATGTCAAAATTCCTTCTGCCGACCCTATAACATTTAGGCTGTATGAGTCTAAGTGCGTATCTGAACTGGAACGCTTGAAGGCGGATGAAGATGCACCGTCATTGATTCAGCGGGTGCAGGATTATTTGGAACTGCAAACAGGAGCCATGCCAAGCATGGCAGAGACAGCGCAGGCGCTGAATGTGCCGGAGCGGACATTGCGCCATCAGCTTCAGCAGCTTGATACCAGCTATAAGCAAATCCGAGAAGATATTATTAAAGACAAAGCGTTGCGGCTTATGGAGTACAAGGAGTATTCAATTGAAATGATTGCAGAACTTTTAGGCTATTCAGAGCCTGCGGCATTCAACCATGCGTTCAAGCGCTGGTTTGGTCAAAGTCCGCGTCAATATACAAAATAGCCTAAGCTTAATAATGCCAAAGTGTTATATATTACGGTTCAATCTTCGCTATAATTTTCGATAGCCCCAAATAGTATTAAATGATATGTCTGAATTTCAAACTCACCACAGTACAGCCTTTACTCCAATTTCTCCTGCAGAGCGCTATGCGCAAGCGCTGGCATCTGGGCAGTTTTTACCAGATGAAGCCCAGGCTGAGGCCGTACATGAGCTGGATCGGGTGTGGCAAGAGCTGATTCAGCGTTTCAAAGCATCAAAGAAAGCATTTCGCCGTTTCCGCCGTCAAACTTCGCCGCGCGGTGTGTATATGTGGGGCGGTGTGGGCCGCGGCAAAACTTGGCTGATGGATCAGTTCTATGAATCTGTGCCGTTCCGCCGTAAAACTCGGATGCATTTTCACCATTTTATGCAGCATGTGCACCGCGAGCTGAATAAGCTTTCGGGTCAGCGTAATCCATTGGAGCTGGTTGCAGATCAAATTTATAAAGAAGCTGTGGTTATTTGCTTTGACGAATTCTTTGTTTCTAATGTTACAGATGCAATGATTCTGAGTGACCTGTTCCAAAAACTATTTGCCCGCGGTGTGACTTTGGTGGCGACATCTAATATTGCGCCAGATGGTTTATACAAAAATGGCATTCACCGTGACCGCTTTATTCCCACCATTGAAATGGTGAAAAAACACTGTACGGTGCTGAACGTTGATGCCGGAGTGGATTATCGTTTGCGGGTTTTAAAGCAGGCACAGCTGTTTAAATCGCCTTTGACGCATGAACACAAACTTTGGATGGCGCAGCGTTTTACCGCTTTGACTCAGACACAAACAATATCTCAAGAACCGATCATCATTAATAACCGAATAGTGGAAACGATTGGCCACACCGAAGATGTCCTATGGTGCGAATATTCTGAATTGTGCCTGAAACCGCGCAGCCCTGCGGACTTTATTGAAATCGCGAATGTTTATAATACAGTATTGGTCAGCAATGTGCCGCATATGACGGATTATCTGTCAGAGGGCACACGCCGCTTTATTTATTTAGTGGATGAATTTTATGACCGCGGCGTAAAGCTGCTTTTAACGTCTGAAGACTCAATTATTGATATTTACCAAGGTGAAAAATTAGCCTTTGAGATTGAACGCACACGTTCACGTTTATTGGAAATGCAGTCTGATGACTATTTGAATGCCGCGCATCGTCAAATCAATGCGCCCGCCGGTGCGGAGTAAACCTCTTGAGATGATATGAGGCGCCATAAAATGGCGCTTTTTTTATGCAAATATGACTGAGTGTTTTATCGACATTTCGTATTTTTCATGGCTTAATCAAGTCTTCGTGTGACTGAAAAAAAGACAATTTGTTCAGTTTTAAAACAAAAATCTGCACTTAAGTCTAATTTCGGCATTTCAAAAACTTTATACACTGTAAAAGAGTATTCAAGCTGATGATGATATTGCATTTCTGATCTGAATTTTATGAAGTAATGAGGGTATTTATTTTATAAAAAATGATCGTTATTTAGTAATGTGATAGTGCTATTCAGCTAAGTATAAATAGGTATACTGGAATCTCTTGTTATAAAAAGTAGCAATATCAGGAAAGACAATGACTGCACGTATTCAAAAAGGCAAGTTAGCGATTGCTAAAGAACTTTACGATTTCATCGAAAATGAAGCACTTCCAGGTTCAGGTTTGGACAGTGAAACTTACTGGAAAAACTTTGAACAAGTCGTTGTCGATCTTAGCCCAAAGAACAAAGCACTATTGGCTAAGCGTGACGACATTCAAGCTAAAATTGATGAATGGCACCGCAACAACAAATTTGAACTCGAAGCTTACAAAGCTTTCCTAACAGAGATTGGCTACTTATTACCAGAAGTAGAAGATTTCCAAATCAGCACAGAAAATGTAGACGAAGAAATCGCATTATTGGCTGGTTCGCAATTGGTAGTGCCAGTGCGTAATGCACGTTACTGCCTGAACGCAGCGAATGCCCGCTGGGGTTCTTTATATGATGCGCTTTACGGCTTTGACGTGATCTCAGAAGAAGGCGGCGCAGAAAAAGGCAAGGGCTATAACCCTGTCCGCGGCGACAAAGTAATTGCATTTGCTAAAAATTTCTTAAACGAAACTTTCCCATTGGCCAATGGTTCTCATGCTGATGCTGTGAAGTACGCGGTAGATGGTAAAAAGTTAGCAGTCACCCTAAAAGACGGCTCAACATCGACTTTGGCTAAAGAAGCGCAATTTGTCGGTTTCAATGGTGATGAAGCTGCGCCGACAGAAATCGTACTGCTGAACAACGGCTTGCACGTTGTGATTGAAGTCGACGCGAACAGTCCAATTGGTAAAACTGATGTGGCTGGCGTAAAAGACCTTGTGCTTGAAGCGGCTGTAACAACCATTCAAGATTTGGAAGATTCGATTGCTGCTGTTGATGCAGAAGAGAAAGTTGAAGGCTACCGCAACTGGTTAGGTTTAATGAAAGGTACGCTTTCAGAGTCTATCGAGAAAAACGGTAAAACTGTTACTCGTACCTTGAATAAAGACCGTACGCACAAAAACTTGATTGGCGGTGAAACCAAGCTTCATGGCCGTTCATTGATGCTTCTTCGCAACGTGGGTCATTTGATGACTAACCCTGCAATTCTTGTGGATGGTCAAGAGATTTACGAAGGCATTATGGATGCATTGGTAACTCCATTGCTGACATTTGCTGACATCAAAGGCGAAAACGAAAACAAGAACTCTCGTAAAGGTTCTATGTACATCGTAAAACCAAAAATGCATGGCCCAGAAGAAGTTGCATTTGCAGTTGAATTGTTTGAACGTTCAGAACAAGCGCTTGGCTTACCTGCGAAAACTTTGAAAATCGGTATCATGGATGAAGAGCGCCGTACATCTGTAAACTTGAAGAATTGTATTGCTCAAGCGAAAGACCGTACGATCTTCATTAACACCGGTTTCATGGACCGTACAGGTGATGAAATTCATACCTTCATGGAAGCAGGCCCATTCGTTCGCAAAGGCGAAGTGAAGTCTCAAATCTGGTTCCCGGCGTATGAAAACCGCAATGTGATGATTGGCTTGCAAGCGGGTCTGCGCGGTAAAGCGCAAATCGGTAAAGGCATGTGGCCTAAACCGGATATGCTTGCTGACATGTATAAAACCAAGATTGAGCATCCGGAAGCTGGCGCAAGCTGTGCATGGGTTCCATCTCCATCTGGTGCGGTCATTCACGCGATTCACTACCATCAGTGCAATGTATCGGCTCGTCAGCAAGAGCTTCTGAAGACTGAAGCTTTGTCTCTAGATGACCTATTAACACCGCCTTTAGCGACAGATACAAACTGGACTGCTGAAGAAAAAACCAAAGAGCTTGAAAATAACCTGCAAGGTATTTTGGGCTACGTGGTTCGCTGGGTTGACCTAGGTGTGGGCTGTTCAAAAGTGCCAGACATTAACAATGTTGGTTTAATGGAAGACCGCGCGACACTGCGTATTTCTTCACAGCACGTTGCAAACTGGCTGCGTCACGGTATTGTGACTGCTGAGCAAGTAGAAGAAGTGATGCAGCGCATGGCGAAAATCGTGGATGAGCAAAACGCGAGTGATGCTGCGTACACGCCAATGGCGCCTGGTTTTGATGGCTATGCTTATAAAGCTGCTTATGACCTTGTATTTAAAGGCGCTGAACAGCCATCAGGCTACACCGAGCCATTGCTGCATGCTTACCGCTTGAAATTAAAAGGTTATATAGGTGACTAATGCTGTAAACTAAAAAAAGCCTCTTCGGAGGCTTTTTTTTATGGATCAATTAAAACAGTAACAAGCTCTGCAGCACCATAATAAGGAACAACAATGTACTTCTGGAATGTCAATAAATTGGTAGAAGATTTAAGGTTGAATAAAGTCTCAGAAGTGGATTTTAAAAATTATTATATCGCCAGCACCATTATTATATTTTTTAGTTATTTAGCGCTTACACTCACCCCAGAATCTTCAGCTTCCGAAGCTTGGGCATCTTTTATTCTTCAAGTTGGTTTGCTGATGAGCTGGATGAATGCAATTTTTAAAGTGAATGGCGGTGAAAAAGGCCGTGATTTTTTAAAGCGCATTATTGCCCTGTATTTACCTATTACACTTCAATCATTTGCACTGTTTATTGTTATTGGTGTTGTTTTAAATGTGATATTGCCTTTCTTTTCTTCAAATTTAGATGAAGCTGCGTTTAAGCAATTCAACATTATTAAAGATCTTATTTTTGAAGTTATTCTCAGTACATATATTTATTGGCGCATCTATAAAGCAGTGAAGCAAATTAATCATCCAAAATGAAGCAGGGAACTGTTCGCTATTTATTGCATAAGGTTTCATTCTGGTTTTTCCCATAGCATTTAGATCATGAAGCAATTACATTGGTAGAAATGACAAAAAATAGGATGGGATCTATGGCAGCTTATACAGCGCTCGATTTGCAATATATTGGCGGGCAGTGGCGTTCAGGGACATCAACAAAGTATTTAAAAAATATTAACCCATTTAATCAGGCGCTGATCTTTGAAATGCAGGCCGCCAGCAGTGTCGATGTTGACAGTGCTTATAGCGCTGCAGAACACGCATTTAAAGATGGCGCTGCGCAATCCGCTGCTATTCGTAAATCGGTCATTCAAAACCTGCTCCAGATTGTTCAGACGCGCCGTGAAGAAATTATTGATTGGCTGATTCAAGAATCGGGCAGTACAAGGTTAAAGGCTAATATTGAAGTGGATGCGGCATTGGGCATTATTCAGGAGTCACTGAGTTTCACAGAAAAAACAGGCGTCACAGCGCTAGACAGTAAAGATCCTGCGCGTAAAAGCTGGATACTGCGTAAGCCGCTGGGTGTGATTGCCGTGATTAGCCCGTGGAATTTTCCGTTTCATTTGTCTATGCGGTCAGTGGTCACTGCCATTGCATGCGGAAATAGTGTGGTGCTTAAACCAGCAAGTGATACACCAGTGACAGGCGGAACTTTGCTGGCAAAACTTTTTGAAGAGGCGGGTTTGGCTTCGGGCTTGCTGAATGTTGTTGCAGGTTCAGGCAGTGAAATTGGGGATTATTTTGTAGATCACCCTGTACCTAAAATGATTTCATTTACGGGTTCAACCGAAGTGGGGCAACGGGTCGGCGCAAAAGCGGTGGGCGGTGAATATTTAAAACGTGTTGCGTTAGAATTGGGCGGCAATGCGCCGTTAGTTGTCTTGGATGATGCCGATGTGGATTTGGCCGTTGAGCTGACCGTGACTGGACGGTTTCTGCACCAAGGGCAAATCTGTATGAGTACGAACCGGGTAATTGTTGATGCCGCATTGCATGATGCTTATGTGCAAAAACTGCTTGAGCGCGTAAAGCAAATATCTGTGGGTGATCCAAATTTGCCGGAGACTTTAATTGGTCCAATTATCAATGCAGGTCAAGTCCAAAAACATCAGCAGATTATTCAGAAAGCGCAGGAGCAGGGTGCTGTTTTAATTTATGAGGGAGGAATTCAGGGGAATTTAGTTGCACCGCATATTTTTATTCAAGTCGATCCTGATTCAGATTTGGCGCAGCAAGAAAGCTTTGGCCCCATTCTGCCGATCCTGCAGGCAGAAAATGAAGCGCATGCTTTGACTCTGGCAAATTCAACACTCTTTGGCCTGTCCAGTGCAGTGTGTACGTCAAATCTTGCGCGCGGCAGTGAGTTTGCAGTGCAGCTGGATATTGGCATGACGCATATCAATGGCATCAGTGTGGCAGATCATGCCAATGCGCCTTTTGGCGGTGAACGGAATTCAGGTCTAGGCCGTTTTAACGGTCGCTGGATATATGAAGAGTTTACTCGCACGCATTGGATGACTATGCCCGTTATGCCTGAATAAGTACAATAGGCCATCAGCAAGCAGAATTGGATATCACGTTCTGCTTGCTCAGCAGAAAATACATACTTATGAGGATGGGCAGCATGAAAAGCCTGAAAGATTTTAAAATATGTGCGCTAATTTTAGGCCGCTGACCTTACAGCAGCTGCATCAGCTGAGTTTGCCGGACATTTCATTTGAATATCCGGATGAAGTCTATCCGAATTATGAAATGCCTTTGCTGTTTCAATCTGCGCAAGGGCTGGAATGGCGCAATGTCCATTTTGGCATGATTCCGAAATGGTCGGATGATACGTCAATTGCGTTAAAAACTTATAATGCGCGCAACGAAACCCTGTTGCAGAAACCAAGTTTTTTTAATGCTGTCAGTAAATGCAAGTTTGGCGTTGTTCCTGTTTCAGAGTTCTATGAATCTAAATACATTGAAAATAAAGCGCAGCGCTGGGGCGTGCGGCGTAAAGACGGCAAGGCATTTTATATTGCAGCGCTGTATGATATTTGCCAAAAAGGCGGGCAGGTGATCCGTTCAGCGACGATGATTACAATGGACGCAATAGACCATCCTATGATGAAAGACTTTCATGAGCCGGGCAGTGTAAAGCGCTCAGTTATTGTTATTCCGCAAGAAAGGCTGGAAGAGTGGTTAAGCTGGAAATCACCGAATATCTTAAGTTTTGTACACGGCTTTCCTGTTGAAGAATTTGAATGTTCGCATGTGCCTAAAATAAAAATCGAAAAAAACAGCCCCCAACTGAATTTTTTCGATTGATATATCGACTGTATATTAACGTGAAAGGTTTTTAAAAATATGTTTTAAACTTTCCATCATTTTTTCAATTTGAAGCGGTGTCAGCCCTTCAAATGACTGCTCCAGAACAACATTGGTCAAATCATTGATTTTTTGCGTCATTTGATTGCCTTTTTCAGTCAGTATGACTCGGGTGATGCGTGCATCATCTTCGCAAGAATAGGTGTTGACGAAACCTTCATCTTTGAGCCGGTAAACAATTTTGGTTGTGGTCGACATTTTAGAAACCACCATTTCAGACAGGTCTGAAACGCTTGCATTCGGTTTAGATTTCAAGGCAAGCAAAATACGGCGGCGTGAATTATCTACACCATACTTTTTTAATGCATGGTCGACATTCAGAACATACTGAGCATGGACTTGAGTGACCCAATAATAGGGAAAGTTTTCAAGGCTGAAATCATCGCCGCATGGCAAGAATTTTGAATATTTTTTCGTCATTAATAGTCCCCAATTTTTGTAATTTTATTTTAACGATTCAGCATTTTATGAAAAATAATAGTGTATTTTCAATAGGTTTTTTAAATATAATCAAGAAAGCCGATATATTTTCAGATAGGCTTGCATGATTTTTCCAATTAATTTTAACAGCAAAGAAATGGCATGGTGGAATTGCCTTACTTCTAGAGAGCTGTTCTCGTGCTTTATGTATAAAGCAGTGCTTCAATCGGCTATTAACTTTTGAAGCTATTGGTGCTGTGGGCGGGCCATTTTGTAAAATGACAGGGGATGCATTTCTAACTTTTGATTATGGTGCATGACCACGGCTTTAATTAACCCGATGCTGCACAAATGAAAATAAGCAATTTAAAAGCCATCTTTAAAACCTGCGGTAATAAGAATTATTTAAACGTTATTCCCTGTTCATTTGTTTTTGATCGATTCATGCATTATATGATTAAGATCAAAAAAAAGCATTCAAGTTCTAGCTGAAAAATTATGGTTTTTCATGTTTTTTAGATGAAAACATATTTTTTTGGCTTAATGTGCATTTTAATGAAAATTTGAAATGAGAGCACTTGATATTATTACAAAAAATTTCAGGAAATTAGGCTATAGCCACGTGAAAGGATGTCTTAAATAGGTTGTTAAAATTAATAATAATGATAAAACAAGCGCTTATTTATTTTGTTTAGTCTGCTTTGTTTTAAAAATCGGTGATGACTGCTGAATCTTTATTTGTAAGAATTTTTGTTCTGTACTCAGTTCTGCACTACTTTAAGGCGAAATAAAAATGAACTGGCCAAGCATCTTAAAATGTTATCTTTATTAATTAAAAAAACACAAAAAAGTTATTACAAAGTTCTCAGTTTATGCATAATAAATTAACTTTAGCTGAAAAGGTTCTTTTTTATGGATCCCTCGCCGTGCGTAGGCCTATCTGATGTTCTTCAAATTCAATGTTCTGTACACTGTTTTGGAGATGCAAACTAATGGAATTTTTAATGGACCCGGGTTTATGGGTCGGTTTAATTACTCTAATTATCTTAGAAATTGTACTGGGTATTGATAACCTGGTATTCATTGCCATTTTGGCTGAAAAACTCCCGCCAGAACAGCGTGATAAGGCGCGTGTTGTTGGTCTTTCTCTCGCACTCTTTATGCGTTTGGGCTTATTGTTTGCCATTTCTTGGTTAGTCACATTGACGAAACCGCTCGTCACGCTCTTTGATTGGACATTCTCAGGCCGAGACCTCATTCTTCTATTCGGCGGCTTATTCTTAGTGTATAAAGCCGTGACTGAACTGCATGAAAAAATGGAAGGTAAGCCTGAGCTAAAAGTCACGACAAAAGTTGTATATGCCGGCTTTACAGCGGTTGTTGCGCAAATTGTCGTGCTGGATGCCGTATTTTCCCTGGATTCTGTAATTACCGCCATTGGTATGGTGGATAATATTTATGTGATGATGGCTGCGATGGTCGTCGCTATGGCGGTGATGCTTCTGGCTTCTAAACCTTTGACAAACTTTGTCAACCGTCACCCGACTGTCGTCATTTTGTGTTTAAGCTTCCTGCTTTTAATTGGTATCAGTTTAATTGCTGAAGGCTTTGGCTTCCATATTCCGAAGGGATATATCTATTCCGGTATTGGTGTTGCCATTGTGATTGAAGCATTCAATCAGTTTACACAGCGTAATGCAGTCAAGCATCAATCTAAAATTCCGCTTCGCCACCGGACTGCAGACAGTATTTTAAAACTGATGGGCGGAAAAGTTGAATCATCAGACGGCCCGAATTTACAGCAGGCTCAAGAGGCTTTTGCCGACGAAGAGCGCTATATGATCGGCGGTGTGCTGACTTTGGCGGAGCGTTCTGTAGCGACCATTATGACGCCGAGAAGTCAAATTTCTTGGGTCGATTTAAATGATTCTCCAGAAAAAATCCGTGAACAGGTGCTGTCAGTACCGCACAGCTTATTTCCGGTTTGCCGCGGCAGTATGGACAAAGTCATCAGTATTGTCCGCGCTAAGGAACTTTTAGATGTGTTGGATGATGAAGCTGAGCTGAAAAATCTGATTAAGAAACATCGGCCAATTTATATCTTTGAGAAGATGAAAGTGATTGACGCAATCAATACTTTGCGGACTTCTAAAGGTTCATTGGTCATGGTATCTGATGAGTTCGGCAATGTTCAGGGCCTGATTTCACCCTTGGATGTTTTTGAAGCGATTGCTGGTGAATTCCCTGATGCGGATGAACAGCTGGATTTAGTGAAAATCGGTGAGAAAGAATGGAAGGCTTCCGGCATGCTAGATATCTATCAGCTTGAATTGGAGCTGGGCATGCTGGATTTGGTCGAAGATGATGCCGGCTATATCAGTGTATCTGGACTGATTTTGGATAAAATGCAGGGCAATGTTGAAGTTGGCTCTGAACTGAATTATCAAGGCATTCAATTCATAGTGACTGAAATGGATGGCAATAGGATTAAAACAGTGCATATCCAAGCTTAGATCTATACAGCTCACTCTGTTTAATTTGATGCAGATCTAGAACATCTTCGTTTGCATCGTTTTATAAATACCAGCCTATTGATGAATGGGCTGGTATTTTTGTATGAATTGGGTCGATTGCAAAGTAAAAACAATGAAAAACCGCTGTTTGCTTTTCAGTATAAAGACAGGTATAACATTCGAATTAATATCAATTTAATTCAAAATACAGTCGTTTTTACAGGCTTCTGCTTTATACCGAAGGCTGTTTTATTACGGCTGTTAACAAAATGACTGGAAAGCCAGCATATGAATTAAAATGAATCTGGCGAATAAATACAAATACCGAAAAAATAATAATCTGGAATGTCCCTAAAATGAAAATCAAAGAAACTGTGATTGATTTTGCCAAGCTGTCACAAGAGGAAAAGCACCAGCAATTTCAGAAAATTTGGGAGTTCGATCAGCGGATTTTTCCTAGCGGTACAATTGAGCAGCTTTACGATTACTTATATGATTTGGCTGCGGTATCTATCCCGATTGTGCAGTATTTTCATCGGGGGAAACTGGTTGGACAAAACATCATTCCTATTTTAAAGCTGAAAGCGGCGAAGAGAGATATTTTTATCATTACCTCCAGAGCCGGTTTTTTGACGGAATACCGGGGCCGAAACCGCAGTCTAAATTCCGCCATACGCGTCGCATTGAATCATCGAATCCGTTATCCGGCGACACCGCTATGGTTTGTCACCACTTTGATGCAGCCTAAAATTTATCGGCTGTTCGCTTCACGCTCTGCGAATTTCTTTCCGCGCGCTGGCAGAGCAATGCCAAAGGCGCATGCTGAAGTGCTTCAAATAATGCAAAGTTATTGTACTGACGTGCAGGTGCGCGGCGAAAATATTTTTGTGCATCGCTGCAATATTCCTAAAGTGACAGCTGAACAGCTGGTTCGGCTGCGCAACAGGTCAGATTCGCATAATCAGTACTTTTTACAGCATGTGCCGGATTATTTTGATGGGATGGGCCTCATGTGTATTTGCTGCTTGGATTTCAGCACCATCTTTGAAACTATTTTTAATTTGGCAATGGGCCGTACCGTTAAATAAAATGACTGCAGAAGCAGGCTGGTCTTTATAAAGGCAAAATGCAGAAATCACTGTATTGCCGAAAATCCTCTTCATTAAGGGAATAAATTTCATCTAAAAATGCCACATTAAAGCTGCCAGCAGTATTGGCGCGTGCATATGCTTTTTTTCCGGCTATGGCAAAATGGATGTGTGCGGCCATTGTACCTGCTGTGATGGTGCTGCTGACAGAACAATAGGCCGCCGTTAAGGCGCCTAAAGCGCAGCCGGAGGCGGTAATTTTAGGCTGCAGATATGATCCGCCATTAATTTGAATTACAGCATTCAGCTCTTTGGACAGAATAAAGTCTGATTCGCCAGAGATAGCAATGCATTCCGTATGTTCAAACAATGGCTGCGCCTGCAGATAAATGGATTCACTGCTGACGGTGCTGTCGACGCCTTTGGCTTGAATTTGGTTACCAGCCAGTGCACTGATTTCAGACGCATTGCCGCGAATGACGGTCGGCTGATACTGCAGCAAAAGATCTGCCATGTCAGAGCGCCATTTTAATACAGCGCCATAGCCCACAGGGTCCAGCACCCATATTTTTCCAAGGTTCTGTGCGGTTTGAGCCGCAATCTGCATCGCCTGCATCTGTTCTGATGTCGGTGTGCCCAGATTCAGGTTAATTGCGCTCGCAATGCTGGCGAAACTCTCCGCTTCAAATGGATTGTCAATCATTGCCGGAGATGCGCCAGCGGCTAAAAGAATATTGGCCACATAGTTGCTGGCAACCGTGTTGGTCATAATATGCACCAGCGGCTGCTGCGTTTTCAGTTCGATCCACGCATCAATGACTTGCTGCAGCAAGGGTGATGTTAAGTCGTGCAGCTGATCATTCGCAGTATTGCTGAGCTGTTCGGATTGATTCATTTCGGGTTCTCCCTAAACGGGTGAAGCGGTTGGCTGTTTAATGAATAATAATGTGTTGCTGCGTTGACAGCTAGAGCGCGCATCAGATGCGCGTTCTGTATGATCAGTATTTAGCGGGTAAAATAATGGTCTTGCTGCTTGCAGCTGCGGCAAAACAGCGAAACATAATTATCTGCATCATAATCGACGTCCAGCTCATTTGATCCGCAGTGCATGCAGCGCTTTAAAGCATAGAATTTTAAGCGCGGTTCTACTTTTTCCCAAATTTTCCAAATGGGCTGCACAAATACAGATTCATCGCAGTTCAAAAAGCGGAAAAACAAAATTTCAATCATTTTTGAAATGTGCAGCTGCTGCGGGTGGGGCAGTGTTGACGTGACCCATTTTTCTTCTAAGCCGCGTTCCCGGTATTGTTCTACGGTCTTTCTCAATAAATTGGTATTAATGAATTTTTCGTTTCGCGGCTGCAGCAATTTCTTCTGATGCAGATAATCCAGCGCAGTCTGCATTAAATAAAATACTTGTCCAACGGCTAAACTGTCGAGCAAGCGGTAGCATAAGGCTCTTAAGCTGTTATTTCCCGAGATCTGTATTTGCCAAAGCCTGCAGTAAAACTGAATAAACTGCACAATTTTTTCATACAGCAGTTCATAGATGGCGTCTTTAACTTCATCCGAATTCTTGAATGGAATGCCCTGAGATAGGTTTTCATAGAACCATAAACGCAGACGATGGGTAATGCTGAATAAGCTGGGCTCTGAATAGCCGTCTAAACGCACATTGATGTAGTATTGGCCCGATTCAGCGGCATAATCTTTTAAAGTCAGCACATGCTGATCAATCATGCGTTTCATCAAACTTTTCTGGAACAGATAGTTGGGAGAAATCGGGGCGTATTTTATTTTTTCCCAGTCGATGAACTCATCATGCTGAGAGTTTTCAAAAACCTGATCATCCAATATCGACAGCAGAAAAAGTTTTTGCATGAAACTGAGCTGGCTCAGTTCAAATTCGATAAAGTCTTTATCTTTGCCCTTAAGTTTCTGTTTATGATTTTCCTGATGCAGCGCTTCTTTGATTAATTTTTTCCGGCTGGCTTGGCAGGCTGTGCAATGGCAGTTTTGAGTTTTGTCCAGATAGATCTTATGTTCGCAATAGCTGCATTCGTGATAGTTCAGTTCTTGTTCAAACTGCTCTGCTTCTACCCAATACATAGATGCGCGGCACAAAGGGCATTTTGTACTTTCATCTAAATTCCGCTGGATAATTTGAAGCATATGCATTGCATCTTTATAAACTGATGCGCTTATTATACACAGCAAATGCAATGACGCGGGCTGATTCGCAGCCTAAATCCAGCGCAGCTGAATAGGCAGATTGTGCAATAAAAAAGAGCTGAATCAATCAGCTCTGGGGCTTTTGCGATAAGGGCAACTTCTGTAAAGCGGATGAATTAAAATTAATGAAATACTTAATATGCCGCTGGGCACGGCAAAGATTCGTCCTCCTCTCCAATTTGCTTGGCGTCAATTAAAGCCTGCGCCTTTTTTGAAGGCACTTTTTTGACACCTAATGCATCATAGGTGTTGATAATTGAACTGACTTCATAAGTTTGCAGCGGGATGCCTTCACAGGTCATAAACATTGCAATGACTTTATGATCGATATTTGCCGCATCAAGCGCTTGCAGAGTCTTGACGTTTTCTATGCGGACGATATGGTCTTTTAAATACATTTTGCACCTCTTCTTATTGCTGATTAATTTTATAGTGAACTTCGTGCATTTATATACAAGCAATAATCGTGCACAAAATGTACAGGTTCGGAAAATAATGTAGGATTTTTTAAAAGCAGGCGTATGTACCTCTAAGCGGAATGAATGCTTTGCATCATTGGTATTTGGGTTTATGTACTTTAAATATGTGTTTTGCAATCTTGGGAAAATATCTGCACCGTTCTGATTTGGTTTTAACGAAGTTGATCCGGCCATTCTTACCCGATAATTTAGACGCAAAAGTGTGAAATTGACCGTTAAAGCGGCATTTGCTGATGAAAAAAAGAGATAGTGCGTAAAAATAGGGCAGTAATTGCGGGTTCATGTGCAGGCAGATTGGCATGGTTTGAAGCCGCCGGATATGAATACGGCAATTTTGTATAAATAATAAGCCAGATTAAGCAATTAACGCAGATGATGAATTGAAAATCACTGCGGATAGTCCCATATATAAAAACAGAGTAAATGCACAGACAGCTTGCATAACTTGACGTATGATCGAATCATTCACAACGTTTGATAAGAAAAAGCTGTCTCGGCTTGAGCAAAGGATCAGGACATTATATGAATATTGCCGCAAACCCCGTGGTTGAAGCAGACCAAACTGTTTATTTAAAAGATTATCAAAAACCGTCTTTTTTGGTGGATTCTATTGATTTAGATATTCAAGTCTTTGATGATAAAACGTATGTGAATGCAAAATTAGTCATGCAGCGTCAGACTGCAGGTGATTTGGTACTGCTGGGCCGTGATTTGGAATTAAAATTCATTGCAGTGAATGGCAAAGCGCTCACCCGCGAAGAATACCAATTAGATGCTGAACAGCTGGTGATTGCCAATGCGCCAGACCAAGCTGTGATTGAGACACAGGTGGTGATCCATCCTGAATCGAATACTCAGCTGGAAGGCCTATACCAAGCCAGCGGTGATTTATTTGTTACTCAAAATGAACCGGAAGGTTTCCGTAAAATTACATTCTATCCGGACCGCCCGGATGTGCTGTCTGTATTTACCACCCGTGTAGAAGCTGATAAAAAATTTCCTGTGCTGCTGGCAAACGGCAACTTGATGGAAGCCGGTGAAGCGGGCGCAGGCCGCCACTATACGGTTTGGCAAGATCCGACTAAAAAGCCGAGCTATCTTTTTGCGTGCGTGATCGGCGATTTGGCGGTGATGAAGGATCATTATGTGACTTCTGAAGGCCGCAATGTTGCCTTAGAAATTTATGCCGAAGAAAAAGATATTCCGAAATGCCGCATCGCCATGGAAGCGTTAAAGCATTCTATGCAATGGGATGAAGAGCACTATGGCCGCGCTTATGATTTAGATAATTATATGATTGTGGCCACCAGCGCATTCAATATGGGCGCAATGGAAAACAAAGGCTTGAATATCTTCAATACCTCATGTGTATTGGCTGATGAAGAGTACACCACGGACGCCGCAATTATGCGTGTACAGTCCGTCATTGCGCATGAATATTTCCATAATTGGACAGGCAACCGCATTACGTGCCGCGACTGGTTCCAGCTGTGCTTAAAAGAGGGCTTAACGGTATTCCGTGACCAGTCCTTCTCGGAAGACTTGCAGTCCGCTGCTGTACAGCGCATTGATGATGTCGCTGTGCTTAAAGCGCACCAATTTCCTGAAGATTCAGGCCCGCTTTCTCATCCGCCGCGCCCTGACCACTTTGTAGAAATCAATAATTTCTATACCGCAACAGTCTATGAAAAAGGTGCGGAAATCAACCGCATGATGTCGACTTTGCTGGGCAAGGAAAAATTCCGCCAAGGCACAGATGAATATTTCCGCCGTCATGACGGCCAAGCTGTGACCGTAGAAGATTGGATTGCGGCTTTAACTGCAGGTTCTGGGGTTGACCTTTCAAGTTTCTTAACATGGTACAACCAGCCGGGCACACCAAAATTAGAAGCCAAAGGGGAATATGACGCCTCTGCGCAGACCTATCGTTTGAGCTTTAAGCAAAGCCTGAAAGCGCATCCGAAGTATCCAAATTTGAAAGCTGTGCCAATTCCTGTGGCTTTGGCGCTGTTTGACGCTGCATCTGGTGAACAGCTGACGCTGCATTCCGAAGCGCTGTTTGAAAATGGCGTTAAAGACGGTGTGTATTTATTTGATCAAGATCAAGCAATCATCGAATTTACGGGCATTACGGTAAAACCTGTTGTTTCATTATTGCGCAACTTTTCTGCGCCAGTGAATCTTGATTTCAACTATTCGGATGATGAACTTGCGTTCCTCATGCAGTATGAAACCAATGGCTTTAACCAATGGCAGGCCGCGCAGACATTGCTGGATCGTATTCTGCTGAATGACCATGCCGCTGAAATTTATATTCAGGCCATCAATAATACCGTGCCTGAATTAATTCAAAAAGATCCCTTATTGGCATCGCGCATCTTTGATGTGCCGTCAGAAGGCTATTTAGGCAGCCGTATTGATGACGGCTATCGTCCTGCTGCTATTCAAGAGAAGCGCAATGCTTTGCTGGATACATTAGCGCGTGAATTTGGTTCCTTCTGCAAGGAAACTTATTTAGAACTAGACCCGGACAGCCAAAAAGAATTTTCTCAGGCGATGGGCGTGCGCGCGCTGAAAAATATCATGCTGAGCATGATGGCGCGTCAAGGCGATACAGAGGCATTTGATCTGGCGCATCAGCAGTATCAATCTACAGGCAATATGTCAGAGCGTTTAGGCGCATTGCGCGTATTGGTATGGAATGATGCGCCTCAAGCAAAAGATGCCCTAGCAGATTTTTATGACCGCTTTAAAGACGAAGCGCTGTCTTTGGATCAATGGTTCATGGTGCAGGCTGCGCATCCAAAAGCGACAGCTGAAACTTTGGCTTATCTCACTGCACATGCAGACTATGACTTAGGCGTGCCGAACCGCATCCGTTCAGTCAGCGGCGGTTTAAATGCCAATCCGGTGAATACATGGGGCTTTGGCGTGAAGCATTTCATTGGTTTAGCGAAGTATTTAGATGAGAAGAATCCAATTGTCGGTTCTCGCTTGCTGCAAGCATTGTCACGCTGGTATACCTTAGCCGAGCCGCAGCGCTCAGCGGTAAAAGCAGAGCTTGAAGCATTTAAGCCGCAAGTTAAATCTAAGAATGTTGCTGAAACGCTAAACAGCATGCTGAACGTTTAACTTTTCTATTAAAAAAGCCCTTTGCTAAGTATCTTGGTGAAGGGTTTTTTTATGCAATCAAGTTATTGCTTTAGCGAATGAAACACATAAAAAATATGTGAAAAGTGTTATTAATTTCACAAATAAAGCGTAAAATATGAATTAGGTTTTTTATTATTTGGATTATTAATAGACATATTGCTTGGCGCATTGAAGGTGCCGGCATGCGCTGTTATTAAGCTGAGGCAGTCATGTTAGTTAAAGTTGAAGATGGTTTTTATTTAAACTCTCAACATATTATTGCGGTGCGTATTTCTAAAAATGCACAAGATGGATTATTTGTTGTTGCGGTAGAATATACGCCAAACAGTGTGCAGCATACAGGCCTGTTTGAAAAGCATTTCAATAATGGCATAGAGGCTGAGGTGTATTTGCAGAGTCTGCATCAAAGCATCAGCAAGACCTGATTTAGATTCCATCAAATCCCTCAATTGAGGGTTTTTTTGTTGAGATCATTGCCAAAACTCGAGTAATTGACGTATTTCGGGTAGATTATAAAAATAATTAAAACTGGATCAATAAAATGCAGAGTTCAGAGTTTGAATATGCAGGCTTTTGGGAAAGGGTTGGCGCATCACTGATTGATATGATTATCTTGCTCACTGCAACTTATCCTATTCTGTGGCTTTTTTACCGTGGGGATTGGGAGCGGATTTTTGCAACAGGGCTATCTGAACAGCCGCAAGTTTTTTGGTTTGATATTTTGGCGAATTATATTTTACCTTTTGCATATACCGTCATTGTTTGGCTGCTGTGGTCGGCATCCCCGGGGAAAATTTTGCTGGGTATGAAAATTGTTGATGCTGAGACGGGGCAGAATATCGATCTTAAACAATCAATTATCCGCTATATTGGATATTTCCCAGCCATGATGGTGTTTATGATTGGCATTTTTTGGGTGGCTTTTGATAAGCGCAAGCAGGGCTGGCATGACAAAATGGCCAATACTGTTGTCATCCGCAATAGTGACTAATCTGTTTAAAACTAAAAAACCCTCAAATGAGGGGTTTTTAGTCAGCGCTGTATTTAAATTTTGACAATTAATACAGGAATAGGAGATTGAGTCAGCACATTTTGCGCAACGCTTCCCAGCATCATTTTTTGGATGCCGGTACGGCCGTGTGAACCCATAATGATCAGGTCTGCACTGACTTCATCTGCAATTTGAATAATGCCGTCAGAAGGTGAAACGCCGTGACTGAGCTTTACATCGACTTCAATACCGTCACGGATAAAAGACTGCTTGATTTCTTCCAAGCGTTCTTTGGCATTTTTTTCGGCCTGCATGAAATAGTCGGTAATTGCGGGAGCGACTTTATAGAAATCAACACCGACAAAAGGGTCGACCGCAATGACACTCATAATGGTGACATGGCTGTTTAATGACTTCGCTAATGCTAAAGCTTGTTCTACAGCAGCGTAGGAAATTGGAGATTCGTCTACAGGGACAAGAATGTGCTGATATGTTGTCATGCGCTGCTCCTCATAATCAGGTTGTAAAATTTTCAATATAATTTTAAATGTTCTGCAGTAATTATTTTCTATATAGCAAAAGCCCGCCAGTGAGGCGGGCTGAGATATTAAGATTTAACAATAAGTACAGGCAATTCAGTATTGCGCAATACATCTTGAGCAAAACTGCCCAGCAGCATTTTTTGGAAGCCTTTGCGGCCATGTGAACCCATCACAATCAGGTCTGCTTTCAGTTCAGTTGCAGTTTCCGCGATGCCTTCAGCAGACACTTGGCCTTTAACGACTTGAGTTTCAGCATCTACACCTTCCGCTTTTGCTATTTCTAGAGCATCTGCAAGAGATTTAGTTGCATTTTCATGCGCTTGAACAAAATATTCTTTCATAATTGCAGATGAATAATAGAAATCAGCATCTGTGAATGGGTCTTCTGCCACGAGGCTGATTAAAGTCAGTTTGCTGTTAAATGCTTTGGCAATTTGGGCTGCTTTTTTAACGGCTGAGAAAGAAATTTGTGAACCGTCAACCGGCACTAAAATTTGATTATATGACATGGGAGAAACTCCAAAGATATTGTTATGACCCTATGCTTAATTGATAGCATATTGTGTGGCTGGGTTCAATTTAATATTGGAAAAAAAGATTGTAAATTCATAAAATTAGAAATAATTTAGTGATTAAAATGCCAAGGGGTTGTCAAATAAAACTGAGTATATTCGTCAGTTTTATGAAGTTGTCCGCGAAAACAAAGACTTGTAATTATTTACCGATTCAGGCTAATTGCATATTGAAAATAGCCGTATTTTTGAGGATGAGCAGATGTATTTAAAAATTGTAATGATGCTGCTGTGCAGCAGTGTCATGCTGAATCTGACAGCCTGTCAAAGCACCCAAAGCAGTGTCAAAGTGATTGCTGGTGTTTTTAATGCATCGACCAAGATTCAGAAAAAATTTATAGATAAACATGCTCCGCAAGATGTGCTGGTGTACAACAATATTCAGTATATGGCCAATCCGAATCTGCATATGGATTTATATCAGCCTGAATATATTGCAGAAATTGGCGCGCGCCCAACCGTGGTATGGATTCATGGCGGCGGCTGGATTTCAGGTTCAAAAGAGCACGCTCGGGGATATTTTAAGCTTTTAGCATCGAAGGGCTACAATGTTGTCGCTGTTGAATATCAATTTGCGCCCGATGCGGTTTATCCGGCTCAGCTGCATCAAATTAATCAGGCCTTATCTTATCTTCAAGCCAATGCGGCTCAATATCATATTGATGCCAATAAGCTGTATTTGGCCGGCGATTCAGCAGGCGCCAATATGGCAAGCCATTATGCGGCTTTTGTTTCGAATCCTGACTATGCTCAATCACAGAATTTTCAGCCAGCAATCAAGAGAAAGCAGCTGCAAGGCTTGATTTTGCATTGCGGTATTTATGATTTGAATCATTTTGTAGAAACAGCGCCAGATGAAATTCGATTGCTGGAATGGGGCATTAAAAATCTGGTGCAGGCCTACACCGGGGAGCGGAGCTATGATTCAGAATTTTTAGCCAGTATTTCTCCGCGTCAGCATATTAATCAGAATTATCCGCCTGTATTTATCAGCGGGGGCAATAAGGACTTTTTAACAGCCTCGCAATCGCTGCCTTTTGCTGAAACACTGAAAGCCAATAAAGTACCGGTTACAGAAGCTTTTTATCCAGACTCCAAAGAGCTGCTGGTGCATGAATATCAATTTATGATGAGTAAAAAAGCCAGTCAGCAGACTCTTGAGATGACTATTGAATTTTTAAACCAGTTGACACCCTAATTTAAAATATTGGCCGGATCTGTAATGGAGGCTTGAATTAATTTTATAAAAATATAACATACCTACCGAATGGTATGTTTTTGGTGAAATGTTTATGAATTCTGTGTACATGGCTTATGGCATGCTGGCTTTGGCAATTATTTCGGAAGTCACAGGCTCAACATTTTTAGTAAAGTCCGAAGGCTTTAGCAAAATAGGCCCTTCAACCGTGGTGGTGATTACATTTTGCATCGCTTTTTATTTACTGTCACAGGTTATTAAAGTAATTCCGTTAGGCATCGCATACGCTATTTGGGCTGGAGTCGGCATTGTATTAACTGCTTTAATTGGCTATTTTGTGTTTCGTCAAAGTTTAGACCCGGCAGCGCTCATCGGCATTGCACTGATTGTTTCCGGAGTTGTGGTCATTAACCTTTTTTCCAATGCAGCAGGCCATTAATGGAAAATGCTCATCAGCGTAAAAAAGCGCCCGAATTAATCCGTCAGAAAATTTTAGATTACGCAATTCAATTGGCTTCGGAAAGAGGCGTTGCAGGTGTTTCTATTCAGGCCATTGCTGATTTAGCCGGTGTGACCAAGGGCGGCGTCTTTCATCATTTTCCCAATAAACAAAAATTGCTGGATGCGATGGTGCATGAAGTTTTGGCTCGGCTTGATCATGCCATAGATGAGTATATGCAGTATGACCAAGAGGTGATAGGCTGCTTTACTCGGGCGTATATTTATTTTACCTTGCAGGCCGAACGTTCAGGTATTGGCACTTTATGGTCGGCTATTTCGATGACGATGCTGACCGACCATGCATTTAATGCTACTTGGATAGCGTGGCTGCATGGCCGATTAGCCCGTCATGAGCAAACAGATGCGGGGATCGAGCTTCAATTATTGCGTTATGCCGCGGATGGGGTGTGGCTGAATGTATTTGCCTGTTCTGAAAGCATGGATGAGCTGCTGCATATGCGGCTAGAATTAATGCGCCGTACTTATATAAAGCTATGAAGCAGTCAAAATAAAAAAGCATCTTTAGGGGATGCTTTTTTATTGCTGTTTGCTGAATGCCGACTATTTCTTAAATTTTAAAATGCAGTGAACAGCAAAGCCAAAGATCAAGCCCCAGAATGCAGCGCCAATGCCGAAGAATTGAATGCCTGATGCGCTGAATAAGAACGTCAGCAGTGCCGCTTCGCGTTCTGATGCTTCATGAAAGGCGATAGCGATGTTATGGCTGATGGTGCCTAAAAGGGCAATGCCAGCCAATGCCGTAATGAATACCGCTGGAAAAGACATTAAAAAGCTGGTTAATGTGGCCGCAAAGATGCCCATGAGAATATAAAAGAAACCGCAGCTCATGCCTGCGATATAACGCTTTGCAGGATCTGGATGCACTTGATCATCCAAGCTGATGGCCGCGCTGATGGCGGCGATATTGACGCTGTAGCTGCCGAACGGCGAAAAAATGGCTTGCGCCGTGCCAGTCCAGCCAATCAGCTGATTGACATTCGGCTGGTAACCGTAGCTTTTAATCATCGCAAGGCCAGGCAGATATTGTGATGCCATATTGATGACAAATAAAGGCAGCGCCAGACCTAGAATTGCTGCGCTGCTGAAGCTTGGGCTAACCCAAACCGGTTTTGCCAAGGCGATATCAATAGACGGCATGCTGAAATTTAAAAACAGCGGGCACAGCCCAATGCCTGCAATTACTGTAATGACAATGCTGTAGCGTGGCCAAAAGCGTTTTGACAAAATATAGGCCGCCAGTAGCGATAAAATAAACGCCCATTCATTTTGCATGCTGGCAAAAAGTGAGATGCCGAATTTAAGCAAGACACCCGCCAGCATGGCGCTGGTTAAGCTTTGCGGGATGTAAGACAGAACTCTTTGGAAAATGCCTAAAAAACCTAGCGCTGCAGTTAAGACACCGCAGACTAAAAAGGCGCCAATCGCTTCATTCAGGCTGTATCCGCTGCCGGTTGCTAAAATTAATGCTAGGCCAGCGGTTGACCAAGAGGTCGCTACAGGATATTTGAATTTCCAAGATAGCAATAGGCCGCTTAAGCCAATGGCTAAGCCCAGCGCCCAAAACCAGGAGGTGATTTGTTCAGTGGATGCGCCTAAAGTCTGTGCAGCCTGAATTACTAAGACTGCAGAAACGCTGATGCCGACAAGAAACGTAATAAAACCTGCAAAGACTGCAGGAATAGAAAAGTCATTCAGAAATTTTTGCATAATCCATTGCCGCTATAGAGCGTTTAATAGTTGAAAAGCGTAATAATCATACGCGATTCATATTTTTGCTGAAAGGTAAAAAGCCCGAAGCGGCGGTTATATTTATTGAGTATTTCTATAAAGATAGAGTGATTGATTTATAGGGAAGATGTTGCGAGCTTTAATCCAAAACCGCAAAACAGCAGGCCTACAGAAGCGACACAGCATGCTGTCAGTTTAAAGCGGTTCGCAAAATACGATGCGAGATTTGCCCCAGAAAAAATAAGCACGGTTAAATAGCTCATGCTGATGATTTGCAGCACGACAGCCAAGGCGGTGAACGTTAAGGCCGGATATGGATAGGCCGGGTCGACAAACTGCACAAAGAAAGACAGATAAAATAAAATCGCTTTTGGATTTAAAATACTGATTGTGAGCGCAGTGCGGAACGGGTGCAAGTGTTCGAGGGATTCCTGTTTTTGCTGGAGCTGTTCAGGCGCAGCTGTTGCATTCCACGTGTTATAGGCTGCCAACAGTAATTTAATGCCTAAATAGCTTAAATAGGCAGCGCCAATAATTTTAAGCAGAATAAAGAGCCAAGGAAAGGCGTGCAGTAAAGAAGCGGCGCCCAGCGCGGTCAAAATAATTAAAATCATATCGCCGGTATAGACACCGAAGGCGCTAATATAACCGGCTTTAATGCCATAGCGTGAGGCGACAGTCATAACATAAATAGAATTTGGGCCTGGCAGCAGCACAATCAAAATGGTCCCAATAATATAGGTTGTTAAGTCTGTGATACCGAACACGTCACACTCACATAAAAAAGCTGATGAGGCATTATAGCCGCACCAGCTGTTAGAAAAAGATGAAAGTTTCTAATTAAGCTTGAATATCAGCATCTAAGCCAAAAGATTGGCGCAACAGAATACTGAGCTGCTCACGCGCTTTAATGAAGCCATCAATACCGCTTTGAAGAAGCTGGAATGACATCAGGTCATGTTCCAGCTGAGTTTTGAAAGAAGCTTTATCTAAAGATGCGATAGGGTGTTCTGTATGCGGATGCGCATGACCTTCAGAAAGCTGAGGAATCACTTCTTGCTGATCCTGTTCAAGCTCTGCCAGCAGTCCGGGCGATACGGTTAGCAGGTCGCATCCCGCCAGCCCAAGAACCTGCGCTGTACTGCGGAAGCTTGCACCCATAATTTCAGTTTTAATGCTGTTCTGTTTGTAGTAATGGTAAATCTGTTTGACTGAAAGGACACCCGGGTCTTTTTCAATTGGGTAGCTGTCAACATTTTCAGCTTTTTTATACCAGTCTAAGATGCGTCCAACAAAAGGTGAAATCAGCGTTACATTGGCTTCGGCACAGGCCTGCGCCTGATGCAGGCCGAACAGCAGCGTTAAATTGCAGTTAATGCCTTCAGCCTGCAGCGCTTTGGCCGCCTGAATGCCTTCCCATGTCGAAGCAATCTTAATCAAAATGCGGTCTTGTTCTACGCCGTACTGCTGATACAGCGCCAGCAATTCTTTGGCTTTGGCAATTGTGGCATCGGTGTCATAAGAAAGAGCGGCATCTACCTCTGTAGAAACGCGGCCTTCTATGAGTTTTAAAATTTCAACACCAAATTTAACAGTCAAAATATCAATCGTGCGTTCAACTAATTCATCACCGGCATAGCCTTCTTGTTTGGCTTGATCAAAAGCATTTTCAATCAGTTCTTTGTTTTCTGCCTGATTGGCTGCCGCCGTAATAAGCGATGGGTTGGTGGTTGCATCTAAGGGACGGAATTTTTCGATTGCAGATAAGTCACTGCTGTCTGCAACAATAGTTGTCATGCTTTTTAATTGGTTTAGCGCAGATTGTGTCATTGATATCTAATTCTTAAAGTTATTGCCTGTACATACTTTTATATCACAAACTCGATTTAACCCAATGGCCTTGCGTAGGGCTATGGCTGCTAAAATGTATTTTTTCGCAGATTTCTGACGTGATTAATCAAAAAACGAGCAGCTGCGCCTTGCTGGTTTTCACGATTCCAGACCAAATCAACAAAATATTCAAACTTTGGAGTGAAGTCTGCGAAATTTAAAATTTTCAGCTGCTGCTTAAGCAGGGGATTTTCATTCAACATTTCTACCGGCAGTACGCCCCAGCCTAAGTTTTGCAAAATCATGGCGCAGGCAGAATGATGATTATCGGTGCGCCAGTAGTTTTTTGAATAAAGCAATTCAGGTTTGATGCTGCGGTCACGGCTTGCCACTACAATTTGGCGGCTTTGCAGAATTTGTTCAAAGCTGTTTTTTGGAAACTGGGCCAATAAATAATCTTTAGATGAAACAGGAACAAGCGCTTGGCGTTTCAGCTCTATAAATTGTTCATTGCTTTCCAGCTGTTCGCGTTCAAACATCAGGGCAAACTGGGCTGTACCGTTAACCAACATATTTTGCGCATCTTCTTGCGGCGCGGTGAAAATATTGATTTGCAGTTCCGGAAACTCTTTTTCCAGTGCAGAAATATAATCTGTCCAATGGGTGTGCAGCAATTCAGAAACCACCACAATGTTTAAAGCAGATTCAAGTCCGGAACTAAGCGCCAAAGCATGTTGCTTCCATTGATTCATTTCAATCAATAACTGTTCAGTCTTTTCAAACAATGTCACGGCTTGCGCGGTTGGAACAGGTTCACGCCCAACGCGATTAAAAAGGATCAGGTTTAAGTCAATTTCTAAATTGGCGATTGACATGCTGACAGCAGAAGGAACTTTTCCGAGTTTGCGCGCAGCGGCTGAAAATGACCCTGTCTGCATGACTGTCTGGAAAATAATGAGCTGTTCTTGATTGATATTCATGTACGCTCTGCAGTTGCGGTGAATGAATAGTGTATCTGATCCATCAAATATATTGAAAGAATCTTACTCGATTAATCAATTTAATAAAAATAAAATGCATTCATCCTAATTATTGAATGAGAGTTTAAAATGTTGATTTCCAAGAGAAGGATTATTCATGCGCTAAGCTATGAGATCATCCTGTTGGTGATCATTGCTATCGCGCTGAGTTTTATTTTTGAAGTGCCAATGGAAGTGACGGGTACATTGGGAATTGCCATGGCGGTTACTTCTGTGATTTGGAACATGATTTTCAATCATTTTTTTGAAAAATTTGAAGCAAAAAGAAAGTTAAAAAGAACCGTTGGCGTACGTATTCTGCATGCTATCGGGTTTGAAGGCGGCTTAATGCTGGCGACCATTCCGATGGTGGCATATGCCATGGAAATGAGCATTTGGCAGGCTATTCTGCTGGATTTCAGCATGACCATGTGTATTTTAGTTTATACGTTCATTTTTCAATGGTGTTATGACCATTTAGAAGCACACTTAGGTTATCAGCCTAAATATTGATAAATTTCATGTAAAAAATCTATAAAGGCCTGAAAAGACAAGTTCAGGCCTTTGCTGATATAAGAAATATTAATTTTTAACGTATGATAAAAAAATAAACAAAAAAATAAACATAATTATTAATTTAGTGTAATAGCTGATTAAAAAAAATTTGTTTATGAATTCATCATGTCGAAAAAGGAATGAGACAATGAAATTAGGCTTAATTGCTGTGCCATTGATTTTAATGGGTGTAACACAGGCAGGGGTCGCAGCCACACAGGGGAACTTTAAACGCTTTTCGGTTTCTGCTGGCTGGCTGCATGTGATGCCGCAAGGAAAAGCCAATCCGTTTAATATTAATACAGCGGTAAAAAATGGCACTGTAGCTACAGTTGGATCAATTAGTGAAGGCGCTTTCGTAAATTCTATAGATCCGAATGCTACTAATATAGATTATGGAACAAATACTCCTTTTAATACCAAAACACTCCTACAAGATCTCATTGATGCAGATGCTTTAAGAATGTTTGGTATATCTGATGCTGATAGAAATGTTTTAGCTAGTGAATCTGGCAGTGCGGTAATTAATGGCTTAGACTCTTGGCAGTCAGGTGGCACTGGTCTTGAAGCGGACGATGTCGATACTCTCGGTTTAACGTTCAATTATTACCTTAATGATAATGTATCTTTGCAATTCATTGGAGGTATCCCTCCCAAGGTTGATATTAAAGGGAAAGGCAACATTACAGCACCTTTGTCAGGACACGCTACCCCAACTGGTCAATCAGGTGATCTTATATTTCCAGATGGTTTAGATTTGAAGCAAGATATTCCTATTACAAATCTTGACAATAAATCTAAAGCTGCGACGGTGCGCGCTTGGACACCTGCATTGGAAGTACAGTATCAATTTGGTAAATCTGGTGTTAACAAATTCAGACCTTATATTGGCGCTGGTTTAATGTATGCGTATTTTAATGATATTAAGCTCAACTCAGAAATTCGATCTGATTTGGAAGCAGCGGGCCATATGATTCAAAATGTTTTGGATAATAAAGCTGGAGCCGCGCTAGATGGTAAAATATCATCAGGCGTTATGCGGGTAGATGTTGATGCAGATGATGCCATTGCACCTATTGTTACCGCAGGTTTTACTTATGATTTGAATGACAACTGGTATGGTGTGGCTTCAGTTTCTTATGCCAAGCTCAATAATAAAACCACAATTAATGTCGTGAATGAATCTACAGGCCAGCAGTTAATTCATGCCACAACTAAAATTGATATTGATCCGCTTATTACCTATTTGGGTGTGGGATACCGTTTTTAAGTTTTTGTTTTGTTGATTAAAAAACCGCTCAATAGAGCGGTTTTTTTATTAGGGGGAATTAAAAATTATTTCTCTACAATTGCAGTCACGCCTTGACCGCCAGCTGCGCAGATAGAAATTAACACGCGGCCTGAACCTTTTTCATTTAGCAGTTTAGCAGCGGTAGCAATAATACGGCCGCCAGTAGCAGCAAATGGGTGGCCTGCAGCTAAAGAAGAACCTTTCACGTTCAATTTAGCACGGTCAATTGAACCCAATGGCGCTTCTAAGCCCAAACGGTCTTTACAGAATTTTGGATCTTCCCAAGCTTTAAGTGTAGACAATACTTGCGATGCAAATGCTTCATGAATTTCGTAGTAATCAAAATCTTGAAGTTTGATGCCAGCGCGGTCAAGCATACGCGGTACTGCATAGGCAGGCGCCATCAATAAGCCTTCTTTTTTCTCTACAAAGTCTACAGCCGCAGTTTCCTGGAATGTTAAATAAGCCAGTACTTCATGGCCGTTTGCTTTAGCCCATTCTTCAGAGGCTAGCAGTACGCAAGATGCGCCGTCAGTTAATGGCGTAGAGTTGCCGGCAGTCATCGTGCGGCCATCGCCTTTACCGAAAGCAGGCTTTAATTTTGCCAGTTTATCTACAGAAGATTCTGGGCGAAGATTGTTATCACGCTCTAAACCAAGGAAAGGCGTAATTAAGTCATCAAAGAAACCTTCTTCGTATGCTTTAGCCATTTTTTGGTGAGACGCAGCAGCAAGTTCATCTTGCGCTTCACGTGCAATACCCCATTCAAGCGCAGTAATGGCCTGATGGTCACCCATAGAAAGACCAGTACGCGGTTCACCGTTTTTAGGCGCATCCATTAAATCTTTTAAATTGATTTTGGTTAATGCTTTTAAGCGGTCTTTACCTGTTTTTGCAATGTTCAATTCAAGCAATGCTTTACGCAGGCCATCACCAAAGGCGATAGGCGCATCAGAGGTAGTATCTACACCGCCGGCAACACCCACTTCAATTTGACCCAATGCAATTTTGTTTGCTACAAGAAATGCCGCCTGCAAGCCAGTACCGCAAGCTTGCTGAATATCGTAAGCAGGTGTTTCAGGAGCAAGTTCTGTATTCAGCACACACTCACGAGTCATGTTAAAGTCACGGCTATGCTTTAAAACTGCGCCAGCAACTACTTCACCCAAACGCTGACCTTGCAGGTTAAAGCGCTCTACCAAACCATTTAAAGCGGCAGTAAACATGTCTGTATTAGATGCAGTGAAATAAGCGCCATTAGAGCGGGCGAATGGAATGCGGTTACCGCCAATAATAGCAACGCGGCGAACAGAGTTTTGGCTCATGGTTTTATCCTGTTGAACAGAAGTTTGAGTTGTTTGTTTTAAAGCTGTATTTGATGTAGCTGCAGCTGTCGAAGCAGGGCTTTTATTGCCGCTGCGCGAAGACGCGGTGCGGGTACGGGCCGGTTTGGCTGCAGCAGCTGCTGATTTAACCGCTGGCGCTGTTTTTTTTGCCGTGCGGGCTGCTGTGGTTTTTGATGGTTTTGACACAGCAGGTTCAGCAGAATTTTCGACTGCTGGATTTTCTTGAGTTGTTTTGCTCATAAGGCTTTTCCAAGCATGTAAAAGTATTCCTAAGGCGTACATTAACATATTCAATGGGGGGCTGAATTGACTGGAATGACATTGCAGAATGCTTTCAGGTCAAGTCATCAAAACTTTAACTCAAGTATTATTCTAACCAGACTGATGGGGCTATTGAAATATAAGTCAATGACATCATATTGAAGTTAAAAGGATATCTTCAAAGCCATCAAAAAATTAATTTATTCGAGAGATACAAACATGACTGACCAATACCAAGCATTCGCAAAATCTCCAATTGGTAAATTTGTCATCAAAAATTTAGGTTTGCCCGCACCGACTTTCCTAGAGCGTTTTGAGTCTGCTACTCCTGTAGTGAAAGGTGCAGTACTTGTAGGGGCGGCATCCAACTGCGTATTGTCAGCTTCCATTGCGCAAGTATTGGCAAATATTCATGCAAACAGCTATGCTGGCAACAATCCGGAACTTCAGCAGGCTGCGGCGCAAGCAGGTTTAAATCTTGGCGCATTTAACGAAGGCGATAAAGAGTCAAAATTTAAAGTCGTTGTTTTTGATGCATCGGGCATTGAAAATTCAGAACAGCTGCATGAACTGTATGCATTCTTCAATCCGATCGCGCGTCAAATTCAAGCTTCTGGCCGTGTTGTGGTTATTGGCACAACCCCTGAAACTGCCCCTACTGTAAAACAAGCGATTGCGCAGCGGGCATTAGAAGGCTTTGTTAAATCTGTCGGCAAAGAATTCAAAAAAGGTATTGCTGCGAATTTAATTTATGTTGATGCAGGTGCTGAGGCAAATCTTGAATCTGCACTGCGTTTTGCCATTTCACCGCGGTCAGCTTATGTTTCGGGTCAGGTCATCCGCGTATCTAAGGCTGATGCAGTGGAAATTGATTGGGCAAAACCGCTAGCAGGCAAAACGGCTGTTGTGACCGGCGCAAGCCGCGGTATTGGCGAAGCCATTGCTCATGTGCTTTCACGTGACGGCGCGCATGTCATCTGCTTGGATGTGCCGCAGCAGCAGGCTGATCTTGACCGTGTTGCTGGTGAAATTGGCGGTTCGACACTGGCGATTGATATTACAGCTGCAGACGCTGGTGAAAAAATTAAAGAAGCTGCGGCAGCGCAGGGCGGTTTGGATATTATTGTGCACAATGCGGGTATTACCCGTGACAAAACTTTAGCCAATATGAAGCCTGAACTTTGGGATTTGGTGATCAACATCAATTTGTCTGCCATTGAGCGTGTCAACGATTATTTGCTCAGTAACGACGGCTTCAATGCCAATGGCCGTATTGTCTGCGTATCTTCAATTTCCGGTATTGCCGGCAATTTGGGGCAAACCAATTACGCGGCTTCTAAAGCAGGTGTAATTGGTGTAGTTAAATTTACTGCGCCACTATTGAAAAATGGCGTGACAATAAACGCGGTAGCGCCTGGTTTTATTGAAACGCAAATGACAGCGGCGATTCCGTTCGCAATCCGTGAAGCGGGCCGCCGTATGAACTCTATGAGCCAAGGCGGTTTGCCGGAAGATGTTGCAGAAACAATTGCAATGTTTGCATCATCTGCTTCTACAGGGCTTAACGGCAACGTCGTACGTGTTTGCGGTCAAAGCTTATTAGGTGCTTAAGACAGAATTCACCTAAATCCCTCTTTCATAAAGAGGGATTTCGCTTTCCTTTACTAAAGGGAGGCCAGAAGGGATTAGTTGATTAGGGAGATTTTTTAATTTACCTTTCCCTAACCCGCTCCTTAATGGAGAGGGAACTTTATAAAGATAAAACTTTCAAGGATTTATTATGAATATCCGCCATTTCAGTCAGCTGCCGAAACCTTATTTGGCTTATCCAAAAGTCATTCAGGGCTTGATTTTTAAGAAACCGAAAGGTGAAAAAGTTTTGCCGCAAGTTGAATATGTGGTGGATTCATTTCAGGTCGATCCAAAACATTTAAAAGCCTATAACGAAGTTTGCGGTTTTAAAAACAATGGCTATATTCCTGCAATTTATTTAGCGGTACTTTCACAAAGCCTGCAAATGCACATGATGACTCAGGAAGCATTTCCATTTGCAATCCTTGGTTTAGTGCATATCCGCAACCAAGTGAAGCAGTACCGTAAAGTGGGCGTGAATGAGCAGCTGAGCCTGTCATGCAAATTCGGTGAATTGAAGCCGCATGATAAAGGCGTGCAATTTGATTATATCACTACAGCCAAAGTGGGCAATGACGTAGTTGTGGAGTCATTAACCACTTATTTAGCGCGCCAGAAAACAGCAGGCGGCGCAGGCGCTAAATCGGCAGAAACCCAAACACCTGAATACAAGCTGGCTGCGCAGTGGGATGTGTCTGAAAATACAGGCCGCCGTTATGCATTGACTTCTGGCGATTTTAACTTAATCCATATTCATGCGGTGACGGCTAAAGCGTTCGGCTTTAAACAGGCCATTGCCCACGGGATGTGGAGTAAGGCAAGAGCTCTATCTAATTTGAATTTGCCAGATGCTTATGAAGCAGATGTTGGGTTTAAATTGCCTATATATTTGCCGTCGCAGGTGGAATTCCTCACTGCGGAACAGGGGCAAAACACTGAATTTTTGATTCGCAGCGCCAAGAATCAAAAGCCGCATGTGACCGGCACTGTCAAAGCGCTTTAATCGCCTAATCCAAAGCCTAAATTAGCAATAATTTAGGCTTTTTTAATAAAGACGCTGATGGACGCAGAAGAGGAAAAAAGATATGGACATCAATCAAATCAAACAGTTCTTTTCAGCAAATCCCCATAATTTTAACGGTATAGCGGATGAGCGATTTATCGATCTCGCACAGCTCTTCAGCCGCTTACAGGATAATCAGGCGGCCTATGGCGGAGCGGCTTTAGCTGTGTATTTTCAAGGTCAAAAAGTTGTTGATATTTTTACAGGCCAAAAATCTGCAGATGAAAAATGGCAGGCGGATACATTATCAATCTGCTATTCCACAGGTAAAGGCGTCTTGGCTGCTTTGGCGCATATTATGGTGAGTCAGGGAATTGTAGAATATGACCAGCCGATAGCGCATTACTGGCCTGAATTTGCACAAAATGGCAAAGCACAAATCACCTTGCGCCATATTCTCAGTCATCAAAGCGGTTTATATGATGTGCGCAATAATATTGCAGAAGCCGCTGAAATGAAGGACTGGCGCCACATGCTGAATGTTATGGCCAAGGCCAAGCCTCGCTTCAGCTTTGGTGAAGATTTTGCCTATCAGCCCTTAACTTTTGGCTGGCTGGTGGGCGGAGTGCTGGAAAAAGCGTCCAATCAGTCTTTGGCGCACTTAATGCAGATGTATCTGATTGAACCGCTTGAATTGGACGGCGCGTATTTTGGTGTGCCTAGCGATCAATTGCCCCGCGTTGCGCGGCCATTGCCAAGGCTTTTACCTGAAGCTTTACAGCAAGCAGAGCAGGGACAGGCAGGGCCAAAAAAAGTACAGAAACAGGCTCCACGCAAAGCATCACCGGTAGATAGATTAATTCAATGGAGCGGTCAAAACCCGCAGGATTTTCAGGATGCTATGATTCCAAAAGGGATGAAGGCCTTCAGCTTTTTTAGTGATGAAGGCATGCAGGCGGTGATTCCTGCAGCGAATGGCGCTTTTACAGCAAATAGCTTAGCGAAGATTTACGCCATGCTGGCTAATCGGGGAGCATGGAACGATCAGCAGCTGATTAATGCAGAAACTTTTGCCAAACTATGTGAAGTGCAAAGCCGCAAGCGTGACCGAATTATGCCTATTCCTATGCATTGGCGTTTAGGCTATCACCGGGTGTTAAGCTTAGGAAAATCATCCAAAGGCTTTGGCCATATTGGCTTTAATGGCTCAGGCGCATGGTGCGATCCAGAGCGTCAGTTAAGTTTTGCTTATACGCATAATTTTCCAACAGGCTCACTTACCGGAGATTATCGTTTGTGGGCATTAACCCAAGAAACACTAAGATGTGCCGATAAGATTTTAACAGGGCATAAAGGCTGGTTTTAAGATTTCAATAGGATATGCGGCAGACGTAAACTTTGAAATTTGTGATATTGTTGCGCCAGAAATTTGAATGCAGCTGTGTTATGAAAAAAACCGTTTTGATCCCGTTAATAGCCACGGGCGCATTATTCGGCTGTCAGGAAGCGAATCAGTCACAAGGCAAAGATACATCTGCGATCGAACAAAAAGTGCAGCAGCCTTTATGGGCAGGAGCTTACAGCGGAACGACACCATGTATGGGCTGTCACTCACGCTGCGAAGAATGTCCCGGCATGGCAGTCGACTTGGTTTTAAATCAAGATCAGACTTATGAGCTGCGCCGTGAAAGCTTAAGCGGTCATAATGAGGTGGAAGTGCTAAAAGGCCGACTACTTTTTAAAAATGCTGAGCAAACCCAGTTGGAATTGCTGAATGTAAAAAGCCGTAATTTAATTTATGTCGATTTAGATCATCAAATGCTGGAAATCAGAGAGGATCAAACCGCGCAGCCGTATGCCGCGCAAGATGATTTTTTGCTTGAATTGGCGACAGCTTAATCATTTTAAGCTGCTTATATAATTTTGAATTGAGTCGTCTTTACCATTGCACTTGGCCATGGTAGAAAGATATCTATATTCAAAACCATATAAAGCAATGATTAAAAAAGAATTATCAATAACTGAACTGTTTGCCGTTTTATCTGTAGTTGCGTTAAGTATTTCGGTGCTTTCAAATGCCTTTTTTTATTATTCTTTAGATGCGCTATGGGTGATGTCTATATTATCACCCACGTTTTATATTTTTGAAATTATCAAAGTTACAGTCATTTTGTTTGCTGCAATTGCGGTTGTCGGCGGATTAATAGCTTTATATAAATTTTTATTAAAAAAATGGCAGATTTTGAAGCCCAAGGCTAGATATAGGCTAAATATACATGGTGATAATTTAGAGTTGAAGCAAAGTGTAAAGTCGAGTGAAAAAAGATTTGAAGTAGGCCAAATTGTTTTTATTACGATAGTTACAACAATTGGCGCAGTCACTTTATTTCATTTTAAATGGATCGGCTATACTTCTGTTTTATGGTGTGCTGTATTGGTTGGAAGCATCCTAGCCTTTCTCACAGACCATAAGATACATAAAGATCAAAGTTTAAAAATCATTGTTTTTACAATAATCGCACTTTTTGCCACTTGTTACTCAGCGCAACTAAAACTCAATGGGATTCAAAATTCGCCCGTAGCCTTTTTGAAGTCTCCAGACAAAAATACATGGTACGTTTTAGATGGATTTCAGGACAAAGTCATTCTTTTAAGTCAGGCCGAAAACAAATCAAATATTAAAGTGGTTAAATTTGACGAAATTGATCGAATTAGTCCCATCAACTGAGATCTTCATTCACTCTTGGCTAAAAAAACAGTATCCTTATGCATGTGAAAAGGAGCATACATGTATCAAGTACTTGCGCGAAAATACCGTCCCCGCAATTTTAATGAATTGGTTGGTCAAAACCATGTTTCCCGTGCCTTAACGAGCGCGTTGGAACGCGGCCGTCTGCACCATGCCTATTTATTTACGGGTACACGCGGTGTCGGCAAAACCACGATTGCGCGTATTTTGGCGAAGTGCTTGAATTGTGAAACAGGGGTAACCTCTACACCGTGTGAAGTGTGCGCAACATGTAAAGCCGTCAATGAAGGCCGCTTCATCGATTTAATTGAAATTGATGCGGCGTCGCGCACCAAAGTTGAAGATACCCGCGAACTTTTAGATAACGTTCCGTATGCGCCGACTCAAGGCCGCTTTAAAGTCTATTTGATCGATGAAGTGCACATGCTTTCTACGCACTCTTTCAATGCTTTATTGAAAACTTTGGAAGAGCCGCCGGAACATGTGAAGTTCTTATTTGCGACAACTGATCCGCAAAAACTCCCGATTACCGTTATTTCGCGCTGCCTGCAGTTTACTTTGCGGCCCTTGGCGGTAGATGAAATTACCGAGCATTTGACTCATATTCTAAATCAAGAAAGTATTCAGTCCGATCAAGATGCAATTTGGCAGATTGCTGAATCTGCGCAAGGCTCTTTGCGTGATGCATTGTCTTTAACCGATCAGGCGATTGCCTACGGCCAAGGCGAAGTGCATCATCAAGATGTCAAAGAAATGCTGGGTTTAATTGACCGTACCATTATTTATGACTTAATCGCGGCTATTCATCAAAATCAGCAAATGCGAATCAGTGAATTGCTCATACAGTTCAGACAGCAGGCCTTAGATGTATCCTTGGTGCTGGATCAGCTGATTTCGACATTGCATGAATTGGCTATGCTGCAGTACTTGCCGAATCTAAGCTTAAAATATAGTGCAGAAATTAATGCCAAAATTATGCAGCTTTCGCAATTGGTCTCTGCGCAAGATTTACAGCTGTATTATCAAATTGCCTGCAAAGGCCGTGCAGAACTGCAAATTGCGGTGACGCAAGAGCAAGGTTTTGAAATGTGCGTGCTGCGCTTGCTGGCATTCCGTCCGATGCAGCCCAATGAACGCTTGGTTTCAGCCGCGCCGCAGCAAGTGCAGCCTGCTTTTGATTCACAGAGTCTTCCTGCTTCAGCACAGCGGCCTGTTCAAGAAGCGCCTCAATCTGCAGAATCAGAGAATGGCGGGCAAGCGCAGAATATACAGCTGCAGGACATTCAAAAAGATAGTCCATCGCCCGAAATGCAATCTGCTCTTACCGCCATTGACTCATCAGATGCTTATCTTGATGACGAATATGCGGATGAAGAGGATGCCGACAGATATGCTCAGCAGCCAGATGAGCCTTCTTCAGATGATTTCTTGGATGAGCCGGAGCAAGATCAAGTATCGGGAATTGCTGCGCAGACATCGAAAGACCAAATTGTTTTTGATGCCAGCGGTGATGATGCGCTATTTGGATTAGATCAGGATGCTCAAGCTGATCAGACAATAGCGCAGGCAAGTACGGATGACTCACTATTTGAAGCGATTGCGCCCTTAGATGATTTTACACTGCAGGTTACAGATTCTTCTGCGCAGCAAACAGCTGAATCAACTCCAGCTGATATGCCTGAATCGGATTTAACGGATGTGCAGGATACTGCTGTTTCATCAAATTTAAACCATGAAAAACCTCAATCAGCTCAAGCTGTGGCTGAGCAGCCTGTCATTCCTGCTGAATCATTGAGTGCACCAGCTGCTTCAAACCTTATGCCGCAGGATATTTTGAAGCTCCAGCCGCAGCAATTGGAAGGTGAGTGGACAGTAGATAAGTGGGAGTATTGGTTCAGAAGCAGTGAATTATCTCCTGCTTTACAGGAACTCGCGCAGCATGGCCTAATGATGGGTGAAATTGACGGCAAGTCAACGTTTCATATTCCGCAAAAATATGAGCGCCTAGTGACACAAATGCAGCATTTGCTTGAACAAGCGCTGCACTTGCAATGGCCTTCAACACACTTTGATGTGAAATATGAAGCGCTGGAAGAGCTTACGCCCTATGCATTGCAGCATGAACGAAAGGGAAAAGCTTTTCAGCGCGCTTCTGAGCTTCTGCATAGTGAACCCGTCGTAAAATCCTTATTAACGGCTTTTGACGGTAAGCTGGAAAATATTCAGCTTAAATAAGTTCAGTTTTGGGTGTTAAGTAGTGATTTAAAGCATCCCGCATTTCAGCTGGAATCGGGGTGCTTTTCCGTGTTTGGCGGTCTACAAAAACATGTACAAAATTCCCCTGCGCCGCAGGATCATTTTGTCCTTGTTTAAAAATGGCAAGGTCATAAGTCAAGGATGAATTACCAATTTTAGCGATGCTGACACCCACTTCAATCATTTCCGGGTAGCTCAATTCCTGCATAAAATTGCATGAAGAATTCACCACCAAGCCAATGATGGGTGAATCTTTTAAATGAAATCCAGCTTTTTGAATAAGCAGCGCATTTGCGGCGGTATCAAAGAAGCTGTAATACATGACGTTATTGACATGGCCGTACATATCATTGTCTGACCAGCGGGTTTGAATGGGAAAAGTGAATTTAAAGTGCTGTCTTTGTTTTGCTTGATGCTTCATTGTTTTAACTGCAAATAATTGTGCATTCTGTTGTACTGAATTTTAGCTGGGCATTCAATAGAAAATAAAAAGATCTTCAGTGCGAATATAAAAAAGCCATTCAAATATATTGAATGACTTTAAGAAGCAAAAGGTTAAAGTATTAATTAAAAACGGTAGCCAATACCGAGATAAGTCACAACCGGATTGATTTCGATTTTACTGCGGCCTTCAAGAATTGTGTCACGTGGAATGTTTGCGCCAATGATTTGAGTATTGCCGATGACATTTAGTTTTGCTGTTGTAGATAGATGCGCATAGCTGACAGATGCTGTTCCAAACCAGTTTTTGGTGATATTTACATCTAAACCAGCTGTAACAACTGGCGCAAAAGCATCATCGACTTTAATTTTGCCTAACTCGGGGTTCAGTAAAGCACCAACGAGAGGGTTGCGATTTTTTAATTCATTATTCACTGCAGGATCTGCTTCAACATTGCTGAAATGCGCATACATAACGCCGCCGCCTAAATAAGGGCGAATGCGGTTTTCAATTGAACCAAAATGATAGCGTGCAGTAACTGTCGGAGTATAAGCATCGGTGGTCGCAATTTTATTAAATTGATCGAGCTGGGCTACTGTTCCCACCACAGGAAGTGAAATATCTCCTTTGCCTGACAGTTCCATTTCAGGAGGAGCGCCTAATACTAATTCAAGTGAAACATGATCATTGACAAAATAATCCAGCATTAAGCCAGCTGTATCAGCATCTTGAACTTCAAAACCTGCACCAGGAGAAGAAGCTTGCTGTGCGCCTAAAACAGGAGTTAGGGCAGTGGTATTGCCGCTGACACCTTGTTTTTCACCTTGCGGCATGATGTGCAGCCAGCCGGCTGACACGCCCCATGTTTTGCCATCAGTGGTTGCTGCCTGTACTGCAGGCACAGCACAAATCAACGCAGTGAAAGGTAAAATTGTTTTGAAAATTGTATTCATCTCATGGTTCCCTGTTTATTATTTTGGGATTTCCTGAATTCCACTGGAAACCCTCTGCAATAAGTTTAGGTGTTTTTTCACACAAAATAATCATTAAATATAGAAAAATTACATTGTAAGTATGATTTTTTTAAAGCGTATTAAAACTATTTTTTAAATAAATTAGTGCTTTATATTTTATGTTTATTCTAATGTTTCTATAATTGTTTGATTTTTTAAAGAATAATTCTGGATAATCAATTGTTTAAAAAATAATCATTATTGATTTAATAATGTGATAATAATCACATTATTAAACTCTTGAAATTACAAACTATTCATATATTGATGAATAAATATGCAATGCATCAGCTTTAGCTAAAATTTTAGGGTTGTTTTGCAGCAGGCGGGTTTGCAGCATTGCATCGTCTGCAAGCTGTTCAAGCTTATTTTTAGGCACATTTAATTGACTCAGTTTCAAGGTTAACCCACTGTGGTCCAAATGGTTTTGCATATGATCAATAAATAAATCACATAGGCCATCTGTGCAGCCGTTACTGTAGGGGTCCAGCCATTGCATCAGTTCTGCGTAATGCTGCTTAGCTGCAGGCGCATTGAATTTCATGACTTCTGTCAGCACCAGCGCATTGGTATGGCCATGCGACAGATGAAAATGACCGCCCAAAGGGTAAGCTAAAGCATGTACAGCGCCTACAGGCGCATTGGCAAAGGCTTGACCAGCCAGCATAGATCCTTCCAGCATATTTTGCCGGGCTTGCAAATCGGCTCCATCTTTGAGCACTAAAGGTAAATTTTTATTCAGCAGACGCAATGCCTGTTTAGCAAGCATATCGGCATAGGGATTCTTCTTGATTTTAGATGTATAGGCTTCTATGGCATGTACCATGGCATCAATGCCTGTTGCAGCCGTAATCTGCAGCGGCAAATTTTTGGTAAAACTGGCATCTAAAATGGCTGCATCGGCATACAGTACGGGGGAAACTATACCGGTTTTGGTTGTTTCGCCAGTCGTGACTATTGAGATTGGAGTAACTTCTGAGCCCGTTCCCGCAGTTGTTGGGATTAATATTAATGGCAGTCTTGGCCGTTTTGCATTGCCGACGCCGTATAAATCCTGCAGCTGCTGTGTTTGTTCAGAATGGCCTAAAACTGCAATGACTTTGGCTACATCCAGCGAACTGCCGCCGCCAAAACCGAGCACTAAATCAATTTTTTCATCTTTGGCAAACTGTACGGCATCCAAGACTATATGTTCTGCAGGGTCTGCCTGCACATTGGAATAAATAACATAGGGCTGACGCTGTGATTCCAGAATTTCTAAAATTGGCAAATGCAGCTGATGCTGGATCATGCCGGGGTCAGTTACCAGCAGCACCCGTTTAGGCTGAAATTCATTGAGCAGAGTTTTCAGTTCAAGAATTGAACCAAGTCCGGAAATAATGCTGCTGACGGTTTGAAACTGAAAATTACTCATGGCCTTATCCTTATTTTTTATACCTAAATGAACATTATTCTTGAGACTTGATATAGGATTCATCTGCTAAATAACTTAACATAAGATGCTTGAAATAGAAGTAGCATTGAGGTTGTTATGTCATCCCAAACGCCCTATAAGGTGTTGTGTGTGTGTTTAGGCAATATTTGCCGTTCTCCGACCGCGGAGATTTTACTCAGACATTTTTGTGATGAAGCGAACCTGAATGTTGTCATCGATTCTGCTGGAACCAGCAATTATCATCCGGATAAAGCGCCTGACAGCCGCAGTCAGCTGCATGCAAAACAACGCGGCTATGATTTATCAGCCTTGCGCGCCCGTCAGCTTATACTTCATGACTTTATCGAATTTGATTTAATTCTAGCGATGGATTATGAAAACTTGGACAATATTCAGCAGATGATGGGGGATGCGCAGAAAGAGTTTGGCGCGTCACAAATTCGCGCCGCGGTTTCTTTGATGAGCCAGCACGATCCAAATTATCTGCAGCAGGAAGTGCCAGACCCATATTATGGCGGTCAAGATGGATTTGAGCATGTGCTGAATCAATGTGAATCCAGCAGTCAGGCTTGGGTTGAGATATTTCAGAAACAATTTTCACCTCAGTTTAATCAGCAAGCGGAGCAATAAGGTTTAAGTCATGAATATTCAAACGCAAGTACAGCTTAAGCCTTTTAATACGCTCAGTTTAGATTCAGTCGCATCACATTACGTCAAAATTCAAAGCGCGGATGATTTGCCCAAAGCGATTGATTACGCTAAAAAGCAGGGTCTGAACCTGCTGATTTTATCTGGCGGCAGCAATATGCTTTTGCCTGAACAGATACATGCGCTTGTTTTACATATGGATATTCAGGGCATTGAGGTCACGGCAGAAGATGCTGTAGATGCTGCAGTCCGTATTGGCGCTGGTCAGATTTGGCATGATTTTGTTTTGTGGACAACAGCGCAAAGTCTGTTTGGCCTGCAAAATCTAGCGTTAATTCCAGGCTTGGTCGGTGCATCTCCGGTGCAGAATATTGGCGCTTACGGCGTAGAAGCAGGTGAATTTATTCAGTCGGTGCATGTGTATGACCGTTATGAAAAATGCTTTGCAGATATCGATGCATCAGATTGTAAATTCAGTTACCGCCACAGCATTTTTAAAGATGATCCTAACCGCTATATCATTACGCATGTCACTTTTAAATTGCTGAAATCTGCGGATTTAAAACTGAATTATGGCGATCTGAAAACAGCTGTGGGAGATAACTTGACGGCGGAAAACTTACAGAATCAAGTTATCCAGATTCGGCAAAGTAAATTGCCGGACCCGAAAGAATATCCGAATGTCGGCAGCTTCTTTAAAAACCCGCTTATCAGTCAAAATGAATATGACCAAATTGCGCTTAAATTTCCGAATTTGCCCCATTATCCTCAGCCAAATCATCAGGTTAAAATTGCGGCGGGCTGGCTGATTGATCAGGCGGGCTGGAAGGGCAAAAAATTGGAGATGGTAGGCATGTTCCATAAGCAGGCGCTGGTTTTGGTGAACTATGATAATGCGGCATTGCATCATGTGCGTGCAGCTTATCAAGCGGTGCAGCAGGCTGTGTTTGCAAAATTTAATATTGCTTTGGAGCCAGAACCTGTACAGTTTGATCAGGATGGGTTGATTTGCTCACATTAAAATGGCGTCAGGACAAAACATGAAGAAAAAAACGTATTGGATGGTTCGATTGGTGCAAATAGCCGCTGTGCTGTTTGCGCTATTGGCCTGTCTGATGGTTTTTATCTATACGCCGTTTTATTCGCAGCTGATTGTCAAAGGGCTGAACTATTTTGTTCCTGTAGAGGTGAATGAAGTGGCTGCCAAAAGTCAGAAACAGGCGTCGCTGAGCGATCAGGACAGTTATGAACCGGGTTCTGATATGTGGATTGCACGTCAAGCGTATTTAAAAGTAATGGAAGAGGCAATTCAGTCAGATAACTCTCAAAATCTGACTTTGATTCAAGCGCGCTACAAAGAGCTTCAGAAGATCATTGAAGAAGATCAGCAAAGGGAAGCGGATGAAAAAGAGATTCCAGCTGTGCCTTTGCTGGCGGGCCCTGCGGCCTCTGAAGCCAGCATGGAAGATGCGCCGAATCCAGCGCAAAAAGTGAAAGATCTTTTGGAGCTGAACAGTTCTGAAAATAAAGAACTGATGGCGCAATATATAGATTTTCTCAAAACCCATAAGATTGAACAGGCGGCATCAGAACCGGTTGATGAGCAAATTTTTAAAGACATTGCTTTAATACAGGATCAAAATAAGCAGAAAAAAGATACTAAATCAGAACCTTATGCCATTATTGTGCTGGGCGGCGGTTTAACTTTAGATAAAAATGGCAAAGACATTATTGTAAATAATTATACGCGGTTGCGTTTGGAAACCACGCTGGCGGTAGAAAAGCAATACCAGCTGCCTATTGTGCTGAGCGGGGTAGAAGCGCCGTATATGCAGAGCTGGTTAAAGCAGCATAATGTGGATGCAAAATTATTGGAAGACCGAAGCATGAACACATGTGAAAACACGCGGTTCAGTTCATTGCTTTTGCAGAAAAAAGGCGGTGCGCCAACAGTTATTTTAATTACTGACCGTTACCATATGCCGCGTACGCGCCGTCTGTTTGCTTTGAATGGTATTGAGACTATTCCTATAGAAGCGCCAATGCCGTCTGTAATGACAAGCTGGCAGCCAAGTGAAAAAAATTATGACCATAGCCGCCGCGCGAATTATGAAATGCTGGCAACCATGCGTGATATGTGGTTTGGCACTGAATGCCGAGAGGTGCCTTAATGGCTGATATTCCTTTTTTGAATCCGACAATTTTAAAACAGCTGGATCTTCCTGTTCCTAGCCGGGAAACCACGCCTTTGCTGTTAGAGCAGCTGAATCTTAATCAGCCTTATGCGCCGTCTCTGGAAATTCAGTCTTACCGGCGGCTGTATGCTTTGGACAGCTTGAACTGCGAGCATTGGCAAGGCTATATCGAAATGCCATTGTTCAAACTGCATGTGCAGATTTTTCAACCTAAATTGAATTCCCCTCAAGATAAAGTAAGGGGCACTGTATTTTTACTGCATGGCTATTTAGAGCATAGCGGTATCTATCAGCCGATTATCCGTGAAATTTTAGAGCAGGGCTTCAGTGTCCTGACCTATGATTTGCCGGGGCATGGCCTGAGCAATGGTTCGCCTGCCAGTATTCAAAATTTTGATCATTATCAGCAAGTGCTGCATGCAGTTTATCAATATGTACATCTTGCAGATCAGCTGCCTCAGCCTTGGCTGGGCATTGGCCAAAGTACAGGCGGGGCTATTTGGCTGCATCATTTGCTGGAGTTTGCAGAACGCCGTGAAAATCCATATGTGAATCGCGTACTATTGCTCTCACCATTAATCCGTCCAGCCAAGTCGGCATGGTGGCATAATTCTGTTGGCTTGGGCATCATCCGTAGAATCAAGCGTGAAGTGCCGCGGCATTTTAGACGCAATAATCATAATCCGGAGTTTTTACGCTTTGTGCGTTTAAAAGATCCGCTGCAGCCGAGAATGATGGGGATGGACTGGATTTTGGCCATGTCTAAGTGGATGCAGGAAATGGAAGAACGGCCAGCTTGCCGTATACCTGTGTGGCTGGCGCAAGGAGCGCAAGACCAGACTGTAGACTGGCGTTATAATATTGAATTTATCCGCAGGAAATTTCGCCTGCAGACCTTATTGATGCTTGAAGAAGGCTCTCATCAGCTGATTAATGAGCGGGCAGACATCCGAGCGGCATTGACGGGACTAATTCCAGCGTTTCTGCATGCACAGAGCGGGAAAGGCTATTATTGATGGTCTGCCGATTCAAGAAATGAAATGACTTTCAATAAAAAAGCAGCCTATTGGCTGCTTTTTTATTGCTGGATTAAAATTTATCGGCAGAGGCTAAATTCCACATGCGGAAATAAAAGTTTTCTTCATCTTTATTTTCGCAATGCAGCAGTTCACCGGGATTCAGCCAAAAATGCAGCTGAGCATAGTTTTTGATCTCGCGGTCATTGATCCGCTGCGCCAAATGATGCGCTTTAATGTCGGCAGGGTGCAGTAAGCCAGCAGAGGCGATGAGCTCAGACAAACCGTGCATGGTATTGCGGTGGAAGTTGAATACGCGCATTGACTTTGACGGGATATCAATTGCTTTTTGCCGGTCTTTATCTTGCGTGGCGACACCGACAGGGCATTGATTGGTATGGCAGCTCTGCGCTTGAATGCAGCCGACAGCGAACATAAAGCCGCGCGCAGAGTTTACCCAGTCTGCACCAATTGCCATGGTGCTGGCAATATCAAAAGCGCTGATGATCTTGCCGCTGGCGCCGACTTTTATCTGGTCGCGCAAGCCTGCTCCAACTAGGGTGTTGTGTACAAACAGCAGACCTTCACGCAACGGTGTGCCGACATGATTGATCAATTCAATGGGTGCTGCGCCAGTGCCGCCTTCAGATCCGTCAACCACAATAAAATCAGGTACAATTTTGGTGATAAGCATGGCTTTTACAATGCTCATAAATTGCCAAGGCTGACCGATGCAAAGTTTAAACCCGACAGGTTTTCCTAAGGACAGTTCGCGCAGCTGCTGAATGAAATGCATCATTTCAATCGGATTGCTGAAAGCGGAATGGCTGGAAGGTGAAATACAGTCATGTTCACGGCTGACACCGCGGATCTGTGCTATTTCTGCAGAAATCTTATTTTTAGGCAAAATGCCGCCATGGCCCGGTTTTGCACCTTGCGACATTTTAATTTCAATCATTTTAACCTGCGGCAGTTTTGCTTGTTCAGCGAAACGTACAGGGTCAAATTGGCCATCGAGGGTGCGGCAGCCGAAATAGCCGCTGCCCAATTCCCAAACAATATCTCCGCCATGTTCTAAATGGTATGGGCTGATGCTGCCTTCGCCGGTATCATGATAAAAATTTCCCAGTTTGGCGCCTTTGTTTAAAGCGCGGATTGCATTGGCGCTTAAACTGCCAAAACTCATTGCGGAAATATTGAAAATAGATGCGCTGTATGGCTGACTGCATTGAGCGTTCCCAATGGTGATGCGGAATGTGTCCGTATTTGCAGGCGGGCAAGGGGTAATTGAATGGGTCATGAAGCGGTAATCTTCCTGATACACATCAATAATAGAACCAAAAGGCTTATCTGCATTTTCATTCTTTGCACGCTGATAAACCAGACTGCGCTGCATACGTGAAAATGGCAGGGCATCCTGATCGGATTCTATGAAATATTGACGGATTTCAGGGCGGAATTCTTCAAAGATAAAGCGGAAATGCCCCATGATCGGATAGTTTTTTAAGATGGAATGTTTGTTTTGCAGTAAATCATATAAACCCAAAAGGCTGAGCAGTGCCGTAATCAGCCAAATGCTGTTCAGCAATGTTTCAGGGATGAAATAATGAATGTAGCGCGGTTCATAGCCAATATGAAAAAGGGTAATGAGCAAGGCAATAAATATGCAGGCAAACCAAATAGAATGGCGTGAAAAAAAAGTATTCAGCAATTTATGGCGTATGGCTTGTGAGTTATCTGGCATTATGCTGTGTTCTTCCTGAATGCTGATGATCAGACTATAAATGTGTCAAGATAAAAAATGAAGCAGAAGCATTCACTTGTTAACGCATTGCAGCAATTCTCAAAGTATTGAGGCTGTTAATAAGGGCAGATTCGGCCAATTTTGTGTTCAACCTGTATAAGTAAATGAGAGAATCAGCTAAAAATAATAAGAGATATAGAATGCAAATCTTATGATTTCACATCTCGAAAGAAAAGTCCTAAATTAAAAGGACATTCACAGCAAGAGGGTTAAATGATGACTAAAAAATCCATACGCTATAATCATGCAGAATTGGCTTGCCGATGTATGCGCTGAGTATGGCGGCTGAGATAGGCATGCAGCATTTAGTGCGGGCACAGGCATTGCATGCTGCATATTACAGGGCACCTAGCAAAAAAATCACAAAAATATTCTAAAAAATTATAGTCCCGTATTGTTGGGACTTTTCTTTTTGCAATTCATGCTTAGTTTTAAAGCGCATGATTTTTATAGATGGATGCATCTCAAAATTTGCTGTAGGCATTTGGCTGAATATAGCCTGTCTTTATGCAGGCTCTATTTGATTGACAGCATTGGAAACTTCGGCAGGTTCAATCTTAACAATGCGCTTGCCAAAGCTGCGGAGCCACCAGACCAGCTGCGAAGTATAAGGTACATCTGCGGATACGAGGCTGAAACCGTCTTCCAGTTTTTCAATGGTTTGGTCTTTGCTGAGTTGTGTTTCCTCAAAATAGTAAGCTTCCTGATCTTTCATGAGCAGTTTGAGATGGACATTCTCAGTTGGCTTGCTGAAGTCAACACGGAAGCCGAGCGCGCCTGATTCAATATAGGCATCAATATCAAAATTGACTGGATGCAGTGCACGGGAATTAAGCACAGAGGCAAATTTAAAGCGGTGCAGGGCAAAGGTCTGAATATCGGTTTTATCATGGCGCGTGCAGACCAGATAAATGATTGCGCCCTTTTGCACCAGTGCTAGCGGGTTCAAAATATAGGTTTTTTCTTCGCTTGCTGGGCCGCGGCCTTGATAAATGCATTCTAATTGCTTGTCCTGCAGCAAGCCTTCGTAAATCGCTTGCTGAGCAGGTTTCTCAACCAATGGCGGAATTAAGGGCTGTGTAGCCGGAACAATGCGTACACGGTTAATCCATTGGCGTACATTATTTTGGGTTGAAAGGCTGTGTCTGGCTAAATCAAACCAAGGATTCATTTCTTCAATCAGGCTGGGCGGCAGCAAATGTTTCAGATGCTCTTCCACCATCATGAACGTGACGGCCTGCGAGCTGGTCATATGCGGCAAGCTTTGAATAGGAGCATCAGAACGCCAGCGCCAGCCTTGAGGGGATGTTTTACTGCTTTCAATCGGAAAGCGCTGCGAGATTTGATTCAAATCACGCTGAATGGTGCGCAGGCTGATGTCGATGCCCTCACGAATTAAAATTTCCTGCAGCTCACGCGTACCCATCCACTTGCCAGCGGAGAGCCGTGAAAGAATTTGCCACTGCCGGTAGAGGCTATTCGATGTTTCTTTTTCTTGTGAGGACATAATCAATGAAAGTGCTTGGGTAATTTAAAAAATAATCGATATACACAATATGAAATCTATAAATCAAGCGCAAGTGTTTCACCGAATTTTGCATCTATATTTTGAAACATGTTGGTACAGCAATGCACTTGAAGTACAGATTGTTTTGGTGAGTAAATAAGAAAATAGCTGATTGCGTTGAATGGCATGCTATTTGCTTTGTTTTGATTACAATAGATAACAATGAACGAGGTTTGTATGCTGAAAGAAAATCAAGATACAACTTCCAGCCCTGCATTGGACAGCTATGCAGGCGATGTGGCGGCAAGCACTGCAGGTGCGGATGCGGCATTAATGAAAGAGCCGGCGCTGGCGAAATCCTATGCGCTGTTTGAACACTTAAAATCAAATTTTTTTAATGAGATGCGAGATGATCAGGCGATTTCAGGCGATGCCTGCGGCCGAATAGAGCAGTGGCTGTCTCAATATAATATTGATGAATTAAATGCATTGAATCAGCGGGCAAAAGAGCATTTTTTATACGAGGGGATCACCTTTACGGTTTACGGAGATGAACAGGGCACTGCACGCACGATCCCTTATGATTTGATTCCCCGTATTATCGCCAAGAAACAATGGAACACCATTGCTTCGGGCAGCGCTCAGCGCGTTCAGGCTTTAAATCTGTTCTTACATGATATCTATCATCAGCAAAATATTTTAAAGTCAGGCATTGTGCCAGAGCTGCAAGTCTTGACCCATGAAGCCTATCAGCCGCACATGTATCAGCACTCCTTAAAAGGCAAAATTTACAGTCAAATCAGCGGAATTGATATTATTCGTGACAACAAAGGCGAGTTTTATGTGCTGGAGGATAATTTAAGAACGCCGTCCGGGGTTTCCTACATGCTGGAAAGCCGCAAAATCAGCCAAAAATTAATGCCGGATTTATGCAGGCAGAGCAATATTTTAGGCATTGAGCAGTACCCTCAATTATTAAAAGAAATGCTGGCTGAAAATGCGTACTGTGATCATCCCTTTATTGTGGTTTTAACACCCGGCCGCTACAACAGTGCATATTATGAACACGCTTTTTTAGCAAGGGAGATGGATGTGCCCTTGGTGACATCACGTGACCTTTTTGTAGAAAACGATAAAGTTTATGTGAAAACGATCAAAGGACGGCAGCAGGTTGATGTAATTTATAGGCGGGTAGATGATGCCTTTTTAGACCCGCTGTGCTTTAAGCCAGACAGCACCTTAGGCGTTGCTGGGTTAATGTCAGCGTATTTAAACCGTAATGTTGTGCTGGCCAATGCACCGGGAACAGGTGTCGCGGATGACAAATCTATCTACCCTTATGTAGATAAGATGATCCGCTTTTATTTGGGTGAGCAGCCTATTTTAAAGAATGTTCCGACCTATCAATGCCGCGAGCAGCAAGATCTTGACTATGTCATTGCCCATTTGGATCAGCTCGTAGTGAAAGAGGCACAGGGTTCAGGCGGTTACGGCATGCTGATTGGCCCGCAAGCGTCACCGCAGCAGATTGCGTTATTTAAGCAAAAAGTACTGGCGGCGCCGCACCTTTATATTGCACAGCCGACTTTGGATTTATCGGTTTGTCCGACATTGACTCATTTTGGCGCAGCAGAACGCCACATTGATTTGCGTCCATTTGTACTGAGTTCGCCATACCGCACTGAAATTGTTCCAGGCGGGCTGACGCGCGTGGCTATGCAGCCCGGCTCGCTGGTGGTGAACTCCTCTCAAGGTGGCGGCATTAAGGACACTTGGATTGTCGACAATCTGCATTCCTAGTACTTCAAGTGACTGAGTACTTCAAAAGGGTACTTTAAATTTGTACTCCATATAAATTTAGTACTCCACATAAGGAGCAGTAATGATTTTATTAAACAGCAATGCTGAAAATATTTTTTGGTTAGGGCGCTATTTAATGCGCACGCAGTATCTGTGCAGTGTTTATCCGTTTTTGGATGATAATGAGGCCCGTGATTATGCGCATGCCTTTTGCCTGCCTGCATTTGATGCCAGTTCGCTGAATGAACTGACACTTGATGCACAGCACCCAATTTCATTTATTTCACAATTTCAGTATGCGCAGGATAATATTATGGATTTGCGCGGTGTGCTGTCTGCCCGCGCTTATGCAGAATTAAATAAACTGATCCGCAATGCCAGTGAAAATGCAGGCTATATTTGCGATGTTGCCGCAGATTGTCAGGATGTGATTGAAGCGGAATCCGATGCAATATTTTTATTTTTCAGTTTGGGGCAGTGTGTAGAAAATTTAGACCGCCAATTCCGTTTGAATCAGGATAATCAGCAGACCATGGCGCAGCTTGAGCAAATTGCCGCCGCTTTAAGCGCACTGGGCTGGCAGGGCGTGATTGAGGCATTAAAAGAATTGCAATCCGCGCCTTGCAGCATGCAGTTTTATCATTTTAGTGATCATATTCAAACATTGTTTGAGGCGGATGCATGAAATTAATGGTGAACCATCAAACGCACTATTCTTATAGTGCGCCTGTGCAAAACAGCATTCAGTATATCAAGATGATTCCATCGACGAATTCTCATCAGCAGGTGCATTATTGGGATGTCAGCGTTCCGGGTGAAAAAGAAACCAAAAAGGATGCCTTCAGCAATATTTGGCTGACCAGTTCTCAGCGTGAGCCTTATAGTCAAATGACGATTATGGCGCAAGGTGTTGTAGAGATGAATCCTAAAAGCCGTTATGGCGCAATGGATCAGCTGAATCCAAATCTGTTTTTGCAGCCGACTTTAAGTACAGTATGCAGCGAAGAAATGAAGCAGTTTGCGCTGACCTATGCGCCGCGGGCAGACCATGAGCAGCTCATTCGGCTGGCAGAAGCCGTTTTGGATTATATTCCTTATACGCCGCATCAGACCTCTGTTCACACTTCAGCGATTGATGCCTTTAATTGCCGGCAAGGGGTTTGCCAAGACCACAGCCATGTTTTTATCGCTATGTGCAAGTATTTAGGCTTGCCTGCGCGTTATGTTTCTGGCTACTTGTTTGTGCCTCAGACGATGCATCTGGCAAGTCATGCTTGGGCTGAAGTATTTTTAGAAGATGCATGGTATTGTTTTGATGTCAGTAATCAGCTTTTTACACCTAACTCGCATATTTATGTCGCGGTAGGAAGGGATTACTGGGATGTCGCGCCAGTTCGCGGCGTGCGTGAAAAAGGAGGCCTTGAGTCAATGAACTCTATTGTTCAGGTACTCGGCTGTTAGAAATGAAAGGATTGGAAATGACTTATTGCTGTGCATTGCGCTTAAAAGAAGGAATGGTGTTTATCAGTGACACCCGAACCAATGCTGGAGTAGACCATATTTCCGTTTTCCGCAAACTGTATACCTTCGGGATAGACGGGGAGCGTTTGATTGTGATTCAGACTTCAGGCAATTTGGCTACGACACAGGCGGTCATCGGACATTTGCAGAATCAATTGGAAACTAAACAGGAACCGAATCTGTTTAGTTTAAATACCATGTTTGAGGTTGCTGAATTGGTTGGGCATACCTTGCGTAAAGTGATTGCTGATGTCACGTCGGATACCGTGGAACAGAGCAATTATTACTGCAGTCTACTGGTTGGCGGTCAAATTCAAGGTGCTGATATGCAGTTATATAATGTATATCCGCAAGGAAATTTTATTGCGGCAACCTCAGATACACCTTTCTTCCAAATTGGTGAAAGTAAATACGGCAAACCGATTTTAGACCGGGCGCTTCATTATGATATGCCGATGGATGAAGCCTTGCGCTGCGCTTTGATTTCATTTGACTCGACTTTGCGTTCCAATGTCTCGGTTGGCTTGCCGTTGGACGCATTGGTTTATCATAAAGACAGTTTGCAAGTGCCAATTGGAAAGCGGATTTATGAAGAAGATCCTTATTTTTCAAATATCAGTAAGCAATGGTCTGCCTTGCTGAAGCGTGGTTTGCAAGAGCTTCCGGTTCCTACAATTGATTATTTTGAATAATGGATTGGCGATAAAATTTTAAGCATAAAAAAAGCCCAATGATTGGGCTTCTTTTATGGAACGCATGAATTATTTTGTTTTACGCGAAGGGCGTGCACTCAGGCGGCAAAGCAATTCATAGCCAATCGTGCCATTCGCTTCAGCAACATCATCGACCAGCCGGTTTTGGCCCCAAAGTTCTACCTCAGTGCCCAATTTCAAGTCTAGTCCGGTTGCATCAATTGCGATCATATCCATTGCTACACGGCCAATTACGCGGGTTGGCTGGCCATTGACCACTACATAGTTTTGCTTAGGGAAAGCGCGAGGGTAACCGTCACCATAGCCAGTAGACACAATGGCGAGATCCATCGCTTTGTCAGCTACAAAGGTTGAGCCGTAACCGACAGATTCGCCTGCCTGAATGGAATTTAAGGCAATGATTTCAGCAGTGAATGTCATCACTGGCTTTAAGTCTAAATCATGAACAGTTTTATCGGCAAATGGTGATGCGCCATACAGCATAATGCCGGGACGGACAAAGTCGAAATTCAGTTCAGGCCATTTATAAATCGCGGCTGAATTGCAGCAAGAGCCCATAACCGGTGCACAGGCTTCTTTAACCTGCAGGAATTGTACACGCTGCTGGTCATTTAATGGATGATTGTCAGCATCGGCATTGGCAAAATGCATGGCTAGCACACAGCTAAAGCCTTCAGCTTTTAAGCTGTTAATTACATCAATAATCTCAGGAACTTTAAAGCCTAAACGGTTCATGCCGCTATTCAGCTTCACCCAAACTTTTAAGTCATTCGCAAGATATGCATCTTTATGCGCACGCAGCCAATCCAGCTGCTGCTGCTGGTGCACAATCACTTCAATTTTATTGTCGACAGCGATTTGCATTTCATCACTGGAAAAAATGCCTTCGATTAAGGTGATGGGCTGCTGATAGCCCAACGCGCGAATTTCAAGGGCTTCTTCAAGGCAGGCGACACCAAAGGCGTCGGAATCGGCTAAGGCTGCTAAGCAGTCTTTAACTCCATGTCCATAAGCATTGGCTTTCACCATGCTTACGATTTGAGCGGTTGGGGCAAGTTGTTTGACACGGTTTAAATTATATTGCAGCGCATTGCTGTCAATATAAACTGTTGCTTGGCGCACCCTAATTACTCCTGCAGGGTCATGAAAGAAAGAGCGGTGAAAAAGAAGACTTATTCTTCATCATCGTATTGAGCATAAAACTCTGGTGAAAGGTTGCTGAATTTGGTGTACTGGCCTTCGAATGCCAGGCGTACGGTACCAATCGGGCCGTTACGCTGTTTGCCGATAATAATTTCTGCAGTACCGGCTTCTTTTGACTCTTTGTTATAAACCTCATCACGGTAAATAAACATGATCAAATCGGCATCCTGCTCAATAGCGCCGGATTCACGCAAATCCGACATAACCGGTCGTTTGTTTGGACGGTTTTCCAGTGCACGGTTAAGCTGAGACAATGCAATCACAGGGCACTGCATTTCCTTCGCCAAGGCTTTTAAGCTTCGAGAAATTTCGGAAATTTCACCAACACGGTTATCGCCCATGCCAGGCACTTTCATCAGCTGAAGATAATCGACCATGATGCAGCCCAATTTCCCGCCATGCATTTTAGCAATCCGGCGCGCGCGTGAACGTAATTCTGTAGGCGGCAGGGCGGATGAATCGTCAATATAGAGGTTTTTTTCCTGCAAATGCACAATGGTGCTGGTCACTTTTGACCATTCATCTGCATCCATTTTACCGGCGCGTAAATGCCCTTGGTGTACCCGTCCAAAAGAAGAGATCAAACGCATGGCAATGGAGTCAGCCGGCATTTCCATGGAGTAAACCAGTGCAGGCAAATTGTTGTTAAACAGCACGCTTTCGACCAAGTTCATCGCAAAAGTGGTTTTACCCATGGATGGGCGGGCAGCTACAATAATCAGGTCGCCAGCTTGCATTCCAGAGGTTTTGTTATCGAGCTCCAAAAAGCCTGTGGTTAAGCCAGTAATACTGCCTTCCATTTGAGACAGTTCATTTAATTTATCAAATACATCAGCGACAACGCTGTTAATTGGCTTGGGGCCTTGAGCTTTGGCGTTATTGTTGTGCTGTTCTGCAATAGAGAAAATATTGGTTTCAGCAAGATCTAAAATTTCACTGACTGTACGGCCCTTTGTGTCATAGGCATTTTGCAGAATTTCCGAGCTGATTTTAATCATGCTTCTTAATGTAGAAAATTCTTTAATTTTATTGGCATAGGTTTCTAAATTATAGAAACTTGAAGGGGAGTCCGACATCAGCTGCATGAGGTATTCCTCACCGCCAATGGCATCCAGCAGATTTTGCTTGGTCAGCCAGTCGTGTACCAAAACCGCATCATAAGGAGAGCTTTCTTTAGAAAGCTGATCAATTGCACGGAAAATATATTTATGGCGTGTGGCATAGAAGTCATTTTCTGTCAGTACATCGCCCACTTGCTCAAATGATTCAGCAACGGTCATTAAAGCGGCTAAAACAGCTTGTTCAATGGCTAGGTTGTGCGGCGGCGTACGGAATTCTTTCAGTTGGCCGGATTCGCTGTTTTTGGGTTCTGCTTTTGTGCTGGCAATCGCCTGTGACATATAAATCCCTGATTTTTAATACAGTCAATGCTTAAATGAAAATGGGGTATAGAAACGTAATTTCAACCATCATTGCAAGGCAAATGATACCCGCTATTGCGGTTCAAATGCGAATAGATATTTTCGCTCAAGCAGAAATAGATGATTAGACGCAGCATAAAGCTCAACAGCTTCAAATGAAAAAATATACAAATTTTAAAGATAAAAAAAGAGCATGCAAAAGCATGCTCTTTTCTTTGCAGAAAATTACTCAGCTACGATAGTAACGAGAACTTCAGCAGCAACATCATGATGCAATTGGATTGCGATGTTGAATTCACCAGTGTTGCGAAGCGCACCATTTGGTAATCGAACTTCTGCACGGTCTACAACAAGACCAGCATTCGTTAACGCGTCAGCGATATCACGAGTACCGATTGAACCGAACAGTTTACCTTCGTCACCAGCTTTCGCAGTGATTACGATGTTAACTTCGTTCAATTGGTCAGCACGTGCTTGAGCAGCAGCTAAAATATCAGCTTCTTGCTTCTCAAGTTCTGCGCGGCGAGCTTCAAAAGCAGAAGTGTTAGCTTCAGTAGCAGCAACTGCTTTACCTTGAGGGATAAGGAAGTTACGGCCGTAACCAGCTTTAACTGAAACTTTATCGCCTAATTTACCAAGGTTTTTAATGCGTTGTAATAAGATAATATCCACAGCTCAACCTCACTTATGATTGTCAGTGTAAGGGATCAAAGACAAGTAGCGAGCTTGTTTAATAGCAAGCGCTAATTGACGTTGGTAACGAGCTTTAGTACCTGTAATACGGCTAGGAACAATTTTGCCGTTTTCAGTAATGTACTGTTTTAAAGTGTCGATATCTTTGTAGTCGATATATGTAACGTTCTCAGCTGTAAAGCGGCAGAACTTGCGACGACGGTAGAAACGTGCCATGTAATGTTCTCCTTATGCTTCAGCAGAGTCGTTAGCTTGTTGTGCTTCTTCACGTTGAGCTTTACGCGCACGTTTTTCTTCAGCACTCTTAGCCAATAGTGACTCTTCAGTGATAGCGTTTTCACGACGGATGATAAGGCTGCGAATGATTGCATCGTTGTAACGGAACAATTCTTCAAGCTCATCAAGCGTAGTTTGACCACATTCAACATTCATTAAAATGTAGTGCGCTTTATGAATTTTGTTAATTGGGTAAGCCAATTGACGGCGGCCCCAATCTTCTAAACGGTGAATTTGACCTTCAGCATCTTTGATGTGAGAGATATAGCGTTCTACCATACCGACCACTTGATCGCTTTGATCTGGGTGTACTAAAAGTACGATTTCGTAATGACGCATTGTCAGCTCCTTACGGATTATACAGCCCATAACGTAATTATTAAGGGCAAGGAGTCACAGCCGAGGCTATGCCGCAATATTTGCGAAGCGTGAATTTTAGAGCGTTTGGGCGTGAAATACAAGGTATTCATTCAAAAAGCCCCCATTTTTTAAAGCATTGATGATGCAAATGAAGGAAGAAGATAAACAGATACCATTTTTCGATTTGAATCATTATTGAAATTCTGTTGAGAATCCAACTTTCCTTACCGCGCGTAATTGTTTTTATAGAGCAGATTCATCATTGGGATTCTATGTGGATAGGGCCTGTCATTGAAGATTGCCGTTCATCTTAAATAATACAGCACTGCTATTTTGAAAGGTGGTCAAAAAATGCATTCATTTTGAACATTGCCCAATGGACTAAACTGAGTTTGTTTTATTGATATTTAACAGCTGACTGCTGTTCGGGTTTTCTTAAAAGAAGGGGCTTTAGTTTTATGGTGTCAAAAAGCAATTTGAATGCTTTATGTACGTAGGCATTGGATTGAGTAATAGGGTGATTGGGAGGGTTAGTGAGGCAGAATATTAGCGGGCAGTCAGATGAAGCTGATAGTTTTTAACAAGCAAGGAAATTTTAGTCTGTGAATCTTTATCATTGTCAGTGCAGTGATATTAAGCTACGTGTATGAGAGAAGTAATTTAGGGAGCGGAATAAAAAAAGATAGAGAGAACTCTATCTTTTTTAAAACAGCGGCAAATGCGGTGCAGGTGAGACGTAACTGAAACTGAAACTGAAACTCAATGCAGTAATTAAAATGACTGAATATAAGAAATAGTTTTTCGCCCAAACCTGATCATTTTCAGCTTTAAATCCAATAATAGACAAATACACCCAATATGCGCATAAAGCGTTAAAGGTGATTAAGAAAAACATATTGGTATAGCCAAAACAATACAAACCATTTAATACAGCAGCGAACAGCAGGACATAAATCAAGCTTTCAACTTTCGTACGGAAAATTGAGCGCGCCACTGGCAAGATAGGAATGCCGGCATTTTTGTAGTCATTGAAACGGTAAACAGCAATTCCCCATGAATGCGGCATTTGCCAAAGTGCATATGCTAAAAAAATCAGCAAAGCGGCAACGTCAAATTCATTTGAAACAGCAGTGTAGCCAATCACTGGAGGGCTTGCGCCGGAAATACTGCCAATCACGGTTTGGTGAATAGAAGTACGTTTGCTCCAAAGACTATAAAAAATTACATAAACCACAAAACCAAGTACAGCGAAGCCAAAAGCATAGGCATTGACAAAGAACCACAGCAGGGCAAAACCTAAAATTCCAAGAATGGCTGAAAATGCCAAAGCAATAGAAGGGCTGATGGTTTTTTTGACCAATGCGCGGTTCATCGTCCGTTCCATCTTTTGATCAATATCTTGATCAATGACGTTATTGACGACACAGCCAGAAGCGACAACCAATGTTGTACCGAGCAGAGTGAGAAAAAGAAGGAGGAAATCTACAGATCCCTGAGCGGCTAAAAAGAAGCCGCCCAGAGTGGTAACGAAGTTACCAAAGAGAATTCCTGGTTTTGTCAGGAATAAATACTTTTTCAGCATGATGACCAGTTTAGATCATCATGTTGTAGTGCAGGTAGTTCATAATCCAAACAGAACCTACAAGCAGAATAGCAACGGTTAGAATCGTATACACGAATGCAATAACGTTCCAGCGTTGTTCTGAAGAAGAGTTCATGTGCAGGAAGTAAATTAACTGCACAAGGATCTGAGCTACAGCTGTAATAGCGATCACAGTCACTAACAGACCGCGGCCGAATCCGCCAGCCATAACCATACCGAAAGGGATAATGGTTAAAACAACTGACAGGATGAAACCGATTGTGTACTGTTTTGTGTTGCCGTGCGCTGCGCCAGCAGAGTTATGATCATGACTCATTATAGAACTCCCATTAAGTAAACTACGCTGAATACACAGATCCAAACGATGTCAAGGAAGTGCCAGAACAAGCTTAGGCAAGCAAGGCGGCGAGTGTTTGGAAGTGTCAAACCATTTTTCTTGATTTGGAACATCAACACAAGCATCCAGACCAAACCAGAAGTTACGTGAATACCATGCGTACCTACAAGAGTAAAGAACGATGATAGGAACGCGCTTGTGCTTGGACCATAACCTTCGTGTACAAGGTGATTGAACTCATAAAGTTCCATGCCGATGAAGGCAGCACCGAATACCCAAGTAATTGCCAGCCAAGTTAATACTTGGCTAGTGTTTTTCTTGTATGCAGCTAGAACAGCAAAGCCGAACGTTACAGAAGAGATCAACAGGGCAAAAGTTTCAGTCAAAACGAAGCTTAAAGATTCGCCAAACAATTCTTTTGCACTTGGAGTTCCCATCGGAACGTGGCTGCTTAATACAGCGAACGCGATGAAGAGTGTACCGAATAGGATCAAGTCACTCATCAAGTAAGTCCAGAAACCAAAGACAGTGATGTCTGTATCATCATGGTGGTGATGATCATCGTGTCCGTGGTTGTCGTGATGAAGTACTTCAGCCATCGTCTTAATCCTTCTTCAAGTGTTTTTCAAGGATCGCATAGCGCTCATTTTCGATGCGTTCAACTTCAGCAGCAGGAACATAGTAATCTACTTTCTTAGTGAAAGAAGAAACAATGAAGCTGATGATTGCGCTTACGAAAGTGATCGCCACTAACCACCAAATGTGCCAGATTAAAGCAAAGCCCATAACTGTAATAAACATTGCAATTACAAAGCCCGCAGCACGGTTTGTTGGCATATGAATGTCTTCATACTTGGTTGGTTTCGCATATGCGATGCCGTTTTCTTTGTCAGTCCAGAAAGTATCAATACCATTGATCTTAGGAACATAAGCAAAGTTGTAGAACGGAGCAGGAGACGAAGTAGACCATTCAAGTACACGGCCATCCCAAGGGTCGCCAGTAAGATCCATGTTGTTGTTGCGTTGAAGGAAGCCCACAACGATTTGCATAACAAAACAGAAGATACCGATAGCAACTAGGACAGAACCGAAGAACGCGATTGCCAAGTACGGATCCCATTCAGGGTTGTCGTATGTATTCAGACGGCGCGTCATACCCATGAAACCAAGGATATAAAGCGGCATGAATGCAAAATAGAAACCGAAGAACCAGAACCAGAACGCTGCTTTACCCCAAGCTTCATTGAGCTTCCAGCCAAACATTTTAGGCCAGTAGAAAATGATGCCCGCAAACATTGCGAACACTACACCGCCGATAATTACGTTATGGAAGTGAGCGATAAGGAATAAAGAGTTATGTACCAAGAAGTCCGCTGGTGGAACTGCCATCAACACGCCTGTTAAACCGCCAATACCGAAAGTCACAAGGAAACCAAGTGTCCAAAGCATTGGAGTTGTAAAGGTGATGCGGCCCTTATACATAGTGAATAACCAAGAGAAGATTTTCACACCAGTAGGGATCGCAATGATCATGGTCATGATGCCGAAGAACGCGTTAACGTTGGCGCCAGCACCCATTGTAAAGAAGTGGTGAACCCATACAACGAATGACAATACAGTGATTGCGATAGTTGCGTACACCATTGATTTGTAGCCAAACAAAGTTTTGCGTGCAAATGTAGATGTAACTTCTGAGTAGATACCGAACGCAGGCAACACAAGAATGTATACTTCTGGGTGGCCCCAAGTCCAAATCAAGTTCACATACAGCATTGGACTTCCGCCCATGTCGTTTGTGAAGAAGTGGAAACCGAAGTAACGGTCAAGTGAAAGCATTGCAATAGTAGCGGTCAACACTGGGAATGCAGCAATAATCAGTACCGCAGTACAAAGCGCAGTCCAAGTGAAAATAGGCATGTCCATAAGTTTCATGCCAGGCGCACGCATTTTAATGATGGTAACAAAGAAGTTAACACCAGTTAAAAGTGTACCTAGGCCAGAAATCTGAAGCGCCCAAATATAGTAGTCCACGCCTACGCCTGGAGAATATTCAATGCCTGACAGCGGAGGGTAAGCCATCCAGCCAGTCGCAGCGAATTCACCAATTGCAAGAGAAGCCATCATCAAACCTGCAGCGCCGGCAAACAGCCAGAAGCTCAAAGAGTTCAATAATGGGAAGGCTACGTCACGCGCACCGATTTGAAGCGGTACAGCAACGTTCATTAAGCCTACAACCAGACCCATCGCTACGAAGAAAATCATGATCACGCCATGGGCAGTGAAGATTTGGTCATAGTGTTCAGGGTGTAAATAGCCTTCGCCGCCGCCTTTTGCAAGGAACAGCTGAAGACGCATCATGATCGCATCGGCAAAGCCACGCACCAGCATGACAATAGATACGAAGATATACATGATACCGATTTTTTTATGGTCTACAGATGTGAACCATTCAGTCCACAGGTAGTTCCATTTTTTGAAGTAGGTGATACCTGCAAAAACAGCGATACCGCCTAGGACCATCATCGCAACAGTAACCAGCACGATTGGATCGTGTGGAATTGAATCTGGACCTAACTTACCTAATAAGCTCATGTCTTATTCCCCTACAGAAGCAGTCGCATGATCTGCATTTGCATGAGCTTCAGAAGCCGCAGCTTCATGTGTACCCGCAGCTGAATGATCAGCGCCATGGTAGTTGCTCATGTATTTGTTAATCACGGATTCGAACAATTTAGGTTCTACTGAAGAGTAATAAGTCACAGGATGCGGCTTAGTAGGATATGGACCTTCTGCTTCAGCTAGAGCTGCTGCTGCTTTTTGCTTTTCAGTTTCAGCATGTGCAAGCATCGCTTCAATTTGATGCTTAGAACGGTTGCCGTCACGTAAGGTTGCAAATTCAGCTTGGTCTAAAACAGCTTTTTGTACTGCTTCAGGGTTAATTGAATTACCGTTACCAGCTTTAACTGCATTTACCCATTCAGCAAATTGAGCTTCTGTCACAGAGTGAGCGCGGAAACGCATTTGTGAGAAGCCATAACCTGAATAGTTAGAAGAGAAACCGCGGTAGCCTTCAGCTGGGCTGGTTTCGTTTGCTAAGAAGTTCAGGTGAGTCTGCATGCCTGCCATTGCATAAATCTGACCAGACAATGCAGGGATGAAGAATGAGTTCATTGTGAAGTTAGACGTTAAACGAAGGCTAACCGGAGTTTGCTCTGGGAAGCGTAATTCATTAACTGTCGCAATGCCTTGCTCTGGGTAGATGAAGATCCATTTAAACTGTTCAGCAATGACTTGTACAGTTAAAGGAGCCTTGTCTGACTCAAGAGGACGGTATGGGTCATACTTGTGGGAACCCCACCAAGTTAACCAAGCTAAAATACCAATAATAATTACTGGGATGCCCCATACTACAACTTCAATTGCAGTAGAGTGTGCCCATGTAGGTTTATAGTCTGCATCTTTATTCGATGCGCGATATTTCCAGCCAAACCAAACTGCCATAAGTGCTGATGGAATCACCACTAGAAGCATTAAATAGATCGCAGTCATCATGAGGTCAGATTGACCTTGTGCGACTGGACCTTTTGAGTTTAGAAGTACCATATCACCGCCACACCCAGTTAAGAGTGCAGCCATCGCAGATAAAGACAATACAGCTAAAATTGTTTGTCTCATTTTACAACCTCGGTGAAGAGTCCCATTCCCTAATTAAATTATGGGATAGCGATTATAGTGTCGCATGATTAAGAACTTTTCTTTTAGACATGAAAAATCCTTCTCAATCATGAGACACCGCTACGTTGTAGGGCATTATGCCTCATATCATTCAACTAAGCTATACATAAACATGCTTTAAATCACTGTTATAAAAACCGATTTTACTGGTCGGAATTGCGGATTTATTGTAGGAATTTTATTTTAATTTCAATATGCTGGAAAAAAAGGGATGAAAAATCATCCCTTTTTAAATTTCATTAAATTATTGTTTTATGACCTTGGTTTTGGCGATTTTGTCGTGCAAAGTTTGACGTTTCGCGCCAAATCCAAAAGCCAGATCAATGATTGCGATGAATAAAAATACAAAATTTAAAAAAATAAACAGTACGCTGCGCAGTGTGAATGCACGCATTAATGATGTTTTCTCACCTGTTTCAGCATCAACGATTTTAATTTTAGTCAGTTTTTTGCCAATAGATTGCCCTGTTTTGGCAATCAGAAATGCCTGTACAGCCAGCATAATAAAGAGGTAAGCGCCCATGGCGAACCATGCCTGCTGTGAAAACATTTCAATCATTTTGGTCTGCAGTTCTTGAGCTAATACCGGATTTGCGGTAGTGCCGAACACCGCGTCCATAAACTGGATGTTTAAGGTATTAAACTGCTGCGCTTCTTCTTTGGAAAAAAAGCCAGTTAAAATGTAAGTGGCAGGCACCCAAAGCAGCAGGTCAGCAATTTTAGCCAGCACGCGGCTGGGGATGGAGGCTAAAGTTTGCTGGCTTGTTTTGGCAGTGTTCTGCGCAGATGAATTCTGAATTGCCGGGTTTTGGCTTGCAGCGCCTTGATTCAATGGGCTTTGAGTATTGAGAGGCTGTGCGTTGGCTGAAACGCTGAAACCTTCTGGCTGATATGTCGGTTTTCCCTGGGTGAGCTCACCTAAAGCTTTCCATTCAGCCATGCCTTGGTGCCAGGCAAGATCTGTCAGCAGCACTTGTTGGTCGGCAAGCATTTGATTGACTTGCTCTAGGCTGTATGGTCCGGCTTGTTGATTATTTCTCGCCAAGTAAATTTGCATAAAACTAAAATCTCAAAACGTATAGGTAAAGTATAGATGAAAAAAAAGACCCGCTTGTGGGTCTTTTTTTAACACAGATTCTTAAGCTTGTTGAGCTTTTTCTTCTGATAGGAAGAACCAAGTTTCTAAAACTGAGTCTGGGTTCAAGGAAACAGATTCAATACCTTGCTCCATGAGCCATTTTGCAAGGTCAGGATGGTCTGAAGGGCCTTGACCGCAAATGCCGACATATTTGCCAGCTTTACGGCATGCGTGAATCGCCATTGAAAGAAGCGCTTTTACCGCAGCATCACGCTCATCAAATAGGTGAGAAACAATGCCAGAGTCACGGTCAAGACCAAGTGTCAGCTGAGTCAAGTCGTTAGAGCCGATAGAGAAGCCGTCAAAGTGCTCAAGGAACTGTTCAGCTAACAATGCGTTAGTCGGCAATTCGCACATCATGATGACTTTAAGGCCGTTTTCACCGCGCTTAAGGCCGTTCAATGCCAATAGTTCAATAACACGCTTCGCTTCGCTTACAGTACGTACGAAAGGAATCATGATTTGAATGTTGGTTAAGCCCATTTCGTCACGCGCTTTTTTCAATGCACGGCATTCGAGCTCAAAACAGTCACGGAAGTTGTCAGACACATAGCGGCTAGCGCCACGGAAGCCCAGCATTGGGTTTTCTTCTTCAGGCTCATAAAGCTTGCCGCCAATCAGGTTTGCATATTCGTTTGACTTGAAGTCAGACATACGCACAATCACCGGTTTGTCAGCAAAAGCAGCTGCAAGTGTAGAAATGCCTTCAACCAATTTTTCAACATAGAATTCAATTGGAGAAGAGTAGCCAGCAGTACGCGCCATAACAGCTGCGCGAGTTTCACGCGGAAGGCTGTCAATGTTAAGAAGCGCTTTAGGATGTACGCCAATCATGCGGTTGATGATGAATTCTAAACGCGCAAGGCCGATACCTTCGTTCGGAATTTGAGCGAAGTCAAATGCACGGTCAGGGTTGCCGACGTTCATCATAATTTTGAACGGAAGCTTAGGCATAGATTCGATAGAGTTCTTTTGAATTTCAAAATCCAAAGAGCCTTCATAAATAAAGCCAGTGTCGCCTTCAGCACATGAAACAGTCACTTCTTGGCCGTCTACAAGTACTTCAGTTGCGTTGCCGCAGCCAACGATAGCTGGAACACCAAGTTCACGTGCAATAATTGCTGCATGGCAAGTACGGCCGCCGCGGTTGGTTACAATAGCCGCTGCGCGTTTCATTACTGGTTCCCAGTCCGGGTCAGTCATGTCAGATACAAGCACATCGCCGTCTTGAACTTTGTCCATTTCTTTAATTGATGTAACGATGCGGACGCGGCCTGAACCGATACGTTGACCGATTGAGCGGCCTTCACATAGAACAGTGCCTTTCTGTTTCAGCAGGTAGCGTTCCATAGTGCCGACATTTTCACGGCTTTTTACAGTTTCTGGACGTGCTTGAACGATATAGATTTGACCGTCATCACCGTCTTTCGCCCATTCGATATCCATTGGCGCTTGATAGTGTTCTTCAATAATCAATGCCTGTTTAGCAAGTTCTTGAAGTTCGTGATCATTCAGTGCAAATTGCTGACGGTCAGCTTTTTCAACGTCGACAACAACAACAGATTTGCCAGCAGCGCCTTCTTCACCGTAAATCATTTTTTGGTGCTTAGAGCCTAAATTGCGACGCAAAATCGAGTGTTTGCCGTTTTTAAGAAGCGGTTTAGAAATATAGAATTCGTCAGGGTTTACTGCGCCCTGAACAACCATTTCGCCCAAACCGTATGATGCTGTAATAAACACAGCATCACGGAAGCCTGATTCTGTATCTAAGGTGAACATAACACCCGCTGCACCAGTTTCTGAACGAACCATGCGCTGAATGCCGGCAGATAAAGCCACTACATCGTGAGCAAAGTTTTGGTGTACACGGTAAGAGATTGCGCGGTCATTATAAAGTGAAGCGAAAACTTCTTTGATTGCGATCAGAACGTTGTCGATGCCGCGAATGTTCAAGAAGGTTTCTTGCTGACCAGCAAAAGATGCGTCAGGCAAATCTTCAGCTGTTGCAGATGAACGAACGGCAACCGCGATTTCAGGGTTGCCGTTAGAAAGTTCTGCAAAAGCTTCACGAACTTCATTTTCCAATTCTGGCGTAAGAGGAGAGTCTACGATCCATTGACGGATTTTAGCGCCGGTTTCAGCAAGGGCATTGACGTCATCAACGTTAAGCGCTGCAAGCTCTGCATTGATTTTAGCGTTTAGGCCGCTTTTCTCGAGGAATTCACGGTAAGCTTCTGCTGTAGTAGCAAAGCCGCCCGGTACAGAAACACCGGCATTTGCTAAATGGCTGATCATCTCACCGAGAGATGAATTCTTGCCACCCACGAGTTCCACGTCGTGTTTTCCTAATTTTTCTAGACCAATTACGCGCGCTTCCAAAGTTGTTACTCCACTTTTGCAGTATTAATCACTATCTTGGCATGAAATTATAACAAAAAACTTAGCTTTTTGATCTAACTAAGAGATAGTCATGTAAGATGGTTTACTATAAAGATTATATAGCAGTTAGACAAATAATTGAGGAGAATTTTAATGTCAGAAGGTAAACAAATTCAGCGCAGTGTATTTTTCATTTCGGATGGGACTGCAATTACCGCTGAAACCCTCGGACACTCGCTGCTGGCGCAGTTTCCGCATGTTGATTTTGACATTCATATTATCCCTTATATTACGACCGAAGAAGCGGCGATGAACGTGGTTGTCGAGATCAATCAGCGGTCACAAAAAGACGGTCAAAAGCCATTGGTTTTTGATACATTGGTTGACCAGTATGTGCGCGATATTATTAACACTGCTGATGCAATAAATCTTGATGTATTTGAAGGACTTATTAGTAAATTATCCGATGAGTTAGGCACATCTCCTACTACTTTAGTCGGACAAACCCATGCAGTGACCGATTCTGAGTCTTATAAGGCGCGGATTGATGCGGTTCATTTTGCTTTGGACAACGATGACGGCGCGCGAACCCGGCATTATGACAAAGCCGATTTGATTTTGATTGGGGTGTCCCGTTCAGGTAAAACACCGACTTCAATTTATTTGTCATTACAATTTGGCATACGTGTTGCAAACTATCCGCTGACTGAAGAGGATTTGGATGATAACCGCTTGCCGGCAGTGCTTCGTCCTCATAAAAATAAGCTTTTTGGCTTGATGATTGATGCTGAGCGTTTGGTTGCAATCCGAAGCGAGCGCAAAGCGAATAGCCGTTATGCCAGTTTTAGCCAGTGCCAGATGGAGCTGCGCGCCATTGAAGGCATTTATATTTCAGAAGGCATCAAATATTTAAATGTTTCTGAGATGTCAATTGAAGAAATTTCGACACGTGTTTTGCAGATGACAGGCTTGAAACGCCGCATTGGCTGATGCTGAAGAATGATAATGAGCCACTTTGTGTGGCTCATTTATTATAAAAATATCCTATCTATTGATATATAAATAGTATCAGTATGTTTTAGAAAAATACTCATATAACATTCATTTTATATCTAAATACTACTTTTTCTGAGCACCTTTCGAAGATTTGATCTCCATCATTCATTTATATTTCTAAATTAAGTGATGTATCGCTTAATTCTGCGTAATCATTTTATGCCATCCAGCTTAAAACTGATGCCTGTAATCTTATTGTCATTACAGTTTTTCATCGTGATTGTAAATAATGCAGTCACATGCATAAATGTGGCCGTTCACGGCTTGAATGCCTTGGCTGTGAATTTTTACGATTGGCCAAGTGACCAAGGTGCAGTTTGCCCGCTGCAGAGATGCGTAATAGTGATCTGCTTTTAAAAAGACTTTATTTTGAAGTGCGGTATTGGGCATTAATAGATGCTTTAGCCATGTGTCTTTGACTTGGTCTTCTAAAAAGCGTAACGCCAGCAGGCTTTTAATGCGGTTATTAAATAGGCGCCTGTTTTTAGCAAACAAGGGATGCTGTATCAGTTTTTGGGTAAAGCGTTCAGTTTTTGGCAATACAAAATGCGGATGAATTTGAAATACAGCAACCTGTTTAGCTTGGTCGCATATTTCAGAAAGTAAGTTTGCAGAATGCTGATCAATATTGATAATTGCGACATTTTTAGCGCTAAAGTCGATTTGCTTGATTTCCGCTGATGGAATCAAATCGCCTAGAAATTCGGCATAGTCTTCGGCTGCATTTTTGAAGACTGGGCAAGGGGCATCCATTTTAAATGTGTCCATAAAATTATCCGCTATTTTCGTTTTATTTCATTCGTGTTATTTGCAGATGTATTTTTAGCCAAGAACCTGCATCAGGTAAAGTAAAGAATTGCGTCTGAACAGTCATCCTTGCAAAGTGTTGCCTGAAGCTGTTCTAAACTTTCATTTTTGTAAAAAAATGAGATTTGTTAATCATCTTTGTGCTGTGCGTATTGGGCATTTGAATGACGTAGATGTCTGGTTGTTTATCGCGGATGATTTTGAAGGTAGTTGCCACAGATAATCCATATAACATCAGGATTAAATAATCGCCTTTTTACTTGGTTGCATAAACAAATACAGCAGGCCGCGCCGCCGCTAAAAGAGCGACTGAGCTGGCCGCTATAAAAGCTGGGGAATATGCTGATGCATGTGCTGATTCTATTTGCAATGCCGCTGATTTTTGTGATTTTGTTTAACTAGGCTGAACAGCTTAGGGACGAAATGCTGTTTTAATGTACCGATTGTCAGCATTTTTTGGAAAAAACATACAGCAGATGTCATTCAATTGAATTTTATTGCTAAATTTCTAAAGCTTGAACATTGAGATAATAGTCTACTCAAAAAGATTTAAAAATTGATTGAATAAAAAGCAAGTGAATAACTTAAGCCATTAAAAATTAAAAGCACTGCAAGATGCAGTGCTTCTGTGACGGAATTTATAGCGTTGCAATTAAAGTTGCGTGAATGAATTAACTGGCTGGATTCTTAAGATTCATCAAACGTGTAAAGTTATCTAAGCGTTTTTCTGTATCGTAAATATCACATGTGAAAATAAACTCATCAACATCATATTGAGTCAGTAAATTCGCTAGCCCGGCTTTTACTGTTTCTGGCGAGCCTATTTGCGCCACCGCATAGAAGTTATCAATATATTGCTTTTCTGCAGGTGACCAAAGTTCATTCATATTTTCTACGGGCGGCTTTAAGGTCGTCCGGTTGCTGCGGATCATGCCTAAGATGCGCTGATAGGGCGTTGAGGCAAGGAATTCTGCTTCCTCATCGCTGTCCGCAATAAGGATTGGAACGCCCATAGAAACATAAGGACGATCCAAATATTCAGAAGGGACAAAGTTTTCACGGTAGAGCTGAATAGCTTGGGCCAGCATGCGCGGGGCAAAGTGCGATGCAAATGAATAAGGCAAGCCTAGTTGCGCTGCCAGCTGCGCGCTGAACAGGCTCGATCCAAGCAGCCAAACAGGCACATGTGTGCTTTGGCCCGGCGTGGCAATAATGCGTTGGTTGGGGGCTGGGTCTTTAAAATATTGTAAAATTTCGGCAACGTCACGTGGAAATTGATCTTCAGTTTCTTGATGCCCGCGGCGCAGTGCACGCATGGTTGCTGGGTCTGTTCCTGGAGCGCGGCCAAGACCCAATTCCACACGGTTCGGGTAGAGGGTTGCCAGTGTGCCAAATTGTTCTGCAACAACTAAAGGAGCATGGTTCGGCAGCATCACTCCGCCAGAGCCAACTTTAATGCTTGAGGTGTTGGCAAGCAGATAGCCTAAAAGCACTGATGTTGCTGAACTGGCAATGCCTGCCATATTATGATGTTCTGCCAGCCAAATGCGCTCATAGCCTAATCGTTCGGCATGTTGAGCTAATTCCAATGCATGGTGCAGGGAGGACTGAATGCTTTTGTTTTCTCTAACTGGCGCAAGTTCTAAGATAGAGAATTTGGTATCGTGCAATGAACGCATAATTGTTCCCATAAGCTGTTTATATCGAAATAATACGATATAAGGGGTGTAATGTATATCGGAATATTTCGATATGGCTGATGTTGAATGATATGAACGGTGTATGAAACTGAATAGAAGAAAGCTGATTGGAGAGGATATTTCAGTTTGTGATCTTTTTACTGGTGTGTTTTGAAATGTTAAAGCGCATGAAAACTCTGTATGAATTGAGCACATCATGCATATCTGACGGAATATTTTGTTAGATTAATTTTTTACAGCTGATCCGATTGCGAATAAGTCGCCATGTTTAATGTGTTGCCTAGCAGAACTGGCTATCCAACAGATGAAATTCGTTAAGCAAGAAGATATGGCGTATCAAGTGAATGGAGGGAATTCAAATGCCGCAAGGTGATAAGTCTGCATATACGGCAAAGCAGAAGAGGCAGGCGCAGCATATTATAGAGTCTGAGAAGGAGCGTGGACTGTCAGAACAGGATGCGGAACGCATCGGCTGGGCCACCGTCAACAAGCAGGATGGCGGTGGGAAGCGAAAGGTTAAAAAATAAAGGCTTGTATTTTGCTTTCAGCACGATAATGTCCAGACCTAAAAAAAGCGCCCGCAGGCGCTTTAATTCAATCTTTTGCTTGCCATTAACGGCGTTTGCTATTTTTATAATGACCTAAGTGGCGGCCATTATCATTGCTGTAGTAACCGCGGTCATTGTAGCGGTAGTTGTTTGAACGGTAGCCGCGGTCGTTATAGCGGCGATCATAACGGTCGTTATCGTCATAACGGCGGTCTTCACTGACTTTTTTTCCTAATACCGCACCSCCCGCAGAACCCCCCGCCSCGCCGVTATAACCGCCGGTTTTGCCGCCCCYGCTTTTCCTACGCCATTGCCCCCCGCSCCSCCCAAARCYGCGCC
>NZ_LUAW01000016.1 GCF_001605895.1 Acinetobacter pragensis
TCCTTATCAAAGGGGGATTTAGGGGGATTTATAAAATTAAGGATTTTAAAATGCCAACATTTACTTCAAATGATGCTGAAATCAATTACGCAACCTTTGGCGATGCCAGCAAACCTGCGATTATTTTTTCCAATTCTTTGGGAACCAATTATCAAATGTGGCAGCCGCAGATAAATTTCTTTAAAAAAGATTATTTTATAATTTGCTATGACACCCGCGGTCATGGCGCATCATCGGCACCGCAAGGGCCTTACAGCTTAGAACAGCTGGGAACGGATGTCGTCAATCTGCTGGATCATCTGAATGTTGCAAAAGCCAGTTTCTGCGGTATTTCAATGGGCGGCTTAACGGGCCAATGGCTGGCAATTCATCATCCTGAACGCTTTAACCATGTGGTTGTCTGCAATACAGCAGCAAAGATTGGTCAAGAACAGGCTTGGAATGACCGAGCTGCTTTAGTGAGAGAGCAAGGTTTAAAATCGATTGCCGATACAGCAGCATCGCGCTGGTTTACCGAACCCTTTATCCGAAGCAACGCAGCAACTGTAGAATCTTTGAGTAACGGCCTAGGCGCTGGCAGCCCAGAAGGTTATGCAAGCTGCTGTGAAGCTTTGGCTAAAGCGGATGTCCGTGAACAGCTTAAAAACATTACTGTGCCAACTTTGGTGGTTGCAGGTCAAAAAGATCCAGTTACGACTGTCGCTGATGCGCAGTACATTATCAATCATGTCCGCAGCAGCGCTTTGTATGAAATCAATGCGTCGCATATTTCAAATCTGGAACAGCCAAAAGCTTTTAACCAAGCGGTGCAGAGTTTCTTACAGCAATAAGCAGCTCAACGGATTCAATCCAATATTAATTTTTAAATAAAGCCTTACTTTCATGTAAGGCTTTATTTCATTTCAAGACTTTGTTTTAATGGCGGCGTAAAAAACAAACAGGATAATTAAAATAATGACTGCCAAATATCAAAAAAATGGATTGATACTGCTTTTTAGTTTAGCTCTGGGCTTAAGTTCTGCGGTTTACAGTGCAAATGTCACGACTCAGCGCGCTGCGGATATTAAAGCCTATACTCTCATCAATGGCGGTGGTATTGATGATCTTTCAATAGAGCTAAAAGATGTTAAAAATAGGCATATATATGCTTATTGCATACATCAATGCGGTGATTGGTTTGCTTATGACCCAGAATCGGATGGTTATGCGTTAAAGAAAAAATACCAAGGCGCTAAAGTATGGGCTTCACTTTCATATGAAGAAAATCATGACCGTATTGTTGGTCCAAGCCATGATGAAGAACTTTATTTTGTGAAAAAAATTAAAATTGAAAGTATTCGCTGAATTAATCTTGCAGTCAGAATAAAAAAGGCCGAAGTATTGGAGTCCTTCGGCCAAAACAGGAACTTAGAAAATAAATTGATTTAAATCAATGCCTCATAATATGCTATGCCACCTGTCCATCAATAATCCCCTGCGCTTTTAATGCTTTTAATTCATCTGATGTTTTAAAACGCGATAAAATCTGCGCTGTGTGCTCACCTAATTGCGGCGGCGCATGCCGATATTCCACAGGGGTATCCGACAACTTCATTGGTGAGCCAATGACTTTAAAGTTGCTGTTTAAGCGGTGTGGAAGATTGACCACCATGTTTCGGTGCTGAATTTGCGGTTCATGCAAGGCATCTTCAACAGAGTTGATTACACCGACGGGCACTTTTACCGCATGGATGGCATCTACCCATTCTTCCGCTGTTTTATGCAAAAAATATTCAGACAGCAAAGGAATTAACTTATCACGGTGTTTGACCCGATCCTGATTGCGCAAATAATGCGGATTATCCAGAAGTTCAGGATAACCGATCGCGATGCATAAATCTTTGAACTGTTTATCGTTGCCGCAAGCGATAATAAACTCTTTGTCTTTTGCTTTAAATGTTTGATATGGAACAATATTTGGATGATTGTTTCCCATACGTACCGGCGCTTTGCCAGACGTTAAATAATTCATGCCCTGATTGGCCAGTGCCGCCACCTGTACATCCAGCAAAGACATATCTATGTATTGCCCGCGCCCAGTATGCTGGCGCGCCAATAAAGCCGCCTGAATGGCAATGGTTGAATACAGTCCTGTCTGAATATCCACCACAGCCACACCGACTTTCTGCGCTCCGCCGCCAGCTGCACCATCCGGTTCACCGGTAATGCTCATTAGGCCAGACATGCCTTGAATAATAAAGTCATAGCCCGGCTCTTCGGCGCGCGGGCCATCTTGGCCAAAACCAGTGATTGAACAATAGACTAAGTTTGGATTTATAGCGCTCAGCGCTGCATAATCCAGTCCATATTTGACCAATGAACCAGCTTTATAATTTTCAATGACGACATCGGCCGTTTTAGCAATTTCATAAATTAGGGATTGGCCTTCTTCGCTTGAAATATCAATCGCAACTGAATATTTATTGCGGTTGGCACATTGAAAATACCCAGATTCACGTGTTGGGTTGCCCTGCCGATCCGGCATCCAAGGCGGGCCCCACATGCGGGTGTCATCACCGGCTTGCGGGCGTTCAATCTTAATCACTTCAGCGCCTAAGTCCGCCAAAATCTGTCCGCACCACGGTCCGGCCAATACACGGCTTAAATCCAATACTCTGATTCCTTGCAATGCACCCATTCGCTTACTCCTTATCGCCATGAAGATTTCAGATTCTTCATGGCGTTTAATTTTTTATTTTGCAGTGACTGTGTTTGAACTGGCTTTGCTTTGAGCATCGTGAAACGGTGTATCCAGCTGGCCCTGATTTTCCTGCGGCTCTGCAGAAAGTGTGGCTTGCTGCGGATCATACTGACGTTCGCGAATGAACAAACCGGGTATCACCCCTGCAATAAAGTACGCAGCGCCCATTACAATAAATGCCATGGTAAAAGAACCGCCGGCGGCAATAAAACCAATGGTGGCTGGCGCAATTGCAGCACCCAGGCGTCCCATGTTGTAGGCTCCGCCAATAGCTGTTCCGCGGACATCGGTAGAAAAGCTTTCTGCCATATAAGTTGCATTCACGCCATATGGAATGCCGTAAAGAAAACCAAAAGTCACCAGCATGTATGCAATATTGTCCGGCGTATTATAAAAAATGATGATAGGTAAAAAGGCTGCTGTAGCGACTGTTCCAAAAACAAAAGTAACACGGCGCCCCAGCTTGTCAGCAGCATAGCCTGATAAAATTTTACCAAGAATCATTGCCGTATAAGCGCCAACCATATAGCCCGTCATGGCTTTAAAGTTCATGCCCAGCTCTGTTTCCAAATACGTTGGCATCCAGTTGTTTACGCCGTAATAGCCGAATTGCAGAAAAGCGGCTGTACTCATCCAAAGCAGGAACATTTTGCGGTGATTGCTATGTCCAAAAATACGTTTATAAATGCTTTCAGATGGCGCAGATTCTTTGAATGCCGCTTGAGGCGCAACCTCTAAATTCAATTCGCGGCGTTTGATCTGTTCAATTTTAGCTTCCTGCCAAGAAGCTGGCTCTGGAACAAAACGCATGAAGATTAAAGCGAATGCAGCCGGCACTATGGTCACATAGAACAGCATGCGCCAGCCATGATCCGGGATAATTGAGCCAGCCAATAAGGTTGCAACAATGTAGCCTACGGTTTGTCCTGTTTGCAGAGTGCCCAACACCGTTGTCCGGTATTTAGTCGGTACATACTCTGCCATTAATGTATTGCATGCCATATAAAGCGAACCTAGGCCAAATGCGCCGACAAAACGCAGAATCAGAAATTGTTCATAGCTTTGGGTCATGCCTAAAATGCAGGTCATAAGAGAGAAAAATACTACCGACCACGCAATGATTTTAACACGGCCGAATTTGTCGCAAGCCCACCCGCCGGATATGCCGCCTAGCGCCATGCCCGCTAAAGAAGCACTGCCCAGCATGCCTGCCTGAAAAGACGATAGGCCAAATTCTGCTTTTAAACTGGTTAAGCTGAATGACAGCAGCATAATATCGACGCCGTCTATCACCAGCGACACAAAGGCGAAAATAAACGCCATTTTCCATGTATTGCTGTTAATGCGGTGCATTGTCCCGACATTTTTTGGCAGTTTCAGCGTTCCAGCGCCACTTTGCATTTCATTGCTCATTATCCATTTACCTCATTTTCCCAAATGAGTCATCGACATTCCTATGTCTCTGCTTCTGCCTGATATTTTTGTTCTTTTTATGGTTTCACACTTAAATTCAGTTCAGTCAAAATGCAGATTTACAAGAGTATTTCACGATGAATCCTTTATATATTGACTGTTATTCACGGTTAATTTTTTGCATAAAAACTCTTAAGATGCTCCCGGAAGAGCATCTGAGTGAGTTCATTTAAATTAGTTGCCGAATGCCGCGATGCCTGTTTGCGCACGGCCTAAAATCAGTGCATGCACATCATGTGTACCTTCATAGGTATTTACGACTTCAAGGTTAACCAGATGGCGCGCCACGCCGAATTCATCTGAAATGCCATTGCCGCCGAGCATGTCACGGGCTACACGGGCAATATCCAGAGCCTTGCCGCAGTTATTGCGTTTAATCAGTGATGTGCCTTCAACCGCGGCAATGCCTTCATCCTTCATGCGGCCAAAACGCAATGCCACCTGCAAGCCAAGTGCAATTTCTGTTTGCATATCGGCTAATTTCTTTTGGATTAACTGATTTGCAGCCAATGGACGGCCAAACTGCTTGCGGTCCATCGTGTATTGATGCGCCGTATGCCAGCAGAATTCAGCTGCGCCCATTGCGCCCCATGCAATGCCGTAACGCGCACTGTTCAGGCAAGTGAAAGGCCCTTTTAAACCGCGTACTTCAGGAAAAGCATTTTCTTCAGGAACAAAGACATTGTCCATCACAATTTCACCTGTGATTGATGCACGCAGGCCCACTTTGCCATGAATTGCCGGTGCAGATAGCCCTTCCCAGCCTTTTTCCAAAATAAAGCCGCGGATGTCTCCGACATTGCCTTCTGTTGAAACTTCTTTTGCCCACACCACAAAAACATCAGCAATAGGACTGTTGGTAATCCACATTTTTGCACCGGTCAGGCGGTAACCGCCTTCCACTTTCTTGGCGCGGGTAATCATGCTGCCCGGATCTGAACCATGATCTGGTTCGGTCAGGCCGAAACAGCCAATGTATTCACCGGTTGCAAGTTTTGGCAGGTATTTCTGCTTTTGCTCTTCTGAACCAAATTCGTTAATTGGCACCATTACCAAAGAGCTTTGCACGCTTGCCATAGAGCGGTAGCCGGAGTCGACATATTCAATTTCACGCGCCACCAGACCATAGCTGACATAATTCAAGCCCGCACCGCCGTATTGCTCTGGAATAGTTGGCCCTAATAGGCCAAGTTCGCCCATTTCACGGAAAATGGCTGGATCTGTCTGTTCATGACGGAATTGCTCCAGCACACGCGGCTGCAAGCGGTCTTGACAGTAAGCATGCGCTGTATCACGGATCATGCGCTCTTCTTCTGTCAATTGCTTCTCTAATAAAAACGGATCTTGCCAGTTGAATTGAACTTTTGCTTTTTTCACATTAACCATTTGATTCATCGCTTCCTCTGCTTAATCAGGCTTTGTTTGTTTTCACTGATGCTATGTGTGAAAAGCGCCCCAATCAAACGATTAATTTGCATGCAGTTATGCGATTACCGCATAACTTAAACGATAAGACCCTAAGTTAAGCATTTCAGCCACTCTGTTATGCCTCACAATGCACTATGTTTAGACGATGGTCTGATATTTAATTTATGCTTATATGACATTTTGTGATACCTATCGATAAAAAGGACTTTATCTATGCGGCGTAATATTCCATCTTTGCAAAGCCTGATTTGCTTTGAATCCGCAGCCAAGCACTCCAGTTATACCCATGCATCGCAGGAACTGTTTATTACTCAAAGCGCTGTTTCAAGGCAAATCCAGCAGCTGGAAGAATACTTGGGTGTCAATCTGTTCAGCCGGACACGCCACGGCGTAGAATTGACCGAAGCCGGCAAGCAATATGCAAAAAGCATTAAGCCTTATTTGCAGGGTATTGAAAAAAGCACAGCAGACATCATGACGCATAAAGGTCTGGGCGGAACGCTGAAATTAGGTGTGGTCCCAACATTTGCAACACGCTGGCTGTTGCCTAAACTGCATAAGCTGAATACGCTTCATCCTGAAATTACTGTGCATTTAGAAACCAGCACCAAGCCTTTTTTATTTAATGAAAATGTATTTGATGCGGCTATTTTTGCTGGAACCCAGCAGCAGATAGAGCACTGGCCGGGTATTCAGGCACATTACCTTATGGATGAAGAAGTGGTTCCCGTCTGTTCGCCTGCGCTCATTCAAAACCGTTTTCCAGCGGCGGTCATGCAAAATGAATACAGCTATGACCTGAGTGATGAAGAACTGCTTTTAATGCCGCTGCTGCAGCAAACCACCCGTCCGAGTATTTGGCAAGAGTGGTTTCAGGCGCATCAGATTCAGCATCCTAAGCCTTTCGATGGACAGCGCCATGAACTGTTTTCCATGCTTGCTGTCGCGGCCAGTCATGGCATGGGCATGGCGCTGATTCCGCAAATGCTGATTGAATCCGAACTGAGAAAAAAGGAGTTGGTCATTGCATCAAGTAAAAAACTGCAAGGCAGCCGCAAATATTACTTAGTTCACTCCAGTCAGGACAGTTCGCCGCAAATACAGAAATTTGTAGATTGGGTGATGCAGGAATTAAAATTTTCTGCACATGTTCAAAATTAGCTCTTCGTTTTTAAAGGATCAATTCATCATGCAAAAACTTGTTGTATTTTCAGGCGCCGGCATGAGTGCGGAAAGCGGAATCAATACGTTTCGGGACAGTGATGGCTTGTGGGAGCAGCACCGCATAGAAGATGTGGCAACGCCGGAAGCATGGACGCGTGACCCGCAGCTTGTACAGCGGTTCTACAATATGCGCCGTAAAAATATTTTAAATGCCCTGCCGAATCTTGCGCATCAGCTGATTGCGCAATTGGAACAGCGGTATGATGTACATGTCATCACTCAAAATATTGATGATCTGCACGAGCGCGCCGGCAGCAGTCAAGTTTTACATCTGCATGGCAATATCCGTTTGGCAAAAACATCTGGGCCAACGGCGCAGTACACACAAGAGTTTTTCCCTATTGAGGGTACAGCGCTGGACATTGCCCAAGATAAATGCCCAAACGGATATCCTTTGCGTCCACATGTGGTTTGGTTTGGCGAAGCTGTGCCCGCCTATGAAGAAGCCTGCAATTTAGCAAAACATGCGGAAATTTTTATTGTGATTGGCACCAGTCTGGCAGTTTATCCTGTTGCTGGACTAATACATGAAATCCCATCATCTTGTCAGGCCTATTATATAGACCCTCAGGCGGACTATCTGCGGGTACCGCATCAGTATCAGCTCATTGCAGAGACGGCAGTTGCAGGCATGCAAAAACTCGCAGATTTACTGCTGCATTGATTCATACTGAATCACGCTGCACTTTTTTCGAACAGAAAATATTGCTTTTATAGATTTATCTTCAATATCCTACCGCTTTTACCTTGCCTAGGCGGAAAATCCAGCTAATTTAGCATTTGATTCATTCTGGCATCATAGTTGCTTAACAGTATTACGTTTTAGAAAAATAGTAATATTGGGGCTGGCAAATATGAGTTACGCTGCAAAACCGCTTACGCCAAAAAGCAAACTGCTGCTTGGGTTCGGGTCATTTTTAATTCCAATCCTCATTTGGTGCGCTGTCAGCTATTTACCTTTTATTTGGCATCCGCAAGTTCAAATTACTCAGTCTGGCAGCGTGGCATATCTGCAAACCGGCAGCCGTGTAGACAAAGCCGTGTTCTATGCCGAAGCTCAAAATGCTGTAAATGCCGGCGCTGAACCGCCTCAAGGCAAACTGGTTAACCCGATTTATCTGCCTGCGCCGCATGAAGTGGCGAAGGCATTAGTGACCGCGTTTATTACACCGCCAGCACAGCCGGATGCCCCATGGTTTCATCAAAGCCTGTGGCACAGCATTAAAATTGTCTTTACAGCGTTTTTCATCGCTTCATTGATAGGCATTCCCTTAGGCATTCTTTGCGGCTTTTCACAAAAAATATCTCAGCTGACTGAACCTTTTGTTGAATTTTTCCGCTATTTGCCTGCACCGGCTTTTGGCGCATTGGCTGTCGCGATTTTAGGCATTAATGATGCGCCCAAAATTGCCATCATTGTGGTAGGCACGCTGTTCCAGCAAATTCTGATTATTGCGAATACCACCCGAATGGTTGACAGAGGCTTGATTGAAGCTGGCTACACACTCGGTACCAATAAACTGAAAAGCCTATTCAATGTGGTCATTCCCGCAGCGCTGCCTGACATCTACCGTGATTTGCGTGTACTGCTCGGATGGGCGTGGACATACCTCATTGTTTCAGAACTGATTGGCACAACCACCGGGATTACATGGTTTATTACTCAGCAAGCGCGTTACCAAAACTTTGACAATGTCTATGCCGCTATCCTGATTGTCGGTGTGATCGGTCTGGTCTGTGATGTCATTTTAATGAAACTTGGCGAACACTTCTTTAAATGGAAAGCAGGAGCAAAATAATGAAAGCAACCGAATTTAATCCGTCAGAGTATTTCGATTCTATTTATGCCCGCCCTGTTATTTTAGAAGCAAAAAAACTCAGTCAAGTATTTAAGCATGGCAAAAATGAACGCACTGTTTTAAATCAGCTGGATCTAAAAATTCATAAGCGGGAATTTATCTGCGTGATTGGCCCATCGGGCTGCGGTAAATCAACTTTCAGCCGGATTGTAGCCGGACTTGACCCTTACAGCAGCGGGGCGCTTTTGGTCGATGGCAAAGCCATTGAAGGCCCAAGTCCTGAACGCGGTATGGTCTTTCAAGGCTATACCCTATTTCCATGGAAAACAGTCAAAGAAAATGTGATGTTCGGCCCTTTAATGAAAGGCGCCAGCAATGCTTCTGCCGAAGCCAGCGCCCGTGAATGGATTGACATTATTGGCTTGGAAAAGTACGAAAATCAGTATCCGCATCAGCTGTCTGGCGGTATGAAGCAGCGTGTCGCCATTGCCCGCGCGCTGGTGAATGAGCCAAAAATTTTGCTGATGGATGAACCATTTGGCGCGCTTGATCCGCATACCCGCCAGAAGATGCAAAAGCATCTCATGGATCTTTGGCAAAACATTGATATCACCATTATTTTTGTAACGCATGATATGGATGAAGCCATTCTTTTGGCAGACCGTATTGTCGCACTGAAAGCGAACCCTGGTGAAATTAAAGAAATTATTGAAGTTGACTTGCCGCGCCCGCGCAACGCAGAACTGATGCTGACGCCTGAATTTAAACGTCTGCGTGACCGAGTCGATTTCTTGGTGCATGCACAGGAAGATGAACGGGATCCGGCACTTGAGAATTTGCCTAAAATTCCGCGCATGACTCAAGTGAGCACCAGTAAATAATTAGCTTGATATTTTTTGACTGCACATCTTTGGGACGGCCCAAATGATGCCATACAGCGTTGGACGGCCAATAGAGGAAAAGAATGATGGATGAGCAATATGTATTGCCATTGGTAGATATCTCTCTGTTGAATAGCATGAATGCAGAAGATCGGCAGCAAGTTGCAAATAAGCTGAATCAGGCCTGCAAAGACGTCGGATTTTTATATATTCGCGGTGAGCAATTTCAGCCAGAACTGTTCAGCAATTTACTAAAAGTGACGCAATCTTATTTCTCTCAGCCTTTAGAGAAAAAAATGCAGAACTATATCGGCCAATCCTTAAATCATAGCGGCTATGTTCCTGTCGGCGAGGAGCAATTTACCGAATCCAGTATTGACCTGAAAGAAGCCTATGACATTAACTATGACTATCAAGGCGCAGCGTTAAAATTCCCGCTGCTCGGCCCGACGCAATGGCCTGAAGATACAGCGTTTAAACAGCATGTATTGTCCTATTATCAGCACTTAAAAGCCATTGGCCAGCAAATTTTTCAGGCGATTGCAGTTGCATTAAATTTAGATGAGCATCATTTTGATGCCTATATTTCCCATGCGCCCAGCCAGCTTCGGCTTCTGCATTATCCATTCAATCCTGCCGCACAGGATGCTGAGGGCATTGGCGCGCACACAGACTATGAATGCTTTACCCTGCTTTTGCCCACCGCGCCGGGCTTGCAAGTACTGAGCAAACAAGGTGAATGGATTGATATTCCATTACTGAAAAATACGCTGGTCATGAATATTGGCGATATGATGGAAATCCTGTCCAATGGGCGCTGGCTGGCGACCAAACACCGCGTTAAAAAAGTGCAACAGGAACGCTATTCTTTTCCGCTATTTTTCTCTTGCGATTATGACTATGTCATTCAGCCCGTTATTCCGAATGAACAGCCGCGCTACCCTGCGCTTAAAAGCGGTGAGCATTTGTTTAACCAAACGGCGCAAATCTTCAGTTACCTGAAAAAGAAAGTCGCCTCAGGTGAAATCGTCCTGCAAAATGCCCGCCCGCTATCTTCATTCGGCATGCCTGAAAACCCAATGGAGCCAAAATAATGAATTTATTTGAAGCGCTCAAGTTAATTCCAACTCAGCCTGCTGAAGATGCTGTAATTCCAGCATCGTTATTTGGCGCTTTCCGCCGTAAAAGCATCAGTTTCTTTAATGGGCTCACTGATGAAAAAACCATTGTGTACTGGTTTCAGTCAAAAACCTTCACTATTGATTTACGTCTAAAAAACCAGCGGGATACCCCATTGACAGAACGCCAAGGCTGGATTGGTGAAACATTGTGGGAGCCTGAAGCTGAACTGCTGTCTTGGTGCGTTGCAAAGAACGGTAATTTTCAGAATCACATACAGTGGCCAGAACCTGCCAAACTCCATACGGTCGGCAATTGTATTTTAGAGTTCTCCCCAAATAACACTTATGTCGAAGACTGGCGGCAACAGGCCGACTCTGGCGTCTTCCTTGGTCTGCGCATTCAGTCAGCCCAGCATCTTGCAACTGGAAAACAGATTGCCTTAGACGGCGGGCTGATTATTTGTGGTCAATACATGGCCTATGCACAGTCGCGCTTGCCCGAATTACAGAATCAGTTATCTGAATACTCAAATTTAAATGAGGCTGTGCAGCTGAGCGCTGATACTAGCGCAACAGTGAAAGCAATTGAAAATTTTGAAGTGTCAATTTCTTTAGCGAACCAGAAAATTGATTACAGCACCCAAAGTTTTAAAACCGGTCAGCAAATGCTTCTGGATGACTTTGAGGTTCTGGATGCTCAGACGTTAAGCCAGCAGAAAATGATTAATGGTGAACCTTATACCGTGCTGTTTAAGGTGGATACCTATGCCCCGCATTATGAATTTCAGCGCAGTACCTCTGCAAGTTCTGCATGTGAAAATTGGTATGCCGCAGAACAGAATCATTTGGCTTTTCATGCTGCAGCAGTCAAATAAAAGGAAAATATGTCTTTTTTATATTTAGTTATTGCTGTCATTGCAGAAGTCCTCGCAACCTCTGCTTTAAAGGCATCCAATGGATTTACAGAACTTTGGCCCGTCATTTTGATGATTGCCGGCTATGCCATTGCACTTTTCTTTTTAGGCCTGACGTTTAAATCTATTCCGATGGGCTTGGCATATGCGCTGTGGTCAGGTGCCGGCATTATTTTGATTTCATCCGTCGGCTGGATTTACTTTAAGCAGCAGCTGGATATGGCGGCAATGATTGGGTTAGCTTTTATGATTTTAGGCATTGTCATTATCAATGTTTTTTCTAAAAGTACCCATCTTTAACATTTACACCCTGTTTTACTCATTTTTATTTGCATCAGAACTTCGTTTTGCGGTTTTTTTCGCTTGCAGGGTTTAGCCATTCTGTTTTAATGGCGGCTCAGCCTGTTTGAAAACCCAAGCCTGCATGCAGAAAACGGTATTTAAGATTTTATTGGCTGTATGTATTTGACACAAAAAATCCCAAGATATCTTGGGATTTTTTCAAATGCGCTTTACTTATTTCAGCTCTTCAACCAATGCTGGATAAATCGAGCCGTCTACATCCATTTCTGTTTTATAAATGCCATTAGCCACGTTGAATTTATTGACATGATAGCTTGAACCATACAAAGAATCAAAACCCTCACCCTTGCTAAACACTTTCTTATTCGCTTCTAAATCCAGCAAGTGTGTTCCGCCAATAAATTGTTCATACTGCGCAGGATCTACACCTACACGGGTTGACATAATTTTCACTGCATCGGCATGCGTTGCAGGGTCATTAATATATTTAACAGTTTTGTCCCAAACCTGAATAATCTTTTTCCATTCTTCTTTATTGGCCGATAAATGGGCCATATTGACGGTTAAGGTGTCATAAATTAAGCCGGGCTTATCCTTTGAAGTATAGATAATTTTAGACCCAGCAACAGTTTTTAAGGCTTGATTCGCCACTGGCTGCCAGACCGCAATCGCTGAAATATCCGGGCTGGCAAATACTTGCGGCAATTCATTGGTCATGGTATTGACCAGTTTTACATCCGATAGCTTAATTTTGGCATCTGTTAAAGCAGTGGACAGCAGTAAGTGATCAACCAGTCCTTTTTCAGTCGCAATATTTTTGCCTTTCAGCTCACTGATATTATTAATGCCAGCCTTGGCAATAATCACATCGTTGCCCGCCGAATAATCTGTCGCCATAATCATGACACCTTTGGTGCCGCCAGAACCTGTCACCAGATTATCGCCATTGGTTACTAAAACGGCATCCAGCTGATTAGCGGCAAAAGCAGATAAAGACGCGGAATAATCGAACCATTTAAAATCTGCATTAACTCCTGCTTCTTTCAGCCAGCCCTTTTCAATTGCAACCTGCCATGCGACAAAACCGGGCCAGTCACTATAGCCAATGGTGATGGTTTTTTCAGAAGTCTGTCCTTCTGCTTTCGCGTTCGGTTCTGGCGCCTTGGCGGTATTGTCACAGCCGCTCAGCAGAATTGCGGTAACTACAGATGCGGATAACAGCGCTTTTTTGATCATGATGCGATTTCCCCTATGCCAGAGCATTTGAATTTGGTATTTGTGGATTGGATGGATTGAATATAGTCACGCCAGCCGCCAAAATGGCTGATATCTAAGGCGTCTTCCAAGGCATGGCCTTCGCAAATAAAGCCTTTGGCCCAGCTGCCGTCTGCCAGCTGCACATTGCCAATGCCTAAAGGTGCTGGAACTTCCACAACAATGTGACCGAAATTGGCTAAGGGAATATCCCAAACTTCGACATCAATGGCTTGACCGCCTTTACTGGCGTACTGCAGCCCTGGTTTTGGCGGCGCGGTGTTTTTCAAGGCATATAATTTGTAATTTGGCGCCGTTTTAGTGGCTTTGAGCAAAGTGCCGCAGCGTGTGCTTAACTGAAAATTCAGCGGCATGCCTGTCAAATGCGCGCCCACCACCGCCAGCTGCACTGAATGGGCTGATGTTATTTTGTCAGAAGGTTCATAGCTGATTTCAGAGGTGCCCAAAGGCAAATCCGCTGCTTGCTGCCAAGCCTGAGCAAAATTTGCCAGCGCTTGATCCATCCATGCAGAAGCAATAAATGTCACCCCTGTCGGAAGGCCATCTGCTCGAATGGCATTCGGCAATGCGATAGCAGATAAATCTGCAAAATTGACAAAATTGGTATAAGCGCCCATATGGCTGTTTTTCACAAGCGGGTCGGCTTCAACTTCGCTGATTTTATAAATAGTCGGTGCAGTCGGTACCATTAAGGCATCGAAAGGCGCCAGTGCTAGGTTAATTTTCCGTGCCAAATCTGCACGTTCATATTCTGCCTGCATGGCATCTACTGCAGAAAATTGATCCGCTTGCGCGATAATTTGACGAATCACAGCATGCGTCTGTTCACGCTTAACCATTTTTTCTACAGCGCTGGTGCGCTCTGCCACCCAAGATTTATTGTAAAGCGCAGAGGCCAATTGATTAAAAACCGTAAAATCGATTGATTCCACTGTATAGCCCAATGCTTTTACACGTTCCACAGCCTCAAAAAATGCCTTTTCTGACGCGGTATCACCATAAAACTCCAGCTGTTGCGGTATTGCAATTTTTGCTTTAGAAAATTGAGTCGGCACATTTGCAGGATGCTGGCGAGAGTATTCATCTGCTGCGTCATAGCCTTGCATCACCTGTGCTGCCTGCCATGCATCGTCTGCGCTTAAAGCGAAAACTGAAATCACGTCTATGGTGCGGCACGCAGGAATTAAGCCGGCAGTAGAAAACCAGCCTTTGGTCGGCTTTAAACCGACAATATTATTATGGCCTGCCGGCACACGGCCTGAACCGGCAGTATCTGTGCCCAATGAAAATGGCACAATGCCTTTAGCGACAGCGACTGAAGAGCCTGAGCTTGAACCTCCGCTGATATATTCGGGGTTAAAACTGTTTTTAACCGCGCCATAAGGTGAACGCACACCCACTAAGCCCGTTGCAAACTGATCTAAATTGGTTTTCCCTAATACAATTGCGCCAGCTGCTTTAAGTTTAGCCACGACAGCAGCATCGGTTTCTGCCAAATAGCAAGCTTCTTTGCATGCAGCTGTAGTATGAAAACCAGCAGCATCAATATTATCCTTAACGGCAAACGGAATGCCGTACAGCGGCAAATCTGCTGGAGAAAGGCCATTCAAGGCAGAAAACTGCATTTGCAGCTGCGCATCATTGGCGATTTCAATCCATACATGGCCATCGTTCTGAATGGCGGCTGCATAGGCCTTCAGGTCTTGCAGTTGAATGCTTCCAGAGGCATAGGCCTGTTTCCAGTCTTGTATAGTCCATAGGTCTTTCACGGCTTAAGCTCCTTCTGTCTGTATGTTGTTTTGCGGAATTGGCGGCATGACCGCATTCATTAATTCCAGATGCCCTTTGGTCACACCTTTTAAGACAATAAAATGCTGGCTAATGGCTTTCAGCTCACTACTCAGCCCTTGCAGGATCATGACTTCTAAAATTTTTTTATCATCAAGCTGAATATGCAATGAGCTGACGACTTGTTCTAAAAACTGCTGCTGCAAATCTAAAAGCTGCATCCGCAGCGCGGCTACACTCGCGTCATACAGCAAGGTAAAGGTGCCGACCATGACTGCATTGCGCTGTTCCTGATCGGCAATCAGATGTTTATTAATCATGTCCACAATGGCTTGCGAGCGGCTTTCGTAATGCTGATCAACAATCTTTTGATCCAGCGCATTGACCGTCATTTCCGGTACAGTGATGCTGATACGCGCCAATTTCTGCTTAGGCACGGCTTTATCCTTTTTTTGACTCTTGCTTAATATAAAAACCGGCACGTGCGCTAAGCAATTCAATTAAAAATGTCTTAAACAGATGCAGTATTTTTGCTGAACGGCTGCTGATCATGTGCATCTCCTTCGAGTAATACAAAAAATTCATTTGGTAATACCATTAGAAATGCAGAATCTGTGCCAAGGTTTAAAATCATCAAAAACAGCAATGCCGTGCCAATTTGATATTTTTTGTGCGAAAAATGTGCAGAAAATTGCACTTTAATGTGCGTGCTGCACCACCGACGTTACTTTTATAGTTTTGTTATTTTTTAAATTTTTCTTTACGGCTCACGGCATATCACCATATAAGCAGTTCATTTGAAACCATCAACGCGCGCCACAAAAAAATAAACATCATTTATAATGCTATTGATCGGCCTAATGTCAAATAAGCTTATGAAGTACTTCAGTTGCGCTGTATGCTGCAATCAGGTGTTTTTTGCCAATTCATACTGTATGAACTGTCAAACCGCATTAGGTTATATCGCCTCTGAAAAAGTGATGGGCTGCTTTGAAAAACACAATGCGACACTTTGGCTGGCGCTCAACCATAGCATTCATGGAATGCGCTATAAGCCTTGCCATAATTATCAGCACCATCAAGTATGCAATTGGATGATTCCCGCAGAAAGTGATGAGATTTATTGTGAATCGTGTTTGCTTACTCACACCATTCCCAACTTGGATAATCCCGATCATATTGTTTATTGGGCGCGGCTTGAACATGCCAAAAGGCGGTTTTTGTATTTAATGCAGCAGCTCAACATTATGCCTCACCCCAAACGCAGCGAAGATGACCGTTTTGGACTGCGTTTTGACTTTTTAATGCCGACTGAAACTGAACCTGTTATGACTGGGCATGCCAACGGCATTATTACCTTAAATGCCAGTGAAGCGGATGTCATTTACCGTGAAACTACCCGTATAAAAATGGGTGAAAACTATCGGACGCTTTTAGGCCATTTCCGCCATGAAAGCGGGCATTATTATTTTGATTTGATTAAGCATTTCCGGCCTGAATTAATTGATGAATTCCGTGTTTTATTTGGAGATGACAGGCAAGATTACCGTGAAGCGCTTAAACGCCATTACAACGATGGCGCACCGCTCAATTGGTCAGAATCTTTTGTCAGCTCTTATGCAAGCACACACCCATGGGAAGATTGGGCGGAAACATGGGCGCATTATCTGCATATGATGGATACTTTAGAAACAGCCTATCATGCAGGCTTGTCGGTTAAAACCGATAAAATTGGTTTAAATAATTTAGAATTGAAGGAAAATCCTATTGGCGCTCAAGATTTTGATGTGCTGTTGCAGCATTGGATGACGCTGACTTTTAACCTGAATGCCCTAAACCGCAGCATGGGCTTAGATGATGCTTATCCTTTTACCTTATCTGATCCAGTACTGGAAAAATTGAGATTTATCCATCATAAATTGCTGAAATTATCTTTTAATCATAAAAATAGCGCTTAAACTTCAAACTGTTCTTGATTTGAAGGTTTTTTGATTCATAAGGGCTTCCTATCTCAAGCGTTACCTAACATATATTTAACATAGATCCTGTTGCTAAATAGAGCACGCTCTAAACACACAGACCAACAATTATTTGAAATGCACCCAATAGCTGATTTTATGCTCTTTTTTTGACAATTTATTTCAGCCGCAATCAGGTAAAATGAATCAAAGATTTTTGAGTTCATATCATGTTAGCGTTAGCACGCAACCAATTCATATTGATCAGTTTATTCAGCATGAGCCTGCTTCAAGGATGTCAATTGGTCACATTAAAGGAGGATAGACTTAGTTCATCTTTAAACAATAAAACAGATAATATTTTAACCAATCAGCAGCTCAGTTCTGCCAGTCAGCATTTACTGTTAATGGTCAATGAAACGGGCGCATCTTGCTTGAGCCAGCTGGAAAACTGCATTGCCAAATTGCGCAGCAATGAAACTTTAGATTCAGAACAGATTTATGCAGCCGCGAGTGAACTTTATTTAGCCCGCGCCTTAGGTGCAGACCAGCATCATGAATGCAAAAAAGATTTGACACAGCAGTTAAGCAAACTGCCTCCAACTAAAATGAAACTGTGTCTGGATCAGCAGCTGGCTGACTTTGATTTAAGCCTGCGCTACAGCTATGTTTACTTGTTTAAATCTGAACAGCCGCCAGAATCACGCTTATTTGATTTGCGTCAGGGACAAGTCCGCACCTTTTATAATGTCGCGCTTTCCCGCCTCATTACCACTTCATATACCCGATTTAACTTTCAGCAGCTGCCGGAAAGCCTGATGCTCGGCGCTTCACAATATAATTTCGACTATCAATACTACCCAGCCCTTGAGCATGCTGCGATTGAAAAACTTCAATCCAGCTACAATTTAAATTTTTCAGGCTTGAATGTAATTAACCGGCAAGAAGGCATCGGGTCAGAGTTTGTATTGGTCAAAAAGCCAAAGGTACAAGGCATAAACCAGCGCTTTATTTTAGACCCTGAACATTATTATCAAGATAAAGCTAACCCCAATATTCATGAAGCGCGCTATTTATCCATCAGCGCAACAGCTGCGCCAAGTGCCGGCAGCAATATTGATGAAACCCTTTCTTTGAAAGCGCCATTGAATATCACGCTCTACAATCCTTATCAGTACAAAACAGCAGACATTAATTCCCGGACTTATACCCTAACAGCCAACTACTCTGTACCTTATGGTTTGTGGCTTTCTGAAAATAAACTCGGAAAATCGGGCTACTGGACGCTGCTGAACAAGGAAGATAACCTGCGTATGCCGCATATATTTATGCTGGAACCCTATCAGCCAAATAAAAAAGTGATTGTCATGATTCATGGCCTTGCCAGCAGCCCAGAAACATGGATTTCATTAACCAATAATATTATGGGTGATCAGAAACTGCGGGATAATTACCAAGTTTGGCAGGTATTTTATTCCACCAATATGCCAATATTTGAAAGCAGATTCCAAATTAATGCCTTGCTTAAGCAAGCTTTTGCAGCGGTGCAGCCGAATACTCCTTCTGCGAAAGACGCCGTACTGATTGGGCACAGTATGGGCGGCATTATCAGCCGGCTGCTGGTGAGTGATGCCGACATTTCTGCGCAAGCCATACCTCTAATGAATTATGAGCAAAATATGCAGCTGCAGCGGAATCCGATTATTCGCGAGCGTTTTGTATTTAAACCGATTCAGCCGATCAGCCGCGCCATTTTTATTGCTGCTCCACATCACGGCACGGCGTATGCTGACCGCTGGTTTACGAATTTAGCTAAAAAAATGGTGGTGCTTCCGCTCAGTTTTTTAAACGATGTGAATGTGCAGATTCCAAATTCAAATAATTCTACAGCCGGATTAGTCAAAACAGGGCCTGCAGATTTAAGTCAAAAATCACGTTTTATGCTGCTGACCAGCAATGTTTTGCCCAGCTCGTCTGTTCCATATCACTCCATTATGGGAAATCAGGCTAAAAGCCATTTAATTGATCAAATGTCAGATGGTATTGTGCCTTATCAAAGTTCTCACCTTGATGGTGCTGTATCAGAAAAAGTGATTACTGGAGGTCATTCTATTCATGAATCCCCTGATGCGATTTTAGAATTGCGACGGATTTTGCGGGAACATCTGGAACAGAATAAATCGGCTAATAATCAATAGGGATCAGTTTTCTAAAGCGGGTTAATCAGTCCTGTAAACATCTTTAAATTAAAAACTGCCTCTATAGGCAGTTTTTTCTGGGTTTATTGCTTAAGCACGGTTTGGCAAAACTGTTAAGCCACAGGCGCCAACGTAAATAACACCTGCCCCGTTTTTACCGTTTGCCCTTTTTCAATGGTAATGGCATCTACACGCATCCGCTCAGGGGCAATAATTGGAATTTCGATCTTCATCGCTTCAATCACGGCAAGTGTTGCACCTTCTTCCACAATATCGCCTGAAGCGCATTCGATTTTCCAAATTGAACCCGGCATATGTGATTCCACTGCACAGCCTCCATCTGGAATCGCCACTGCTTCGCCATCATCCACTGCATCTAAGCTTTCAGAGACGTACTCTGCCAAACCGGCTTCATGCCAGCGGCGGCGCTCATCATCAAAATTGGCTTGCTGCACCGCTTTAAATTCAGCAATTGAGCTTTGATGTTCATCTAAAAAATCATTGTATTCTTTAAGATTCAGCACACCTTCTTTAATACGCAGTTTTAAACGGCCCGCTTTAAAGTCTTCACGCATCTGCATCAGTTCATCTTCAGACACTTCATAAAACTTAATCTGATCAAAAAAGCGCAGCAGCCACGGCATTCCCTGTTCAAAATCAGGATTTTTGCGGTAGCGTGACCACATTTGTGTGGTACGGCCCACAAACTGATAGCCGCCAGGGCCTTCCATGCCGTATACGCACATATATGCACCGCCAATACCTACGGCATTTTCAGGTGTCCATGTCCGTGCTGGGTTGTATTTGGTGGTCACCAAACGCTGACGCGGATCCAGCGGTGTCGCCACCGGCGCTCCCAAATAGACATCGCCTAAGCCCATCACCAAATAATTGGCGTTATAGACCACATCTTTTACGGCCTGTTTATCTTTTAATCCATTAATACGGCGGATGAATTCGATATTGTCGGGACACCACGGCGCATCACTGCGCACAGTTTGTACATAACGCTCAGTCGCCAATTGCGTTTGCGAGTCTTCCCAAGCCAGCGGCAAATACACGGTACGTGACGGTACTTGCATTTGCGTGACATCCGGCAGTTCAGTTTCAGCCACTTGCAGCAAACGCAGCAAATCAATTTGATCCAGTTGAATCGAGTTAAAATGAATTTGCAGCGACCGAATGCCCGGTGTCAGGTCAATTATACCGCTGATGTTTTGATCTTTGACCCATTGCATCAGCGCATGAATACGGAAACGCAGATTTAAATCTAAAACTAGCTCACCATATTCCACCAATAAATAGTTGTTTCCTGCAGGACGGTACACTACATCTGGCGTCCCATTCTGACCTTTTAATGTATCTAAAATGGCAGATTTTAAGGTGCTGTTTTCAGAATAGAATGCGTCATTAAAACAAACTGCTTGAGTACTATTGGCTTGAATTCCTGCATGATATTTTTGATTCAGCAATTTGGCCTGATGATAGCTGACAGGGACAAATTTAACTTTATCGCCTGCTTTCAGCTGACCAAGTTTCCAAAGCTCAGAATGGATCACCACCGCAGGACAGACAAAACCGCCTAGGCTTGGCCCATCTGGCCCAAGAATAATAGGCATATCGCCAGTAAAGTCGATTGCGCCAATGGCATAGGCATTGTCATGAATATTGGACGGATGCAGCCCCGCTTCACCGCCATCCTCACGCGCCCATTCAGGTTTAGGGCCAATCAGGCGAATACCGGTACGGCTAGAGTTAAAGTGAATCTCAAAGGTATTCGCAAAGAAAGTATCAATATCATTTTTGGTAAAAAAATCCGGCGCGCCATGCGGCCCGTACATTACGGCTATTTCCCATTCATGGCTAAAAGCAGGTATTTGATCAGGGTTTAGGGCAACCGTCTCAGTGGATGCATGCGCCGTAATAGGCAGCATATCACCTATCAGCAAGTTTCGTCCGGCATGGCCGCCAAACTGGCCAAGGGTAAAAGTTGCCTGCGAACCTAAATATTCAGGCACATTCAGACCGTTTTTAATACCGATATAACTGCGGCAGCCTGTGGTTATTTTCCCGCATTTTAAAATTTGGCCTTTGCGCACGTTGACTGTTTGCCACATGGGTACAGCGATGCCATCCAATGTTGAAGGCATATCTCCGCCAGTGATTGCAATTTGACTGTCGCAATGGAACTTTAAGGCTGGGCCTTGCAGAGTGCATTCTAAACCAGCTGTATTTGACGCATTTCCAAGCAGCTGATTAGCGACATTTAAAGATAACGGGTCAATAGCGCCGGATGGCGGAACACCAACATCCCAATAACCCAAACGGCCTGTGACATCTTGCACTGCGGTTTGAATGCCGGCTTGCAGTACTTCAATCTTTTGTGTTTTCCATTCAAAAGTATTCAGAAACCGTGTCGTTTGCGTGCCCGCTTTAAATACGTCACCGTCTATGATGTTTTGCAGATATTCAAGATTGGTTTCTATACCGGCAACAGATGTTTTCGCCAATGTATTGGTCATGGCTTGAATTGCAGCCTCTCGGTCATCAGCAGTGACAATGATTTTTGCAATCATCGGATCATAAAATGACGATACCGTGGAGCCTGTTTCTACCCAAGTTTCATTGCGCGCGTTTTCATCAAATTCGACATGGGTAAGAAGCCCAGCGCTTGGCTGAAAGTTTTTGATTGGATCTTCTGCATAGAGCCGCACTTGAATTGAGTGGCCTTTAGATTCCAGTTTCTGAGCTGGCGCGCTCCAAGTGCCTGCCGCCAAAGTCACCATCCATTCGACCAAGTCCACACCAAAGACTTGCTCGGTCACGCCGTGTTCCACTTGCAGACGGGTATTGACCTCTAAGAAATAGAATTCTTGCGTGTCCGTATCCATAACAAATTCAACTGTGCCAGCAGAACGGTAATTGACTGATTGCATCAGCTGAATCGCGACAGTTTGGATATAGGTGCGCTGTTCATCATTAATGTGCGGCGCAGGTGTTTCCTCAATCACTTTTTGATTGCGGCGCTGCACGGAACAGTCCCGTTCCCCCAATGCCAATACTTGCCCTTGCCCATCCCCGAAAATTTGCACTTCGATATGACGTGCATTTTGCACAAATTTCTCTAAATACAAGCCGGCATCTTTAAAATTGGCTTGCGCCAAATATGAAACAGTTGCGTAAGCATCTTTCAGTTCGGTTTCATTCCACACTAAGCGCATGCCAATGCCGCCGCCGCCGGCAGTGCTTTTCAGCATCACTGGATAGCCAATCCGCGCAGCTTCAGTCAGCGCTTCGGCTTCATCAGCCAGCAGGCCGCTTCCCGGCAAGAGCGGAACATTGGCTTGGATTGCCAATTCACGCGCAGTATGCTTTAAACCAAATTCGCGCATTTGATTCGAGTTCGGCCCAATAAAGGCAATACCTTGCGCTTCACACAGATCACAAAACTCTGCATTTTCAGACAAGAAGCCGTAACCGGGATGAATGGCTTGCGCCCCAGTTTGTTTGGCTACGTCTAAGATTTTTTCGACATTCAAATAACTTTGGCTGGCCGGCGCTGCGCCAATATAAACGGCTTCATCGGCCAAGGTAACATGCAAGGAATCTCGATCTGCTTCGGAATATACGGCAACAGACTGAATGCCTAATTTTTTAAGCGTACGAATTACTCGGCAGGCAATTGCACCGCGGTTGGCAATTAAAACTTTAGTTAATGCTGTCATTGCTTATGCCTCCCCGCCTTCATGCACCACCAGCTGAATCGGTGTCGGGTTATAGCCGCTGCACGGATTGTTCAACTGCGGGCAATTTGAAATCAGAACAATCAGATCCATCTCTGCTTTAATTTCGACAAATTTACCTGGCGCCGAAATACCGTCATCAAATTTCAATGCGCCTTCGGCAGTTACCGGCACATTCATGAAAAAATTAATATTGGGACCAATATGGCGGACATTTAAGGCGTGCTTTTGCGCAACCGGGTGTTTTGCCAAAGCATACATAAAGTTGTTGCGGCAGCTGTGCATCGGATATTTATCATGTGCATAGCGCACCGTATTGCTTTCACATGAACAGGCACCGCCCAAAGTGTCGTGTCGGCCGCAGTTATCATCATTGATGACGGCGATAGGCTGCCCGAAATTGCTGTACAGCACGGTGCCTTTTTCAAGGTAAATTTGCTGATTGATCGCTAATGTGTCGGTTGCGCTGTAACGCTCTTCTGGATTGCAGGCAGAGATAAACAATGTATCTACTGCTTGATTGCCTTCAAGATCAATGATGCGGAAATACTGGCCCTTTTTTACTTCGCACATCCATGCTTCACCTGCAGGGCATACTTCGCTTAAAACTGATTTCGTAAATGTTTGCAATACAGTCATGATGCTTCTCCTGCCTTAAAATGATGAAAGTGCGTAATAACGGGCATTATTTTGAAATGCGCGCTGATTTTGCGGACAAGAATCACGGCAGATGTCATTGCCGCTGAGCGCATTGGCTTTGAATAAAGACAATTGAATATTTGAAGGCTGATAAGATGCGCTATTGTCCAAGCCATGCGGCGCAGCAGACAGAAAGACTAAGCAGTCCATTTCAAAACGCAGTTCAATGATTTGATCTGTGTTGTCAGAAGCGGCATAAGACAAAGCGCCTGCATCATTTGGCGTCACTTTTGAAAATAGGTTTACTGTTGCGCTTAAGTCAGTCTGGCTTAAAGAAAATTTAGCCATTTCTACCAGCAATCCATCTAAACCGCTTTGCTGCATGTCATTGCGCGCATCTTGAAAGGCGCAGACACCATATTTTTTTTCGATTTGTTCAGGCCGGCTTGCACCGCAAAAAGTATCATTCCATGCATGGTCATCTTTAACAATGGATGCCATAACACGGCCTAAGTCTGAATACAGCACATTGCCTGCAGTAAGATAGGCTGTATGCTGGCCTTTTAAACTGTCAGGCATGTTGTAGCGTTCTAATTTATCTTCTGCATTTACACAGAACAGGGAAACATTGGCATTTTGGCTGAGTGCCTTAAGCTGTAAAATTGCGCCTTTGCGGATGCGTCCAGACCAATGATGCCCGCCCGGCAGCGTTTCAGTCCAAAGAGTTTGGTTGTCGTGGTATGTTTGTTCAAGTTCGCCCATGCGCTCTACCTCTTAAGGTTGCTATATTTAACCTCCCGGGCTTTTATCCCTCCGTGCAGTTCTTGCGAACCGTGAACTCTCGGTCTCAGGCACAGCTGCTGCTAAAATCAGACTGTCGGAACCCTAGATCACTTTATGTTATTGAGGTAAATGCAAATGACGTGCCAATTTAGTATTACGTTTTTACGTATTGGTAATACTTAAATATGATTTTTCTGTACAAATTCAGTGCAGTTTTCAGAAAGTGCCTTAAAAATGCACCAAAATTAAAAATCCCCGCAATGGCGGGGATTTAATTTTTAAACTTAATGAAGGCAATGCCGCTGGCAAAGTTTCAGCTGATGAATGAGAAATAAGGCTTACTTTACTAAAATGTCATGAAACATATGCCGAAGCCACTGATGGCTGGTTTTATGATGGCATGACATATGCCAATACTGCTTCACCCCATAGCTGGGGAATGCAATTGGCGCATCAAAAATTTTTAGATTGCCACGGGAAAGCAGCACTTCACTTAAATAATACGGTACGGTAGCAATTGCATCTGTATCTTGCACAACAAGGCCGACCCCTAAATAACTGGGCAGGCGCATTAAAATATTGCGTTTCAGTTCAAGATTCAGTAGCTCATTTTCAATATGGTAATGCCCCATTCCTGCATCAATATCGATATGCGATTCAGTTAAGTACTGTTCAGCCGTTATGCTGTCACCTGTCAGGCGCGGATGATCTTTGGCCGCAATAACCACATAATATTGTTCAAATAATTTTTGCTGATAAAAACCATTTTCTAAATGCGGTAAAAAGCCCAAAGCTAAGTCGATTTCGCCATTCGCCATTTGATAGCTGGTTTCTGAGGTAATCGGACGCACATTCAGCCGTACATGCGGCGCATTTTTTTTCAAATATTGCGAAATTTTAGGCAGCAGTACCAAGTGTGAAACATCCGTCATTGCCAATGTAAACTGCTGATGCGAGACAGCCTGATCAAAATCAATGGTGAAATTATTGATAATCTCGACTTTGCTTAACGCTTCGCTGACTAAGGGAAACAGCTGTTTCGACAATTCTGTCGGCACCATTTCATTGCCGATCCGTAAAAAAAGCGGGTCATTATAGTGCTGACGAATTTTATTTAAAATATTGCTGACCGTTGGCTGGCTCATGTCTAAATGTTCAGCCGCCAGCGAGACGCTTTTAAATTTATAAACGTAAAAAAAGATACTGAGTAACTTACAGTCCAGCTCAAACACGAAGGATAATTTCCTATTTTTCAATCATTAACGGCAAATAATCCATTAAATGCCAATAAATAAACGGTTCCAAGGCTTAAATATTACTGCTAAAGGCTTAAAGTTTCTAGAGCGGTTATTCTAGTTTTATCCATTCTGCCGCTTTTTAAACAGTTGTTGCAGCCTGTTAAAATATTTTTGCCGTCTGCTGTTCGTGCGTTCTTTCACTCTATATGCTTTTTATGTCACGGTTTTATTTGAATTATTCTGCCGTCTTCTGGCTATAGCCTTTATTTTAGAGGCCCCTCGCCGCATAATTCATCCACCTACTACCGGATATTGATTTATGCTGCACAATAAAAAATTGGTCTGCTTTGATTTAGATGGAACACTGATTGATTCTGTAGGGATTTGGAATCAAGTCGATGCCAAGCTGATAGAAGATTTGTCTGGTCAGCAGGCTGATTTAGCGCTGATCCAGCAGCAGCGGGATCTGCAGCTTAAAAAATTTAAACATTGCGCTGATCCCTATCTAGAATACTGTGGCTATCTAAAAGATAGTTATGGAATTGAAAGCTTAAGCCAAGATGACATTAAGAAACACCGCTACAGTATTTCGCACTACTTTTTAGACCATGTTATTCAGCTTAAGCCTCAGGCTGAAATGTTTGTGCAGAAGCTGCAGCAGTCCGGCATTCAAACCGCCATTACCACCACAACCAGTTTCAGCAATATTCAGCGCTATCAGCAAAACAACAGCCTCATTAACAGTAAATTGAATTTTGCCAAGGACTTTAATTTAATTTTAACTCGTGAAAATGTACAAAATATCAAACCGCATCCCGAAGTGTATTTAAAAGCTTTAGAATTTTTTAATCTTCAGCCCGAAGAGTGTTTAATTATTGAAGATTCAATTATTGGCATAGAAGCAGCAAATCAGGCAGGGATTCAGGTTGCTGCAATTTATGATCAGTATTCAGAACATGAAATGACAGAAATTAAAGCTAAAGCAGATTATTTTGTACAGGATTTTAAAACTTTATTGAATTTTATCACCTAAAAAAAGATGCCTTGAATTCAATTCAAAACATCTTTTTCTTCAATCCTTATTGAACTTTTTTGTAGATTGAACCAGAGCCGACCAGATTTCCGGTTTTTTCATCTATGGCAAAATTAATTGCGCCAGTGCCTGTATTGACCTGCAGCAATCCGCTTTCATTTACAGAGGCCGGAACTGGATTTTTCTTTTCAGTTTTACCGCTGGCTTTATCTTTTAAAGTATTGCTGATGAAATATGTCTCACCATTTGGGGTAATCACCAGCGCGTTTTCAAGCTTTGGATCTTCTAAGGTGTTTTTCCAAGTTCCTTGGTAATCCGGCGCTTTAGTACAGGCAGTTAAAAGCAGTAAAAGTGTGATTCCTGACAAATATTGAATATATTTCAAAATTTTGACCTTGCGTGTTGCGAAGCAGGCATTATAAAAATAATTGTTTTTGGATTAAGCGGCTTCTTGTTGTCCAAGCGTTTCGGCTGAATCAGCAATGTTTTTCTTTTGTCTGTTTTTTGAAAGCTATGTACATCTTTAATGACGTGCAACTAAAAAACCCATCTGATGATGGGTTTCCAGCGGCTTTGTACCATTTAACCCACAGTACAGTTAACCTGCAGCTGTGTTCCGCATTGTGCCATTTTCTTCAAATTCGGCATGCCAAGACAGCGCTTCCGCTAAAATATGCGGCGTCTGACCGCCATGCTCACAAGCGCGTTCAAAATAGTTTAAAAGCGCAGCACGGTAATCTGGGTGCGCGCAAATTTCAATAACCTTGCGCGCCCGTTCACGCGGCGCAAGTCCGCGTAAATCCGCTAATCCCTGTTCTGTGACCAAAATATCCACGTCATGATCGGTATGGTCTGTATGGCTGACCATAGGCACAACCGATGAAATAGCGCCACCCTTTGCAATTGATTTGGTTACAAAAATCGCAATATGCGCATGACGGGTAAAATCGCCGGAACCGCCGATGCCGTTCATCATTTTAGTGCCCGCAACATGGGTGGAATTTACGTTGCCATAAATATCAAATTCAAGCGCAGTATTGATGGCAATAATGCCTAATCGGCGAATAATTTCGGGATTGTTTGACAGTTCCTGCGGACGCAGCATGATTTTATCTTTGTATTGATCAAAGTTTTTCATCACATGAGCCGCGCAAGGCTCAGACAACGTCATTGAACAGCCAGATGCAAATTTCATTTTTCCAGAATCAATCAGCTGGAAAGTACAGTCCTGAAGCACTTCTGAATACATTTCCAAATCATGAAAATTTGAATGTTCAAAGCCTGAAAATACAGCATTGGCAATAGAACCGACACCTGATTGCAGCGGACCTAAATTTTCAGGTAAACGCCCTGCTGCCACTTCACCTTCAAAAAAAGTAATCAAATGCTGCGCGATCGCTAAAGTTTCTGCATCAGGCTCATCCATTTTAAAAGATGTATCCGGCACATCATTCAGGACAATAGCAGAAATTTTTTCTGGACTGACATTAATGCCAATAGTGCCAATGCGGTCACCAGCCTGCGTCAGCGGAATCGGATCACGGTTTGGACGCGGCTTAGGTACATAAATATCGTGAACGCCTTCTAAAACCGGGTTAATCGTATTGTCAATTTCCACAATCACATGATCAGCCATTTCAATAAAATTCGCTGAATTGCCGCATGAACCTGTCGGAATGATTTGCCCATCTTCGGTAATTGCCGTAGCGGCAACCACAGCAACAGTGATGCGCGGTAAATTATGATGACGGAGGTTATCTGCCATTTCAGACAAGTGCTGGTCAATGTACATGACTTCACCAGCGTTGATTGACTTACGCAAGCCGGGATCGGCCTGATATGGAAACCGGCGCTCAATCGCATGCGCCTGATTCAAACGCCCATCAATGCTGTTGCCCAGACTTGCGCCAGTGGCCAGTGTAATTTTTAAAGGATGCTTTTCTGCATAATCAGCCAATACTAGCGGTACTGTTTTTGCTTCACCTGCACCGCCAAAACCGCTTAAACCAACGACAGAACCGTCTTTAATTAATTGAATCGCTTCTAATGGCGACATGACTTTATCGCGTAGGGAGACTAAGCGAATACGTTCTAAACCGTTCATAATAAAAATCTCAAAATAAACATCAATATATTTCCTCCATCCCAGCGTGCTGAAATGAAGCTAGTTATTGCTTATCTAAAAATTAAAATTGAGTTTGAATTAGACTAATTCAACTGCAATTGCTGTCGCTTCACCGCCGCCGATGCACAGCGCAGCAATGCCTTTTTTACCGCCTGTGCGCTTTAATGCATGAATCAGCGTCACAATAATGCGTGAACCCGATGAGCCCAAAGGATGGCCCAATGAACACGCGCCGCCGTTTACATTGACTTTAGCTTCGTCCAAGTTAAAGCCATCAATTGCCAGCATCGTCACCATAGCAAAGGCTTCATTCACTTCCCAAAGATCGACGTCTTTTGCATCCCAGCCGGCTTTTTTCAGCACTTTTTCAATTGCACCTACCGGAGCAATAGTGAATTCTGAAGGATGCTGTGAATTTGTCGCATAAGCTGCGACTTTTGCCAGCGGCTTCAGACCGCGCTTATTGGCAATTTCTGCTGATGTAATCACCAAAGCAGAAGCGCCATCAGAAATTGAGCTGGCATTGGCGGCTGTAATGGTGCCGTCTTTTTTGAATGCAGGACGCAATGTTGGAATTTTTTCCGGTTTTGCGCTTAAAGGCTGTTCGTCAGTATCGACAACAATATCGCCTTTGCGTGTTTTAACCGTGACAGGTGTAATTTCGTCTTTAAAGAAACCGCTTTGAATGGCTGCTACCGCTTTGTTCAATGAGTTGATGGCAAAAGCGTCCTGCTGCTCACGGGTATAGCCTTTTTTATCGGCCATATCTTGTGCAAGAATGCCCATAGACAGGCCAGTTTCTGCATCTTCCAAACCTTCTTGGAACATATGGTCTGTGGTTTTACCATGCCCCATGCGGTAGCCGGCACGGGCTTTTTCCAGTAAATACGGTGCATTTGACATCGACTCCATGCCGCCTGCCACCACAATTTCTGCAGAACCGGCTTTAATTGCATCGGCTGCCTGCATGACGGCTTTCATGCCAGAGCCGCAAATTTTATTAATCGTTGTCGCGCCAGCTGAATCCGGCAAACCTGCCTGACGCATGGCCTGACGCGCTGGGCCTTGTTTTAAACCTGCGGGCAATACGCAGCCAAAAATCACTTCATCAATATCTGCAGGCACTAATCCAGCGCGCTCAACAGTGGCTTTAATCACCGCAGCGCCTAAATCGGGGGCAGTACACGATGAAAGTGAACCCTGAAAACCGCCCATTGCTGTACGAACACCATCTACAATTACAATCATTTTTTATTACATCCTATTTATACATTTTGTATGCCCCAAGAAGCATAAGCGCTTCTTGGGACTTTTCCATCATTTTGAAAAAGCTTATGCCTTAGACTTAAGACTGAGCGGTGAAATATTCAGCTGGAAGCTGCATAATCAATTCAGCGCCGGCTTTAATGCGCTGCGCGCGCGCAGCTAAATCCGGCAGCACTTTGGCAACGTAATAATCTGCCAGCACCAGTTTGTTTTGGTAGAACGGCTCTGGTTTCGCTGCCGCCGCTTGGCTGATGCGTGCAAACATATACACAAAACTGAGCAAGCCTACCGCATGTAAGTAATCTACTGCCACGGCATTGCTGAAATCAGGCGCTGTTTTAGACTGTTCAACAATAAATTGAGTTAAGCCTTCAACGTCGCTGCACACCTGAACCGCAGCGGCTTTTACTTTAGAATCGGACATTGAGGCTGCAAATTCACGGATTTCAGCAATATATTCAGCAATAAATGCGCCGCTGCATTTCGTGGTTTTACGGCCAATCAAATCAATGGCCTGAACTCCGTTGGTGCCTTCGTAAATCTGAGAAATACGCAAGTCACGGATGCATTGTTCCATGCCCCATTCACGGATATAGCCATGGCCGCCAAAGCACATTTGCGCTTCCAAAGCAGAATCCAGCGCTTTATCTGTCAAATAAGCTTTCGCAATCGGTGTTAACAGCGCTACACGGTCATTGGCCTTGCGTACGGCCTCTTCATCTGTAGAGAATTTGGTAATGTCCAGCTGCTGGCCCACATAGACTGCAAAAGCGCGCGATGCTTCGTTATTGGCGCGGATATTCAGCAGCATGCGGCGCACGTCTCCATGCACTAAAATTGAATCTGCCGGTTTTTCAGGTGATTGAACACCTGTGGCTGAGCGCCCCTGCAAGCGGTCTGTAGCGTATTGCGCTGCATTTTGATAGGCAAATTCTGCTGCGCCAATACCTTGAATACCCATCGACAGGCGTTCATAGTTCATCATGACAAACATGGCGGCTAGGCCTTCATTTTCTTTGCCTACGATAAAGCCTTTCGCGCCATCAAAGTTCATCACGCAGGTTGCAGAACCTTTAATACCCATCTTATGTTCAATTGAACCAGCTGCGACGGCATTGCGTTCACCAATTGAACCATCCGCATTGACATGGAATTTCGGCACAATAAACAGTGAAATGCCGCGTGAACCCGCAGGCGCATTCGGCGTTTTTGCCAGAACCAAGTGAATAATGTTTTCACTTAGGTCATGTTCACCGCTGGTAATGAAGATTTTAGTGCCGCTAATGCTGAACGAGCCGTCTGCATTCGGTTCGGCTTTGGTTTTAATAAGGCTTAAATCAGTTCCTGAATGCGGTTCTGTCAGGCACATGGTGCCCGACCATTCCCCTGTATAAAATTTTGGCAGGTATGTTTCTTTTTGCTCTTGCGATGCGCGGTCATTGATGGCCATGCCTGCACCAACGGTCAGTAAGGGGTACAGCATAAATGACGGATTGGTACTCCAGATCATTTCATCTGCCAGCACAGTCAGCATTTTTGGCATGCCTTGGCCGCCAAACTCTTCAGAAGCGCCTAATCCCACCCACCCGCCTTCAGCAAATTGCTTGAATGCTTCTTTAAAGCCTGCTGGCGTTTTAACTTCACCATGATTAAATTCTGCACCGCCGCTTTCATCCGAACTGCGGTTTAAATCCAAAATGACATTTTTAGAAAACTTGGCCATTTCTTCTAAAATTGCATTGGCAGTCGCCATATCAACATGTGCAAGATTTTCATTGGCCTGCCAGAATTCGTCTGCCTTGAAAACATCATTTAAAATGAAGTCCATGTCTTTGAGCGGCGCGTTATAAATTGGCATAGTTGCTTCCCTTATACATTGAATGCTGACTGTTAAATGAAGCCATCATTTTTTAAGATAAAAGTATCCTAAGTGAAACCTGCAAGGCGATTTCAACTGAGTAAAATATGTAAAATTTTCGTTCAATGTTCGGCATAATTTATCACTAAAAAACATTGAAATAGCACAAAATGACCTGTGCAGCGGCGGGTTTATTAGAGCTGCGATCGGGCAGATAAAAATTGGATAAAGCGGATTAAGCTTATAAATTGATTTTGCATAGAACCGTACATATAAAACCTGAAACCCTGACCAAGTGGCCTGTCCATCTAAATCACAACAATGAATTTCCGAACATGACCGCTGTTTTTGTACTCATTGACAATAGAATAAAAAATTTAAAAAAGGAATTTTATTTGCTGGAAATGACCTCTAGGGTTCACTTTTCTTGACTTTAAGCTTCGACTTATGAAAAACAGTAAAATTCCAATAAATTTCGAATGTTTATTTTTAAATCAAAATTGAGTACTTTGCTCGACCATAGTGTTATTTTAGATGAGATAGAAAAACCGTAATCTAAAATTACGTTCTCCATTGATGTATTTGGAACAATAAAGATGACTACAGTACGCCAACAGAATTTTCTAATCCGCAAAGAGAAAATTTTAGCGATGGCAGAAACGTTGTTGCTTGATAATAATCAGGATATTACGTTAAGTGAATTGGCCAGTGAGCTGGACATTGCGAAAGGGACGATTTACAAACATTTTAAAAGCAAAAACCAGCTGTATTTAGAACTGATTATTTTGAATGAAAAGCGCTTATTGGACATTTCTAAAAAATTTAATCACGATATTAAAACCTATGTTTCGCAATACATGCTGTACAACATGCTCAACTCTAACCGCACCATTTTGCTGCATGTCATTGAAGAACGCTTAACCAACAATGAGCGCAAACTGAAAGATTTATTTGAAGAGCTTTACGACATTCGTGAACAGCGGATTTTAGCCATTAAAGACTTATTTTCAGATTATCTCAAAGCATCAAACAGCATTATGTCCATACGCGATTATCTGTCTTATATTTGGACAGTAACCTATGGCGCTTCCCTGCTGCTGAATTCAACGCACTATCAAAAATCTATCGGTTCGCGGGAACGGCTGATTAAGCTTTATGTCAATCAGGCACTGATGACGCCAGATAAAATTTCAACACACAACTAATGTTTCAATAAAATAAAAGCCTAGGGTTGTCTAGGCTTTTATGATTCAGAGGTTCAGATGCGTTTAAAGCTGAACTGCTGGAAATCCATCTTCCGATAAAGCCTCTAAAATCTTTTGCTGATCCTGAACAGACTCAACTTCAACCACTTTAGACGCGACATCAATTTCAACTTTTGCATTCGGATCCACATCTTTAATTGTTGCTGTCACACTCCGTGCACAGCCGCCGCAAGTCATTGCATCAATACGTAATTTCATACTGTTTCGTCCTATTATCTGGATATGCGTGCACTATAAAGCTTCCCATGATATCAAGGTCAAGCACGGATAGCTGCACCCTATCTGTTGAAAATTTCAACTTGAATGAGGGTTTTTAGACGGCCCTAATTCTATCTGATTTAAAATTTCACAATCGGCCTGCTGATTTCCAGCGCAGCAGTCTACTGAGTGCTGCAAAGAACTGACCATGGTCTGCAAATCGGCAATTTTTTGATTCAATGCATTAATATGCTTTTGCGCAAGCTGTTTGACTTCTGCGCTTTGCCGATCCTGATTTTTCCATAAGCCCAGCAGCTCTTTCATTTGCTCTGTAGAAAATCCTAATTCACGAGAGTGATGAATGAATTTCAGCATTTTAATATCTGATTCGCTGTACATTCGGTAGCCTGCGTCAGTCCGCTTAGATGCAGGCAGCAAGCCAATGTCTTCATAATAGCGGATCATCTTGGCGGAAATGCCGGATTGCTTTGCCGCTTGCCCAATATTCATCTTAGCTCTCCTGTTTCATCCAAGTCGGCTGGTAGCGTTTTAAACGCAGTGCGTTGCTGATTACAAATACCGATGATAACGCCATCGCTGCTGCCGCAAATATCGGGGACAGCAATATGCCGAACATTGGATACAATGCGCCAGCCGCGACAGGAATTAACGCCGCGTTATAAACAAACGCCCAAAAGAGGTTTTGACGGATATTATTCATCGTGGCGGTACTCAGCCCAATTGCTGTAGGTACAGCCTGTAAATTACCGGACATTAAAACAACATCCGCAGCTTCTATAGCAATATCCGTTCCGGTGCCAATGGCAAGGCCGACATCCGCTTGAGCCAAAGCTGGCGCATCATTGATGCCGTCCCCAACAAAAGCTGTACAGCCATATTGCTGCTGGAGCTTTTTCACCGATGCAACTTTTTCATCCGGCAATACTTCGGCAATGACTTCATCAATATGCAGCTGTTTTGCAATGGCTTGCGCCGTATGTCGATTATCGCCTGTAATCATTGCAACTTTTAAGCCTTGATCATGCAGGGCTTGAATCGCGCTGAATGTGGTTTCTTTAATCGGGTCAGCTACAGCAATAATAGCGGCCAGCTGCTGATCTATAGAAATATACAGCGGTGTCTTGCCTTGTTCGCCTAAAGCGGCAGCCGCTGCTGTGAATGCGTCGGTATTTAAGCCCAACTCATGCATTAAGCGCGCTGCGCCAATATGCACCTGCTGGCCGTTCACTTTGGCTTGAATGCCTGCTCCTGTAATGGAGTCAAACTCTTCAACTTCGAGAAATTCCAAACCCAATTCCTGAGCCGCTTGCACAATCGCATAGGCTATAGGATGCTCAGATTTTGCTTCTACGGACGCAATAAGGCTTAAAACGTCCTGTTCATGAAACTGCTCAGTGACTTGAAAATCCGTCAGTTTAGGTTTGCCTTCGGTCAATGTACCGGTTTTGTCGACCGCAACAACTTGAGTCTCTTTCAGCAGCTGCAGTGCTTCACCTTTACGGAACAGCACGCCCAGCTCAGCACCGCGCCCTGTACCGACCATAATTGATGTCGGCGTTGCCAACCCCATAGCGCATGGGCAGGCAATAATCAGCACAGCCACGGCATTCACTAAGGCATATGTCAGACTTGGTTCCGGCCCAACAAAATACCAGACAGTAAACGTCAGTGCAGCCAGCAGCATTACGATAGGTACAAACCATAACGTCACCTTATCGACCAAGGTTTGAATTGGCAGTTTAGCGCCTTGCGCCTGTTCAACCAGCTGAATAATCTGCGACAGTACCGAATCCTGTCCAACCGCTGTTGCTCGTACAGTCAAACTGCCATTTTGGTTCACTGTACCGCCGACTACAGCGTGTCCTGCCGATTTTTCAACAGGAACGGGTTCGCCGCTGATCATCGATTCGTCAATATAGCTGCTGCCTGAAATAACTTCACCATCCACAGGAACACGTTCGCCGGGACGAATTTCCAAATGCATGCCGGACTGAACCTGATCTATGCTTAACTCGACATATTGCCCATTCTGTTCTACACGAGCCGTTTTAGGCTGCATGCCTACCAAGTATTGAATCGCTTGCGAAGTCCGGCCTTTAGCCTTAGCTTCCAAATAGCGGCCCAATAAAATTAAAGCAATAATGACTGCTGCGGCTTCATAATATACATGCACAGTGCCTTCGGGCAGCACCTGCGGCATAAATGTTGCGACGCAAGAAAAAACATAAGCAGAGAATGTTCCGACTGCAACCAAGGAGTTCATATCTGGTGCGGCACGCAGTAAAGCAGGAACACCATGCTGATAAAAGCGCCGGCCCGGCAACAGTAAAATCAGCGTTGTCAGTGCAAACTGGATATACCAGCTGTTCTGCATGCCAATGCTGCTATGAATAAAATGATGGAAGGCCGGAATCATATGCCCGCCCATTTCCAAAACAAATACAGGAACCGCAAGAACTAACGCAATGATTAAGTCACGTTTTAAAACCGCTTGCTCCTGCTGTTTTTTCTCTTCATGCGTTTGATTTGACGAATGCGACAATTGCGCGATGTAGCCGGCTTTTTTAACAGCCGCAATAAGTTCCGCCAACTCACCGCCCTGTACAAATGCTTTTTCTGCAGCCAGATTCACAGTAGCGGACTGAACGCCCTGAACTTGCTTCAATGCCTTTTCAACCCGAGCAACACAAGAAGCGCAGGTCATGCCGTCAATATCCAGCTCAAAACTTTTGGCTGCTGCTGAAAATCCAGCTTTTTCAATGGCCGTTCTTAATGCTGAAATATCAGTTGAATCAAGGGCTTTTACCGTTGCCTTTTCTGTAGCTAAATTTACCGCAACATCAATCACCCCTGGCGTTTTCTTTAAGGCTTTTTCAACCCTTGCCACACAAGAAGCGCAGGTCATGCCTTCAATTTGCAAGTCTATTGTTTTCACAGGAACGTCATAGCCTGTTTTTTTTACAGCCTGAATAACGGCCTGCACATCAATAGCCTGTGAACTGCTCACGGTCGCTTTTTCTGTCGCCAAATTTACTGACGCATCGTCAATGGTTTCAATTTTTTTTAATGCTTTTTCAACTCTGGCAACGCAAGAGGCACAGGTCATGCCTTCAACATTAAAACTGAGCTGATTTTTTACTGTAGGTTTTGTGACTGATGAGCCCGACATGCTTCTTTGCTCCTCGTGAATTACACGTTATTTTACAGCTTAAACATTCCCACATTGGTAAGGTCAAGCGGAATTTTCTAAATTCAATCCGCCTCAGATTTGATGATCAGTTTTAATGATTAACTGTTAGGCAGTTAAATCTTTTCATTGATATTATCATTATAAAATGGTGTATAAATATTAGATATCAACTGCCGTTTTTCATCTGTTTTAGATCTCCAATGCTCAAGCTTTCAAACTTCTTTTTAAATACAGGCCTTTTTATTCTTTTAATTTTCATTTCCTTATGCTGGGCCTTAGACAACATAGAGATTTGGGTGCGTTATGTGCTTATTCCCGCTTTAGCTGCATGCACTGGTCTAGGTGTACTTTTTAAATATTTGGCAAAAAAGTTTAAACAGGCAGAAAATCCGTCTTTCGTTAAATATAAAAAAGATTGAACTTGAATATAAAAAATCGGATGCAGCTATAGCGGCATCCGATTTTTAAAAATTGAAACAGTCCGCCTCAATTTATTTAATCTGCTGAAATATCTTCAAACAATACAGAAGATAAATAACGCTCCCCGCCATCAGGCAGAATAACCACAATAGTTTTGCCAGAGTTTTCTGGACGCGCCGCCAATTGAGCCGCTGCCGCCATAGCTGCGCCGCTGGAAATACCGACTAAAATGCCTTCATGGGTCGCTGTTTTACGCGCCCACTGAATTGCTTCGGCGCTTTCGATGGCAATCACTTCATCAACTAAATCCAAATCTAAATTTTTTGGAATAAAGTTTGCGCCAATGCCCTGAATTTTATGCGGACCAGGCGTCAGTGTTTCACCGCGTTTCGCCTGACCGATAATTGGAGATTCGGCCGGTTCTACAGCGACAGAATAAATTGGCTGATTTTTTACTTTTTCAAAGTAGCTTGAAATACCGGAGATAGTACCGCCAGTGCCGACACCAGCAACTAAAATATCAACTTTACCGCCCGTGGCCTCCCAAATTTCAGGGCCAGTGGTTAATTCATGAATTTTAGGATTGGCTGGATTTTCAAACTGCTGCGGCAAATAATATGTTTCAGGATGCTCTGATGCCAAACGCACGGCTTCATCTACAGCGCCTTTCATTCCTTTTGCCGGCTCGGTCAACACCAAGTTCGCGCCAAAAGATTTTAAAACTTTACGGCGCTCTATGCTCATGCTGGACGGCATTGTTAAAGTAATATCATAACCTTTGGCAGCGGCTACAAATGCCAATGCAATTCCTGTATTGCCGCTGGTTGGTTCAACAATATGCATGCCGGGCTTTAATAATCCCTTTTCTTCTGCATCAGCAACCAAAGCAGCGCCAATACGGCACTTTACAGAAAAAGCAGGATTGCGGCTTTCGATTTTAGCCAATACTGTCGCCCCGCCTTCAATTGAACGGTTAATACGAACAAGCGGCGTGTTGCCAATGGCCTCTGCATTGTTGCTGTATACGGCAATGCCTAAATTTGCAGGTGCTGGAAAAGCTGAATCTGTTGTCATGAGTCTTTCCTTGATATTTTTTACATCAAAAAGTACATTGAACATCATACATTTATTTCATTATTAGGGTGTAAAATTTAGTATTTGAAATTGCAGTGCCGCCCCATTTTTGATTATTTTTTGCACCAATACTGCGCAATAAGAATATCTGATGCATCATTAAATCATATATCAATAAAAGCAATAATTATGTTCACTAAAAACCATAAAAAATCTATGATTAATTCAATGTATTCAAGCCTGATAACCGTATACTAAGCGCGTTGCATAAGCAGAATGGACCCCCTGAATGAATAGCGATATAGAGATCACCAGCATGCGTGATTCTGCGGATTTAGTGGTTGGCGTTTTAAAGTCGCTGGCAAATACTGATCGATTACTGATTTTATGCCATTTGGCTCAAAAGGAATTGAATGTCTCTCAAATTGAGCAGATTACGCAAATCAATCAGCCGACGCTTTCTCAACAGCTGATGATGCTGCGAAAAAGTGATGTGGTGACCACTCGCCGTGACGGCAAGCAAATTTACTACTCTATTAAAGATCAAAACTTAGTCACTGTTTTACAGACACTCTATGAGCTGTATTGCAACAAAGCATTAAACGCTGTTTAACCCGCACTGGCTTATGCTGACAGCAGAAACTTATAATTAAACGCTGACAGCTTGCATTCTATTTTTAAATCAATTCAATACACCCTTCACTTTAAATAAATTCCTCATAAATTCGTTCTTACTCCCTCCTTCCTATTAATATTTATTTTTTGATTTCATTGGCTTTAATATTTTCTGAAAGCAAAGTTAATTACGCCATAAAAAAACTCATTTGAGTTCTTCGAGACTTCTTATCATTTTTTATGCATAATATATATTAAATTGTGATTTAGATTTTTTTATGCCAGATTCAAAACTCCGTATTGTGCAGCTGATTCCTGCTTGGCAATGGCTTCAGGACTACAGCGCTGGCAAATTTAAATCTGACTTGCTGGCTTCCCTCATTGTTATTGCAATGCTGGTGCCTCAGGGCATGGCCTATGCCATGCTTGCCGGTTTGCCGCCTATTATGGGCTTATATGCAAGCATGATCCCGATGATTATGTATGCAATCATCGGCGGCAGCACCACTTTGTCGATCGGCCCAGTGGCCATCATTTCCATGATGACCTTTGCCACTTTAAATCCGCTTTTTGAAGCTGGTTCTCCTGTTTATATTGAAGCCGCTATGCTGCTGGCGCTTATGGTTGGCATCATTTCATTGCTTTTGGGCATGCTGCGTTTTGGCTTTCTGATTCAGCTGATCAGCCATCCCGTCATTAAGAGCTTTATTATTGCGTCTGCGCTATTGATTGCGCTTGGCCAATTCAAATTTCTGGTGGATGTCCCGCTTAACGGCAACAATATTCCTGAATTTATCGTGAGCCTTTGGCAATATTTATCTCTGGCTCATTTTGCCTCATTCGTATTTGGCATCGCTTCTATATTGTTTCTGATTTATGTACCGAAACTGCTGCATAGCCAGTCAGTAAGAAGCAAAATCGGTTCAACCAATTTTATAATCAAAGCTGTGCCTTTAATTTTGGTGGTGATTTCAATTACGCTCACTCTGAGCCTTGGGCTAAAAGAGATAGGAATAAAAACCGTTGGCGAAATACCGTCGGGCTTCCCGCCAGTGCGCATTCCGCACTGGAACTGGGATTTAGTCATCAAGCTGCTGCCCGGCGCAGCCATGATAGCCATGATCAGTTTTGTCGAATCGCTGTCGATTGCTCAAGCCACAGCCTTACAGCAAAGAAGCAACTTAAACAGCAATCAAGAACTGATTGCGTTAGGGGTCGCAAATCTCAGCGCAGGCTTAACCTCCGCTTTTCCAGTGACAGGAAGTTTATCGCGCACAGTGGTCAATGCTGATGCTGGAGCGAAAACTCCCATGGCCGGCGTGTTTTCATCCTTGCTGATTATCGTTGTTACTCTATTTTTCACAGGATTTTTTAAAGACCTGCCTTTAGTAATTTTGGCTGCGACCATTATTGTTTCTATTTGGAAGCTGGTCGATTTTAAACCGTTTTTGGATACTTGGCGCTATTCCAAAGCTGATGGAATTGCGATGTGGGTTACGTTTTTTGGGGTCATTTGCATTGATATTTCAACAGGCTTAATCATTGGCATTATCTCTACTTTTATTTTAATGCTTTGGCGTATCAGCCGCCCGCACATGGCTGTAATCGGCCTTGTTGAAGGTACACAGCATTTTCGCAACATACAGCGCCATCATGTCATTACCACGCCAGAAATTTTGTCTGTGCGCATAGATGAAAATTTAACATTCTTGAATGCCAATGCGCTCAAAGGCTTTTTAATCAATGAAATTAGCCAGCAGCCCCAGCTGCAGCACGTCATTATCAATTGTTCAAGTGTCAGCAGTATCGATTTCAGCGCTTTAGAAATGCTGGAAGATATTAATAGTGAACTGACTAAACTGGGCATCCGCCTGCATTTTTCTGAAGTTAAAGGCCCCGTTATGGATAAATTGCAGCAATCCAAATTACTGAAGCATTTGAGCGGGCAAATTTATTTAACACACTTTAAAGCAATTCAAAGCTTGTCGCCAAAAGTGTTTGAATATCAAATATAAAAGCGTAAAAACCGTGCTGAGTGCGGTTTTTATGCGGGATTTATTTATTTTTACAAAAAAACAGGCTGCAATTTTTTAGAATATCAATTGTAAAAATAAGCACTTAATTTTTATATTTAATTTTTTTTCGAGGCGGAAAGATTTTCAGTATAAAATGTCCGGCTTATTTTCCACATTTTGTCATCGTAATTCTGACAAGGCCCTTCTATGTTCTCTGCTTTCACGCGTTTGAGTTTAGTAACCCGAATTATTATTGCCATTATTTTAGGTATATTGGTTGCTGTTCTGTTTCCAAACGCTGCGCCGTATTTAAGCCTGCTGGGTGATCTGTTCATTAAAGCGCTAAAATCTGTCGCTCCTATTCTTGTATTTGTTTTAGTTCTGTCATCTATTGCAAACTTTAAAGTCGGCAGCAGCAACGCGTACATTAAACCTATCATGCTGATGTATGCTGTAGGCATGTTCTTGGCGGCCTTAAGTTCTGTGCTTTCAAGCGTAATTTTTCCAAGTACGCTTTTTTTAGATGCGCCGGCTCAAGGTGAGCTTAGCCCCCCTGGCAGCTTGGCTGAAATTTTAAAAAATTTATTGCTCAGTTTTGTCGCCAACCCTGTCACTGCTATTGGTGAAGCAAATTTCATTGGTATTTTGGCTTGGGCTGTTGCTTTAGGTATTGCATTCCGCCACGCGTCCGATCACACAAAAACCTTTTTGTCTGATGCAGCCGATGCGGTCAATAAAGTAATTCGCTTAGTGATCAGCTTTGCGCCATTAGGTATTTTTGGCTTAGTTGCTGTGACATTTGCAGAAGCCGGTTTAAGCACATTGGCAGGCTATGCGCATTTATTGGCTGTTTTATTGGGAACCATGCTGTTTGTCGCACTGGTCATCAACCCAATTATGGTTGGTTGCGTAATCCGTGCAAACCCGTACCCTTTGGTGCTGCAGTGCCTGCGTGAAAGCGGTATTACCGCGTTTTTCACCCGCAGCTCAGCGGCCAATATTCCTGTAAACCTAGACCTTGCAAAACGCCTCGGCATTCCAGAATCTACAGCAAGTGTAGCTATTCCATTGGGCGCTACAGTCAACATGGCTGGCGCTTCAGTCACCATTACGGTGCTCACTTTAGCGGCTGTCAATACTCTAGGTATTTCAGTTGACTTTACCACTATGCTGATTTTATCTGTGGTTGCGACTATTTCAGCTTGCGGCGCATCCGGTGTAGCTGGCGGGTCATTGCTGCTGATTCCAGTGGCTTGCGGTTTATTTGGCATTTCATCTGATATCGCGATGCAAGTTGTGGCTATCGGCATGGTCATCAGCGTTTTGCAGGATTCTACTGAAACTGCTTTAAACTCTTCGACTGATGTATTATTTACTGCAGCTGTAGACCGTGGTTTAAGATAATATACTGATAAACGTATATTAATTATTCGATGCGCTATGCCTTTTTATAGATTGCCCCTTTGGGTTCAATTGGGTGCGTTCTTTCTCGCAATTAATGCGGGCATGATCAACGTGCTTGGACTGGTGACGGTTTTGCACCAGTCCGTTTCTCATATGACGGGCAATGTCAGTATGCTGGCTTTGGCTGTAGTTCATTGGCAGCCAGCATCGATTCTCTATCTTTTTCTGATTGTTGTGTCTTATGTGATTGGTTCATTTTATAGCGGACTGATTTTAGGCAGCAGTCAATTCAGCTTTAGCCGGCTGTATGGCATCCCATTAAGCCTTATCGCTTTATTTATCTTCCTATGCTGGCTTTTACTGCCCTATTTTCCTCGCTATGCTCTATTATGGGCCTGTGTTGCGATGGGGGTGCAAAATGCCATGGTCAGCCACTACAAAGGCACTATTATCCGGACTACACACTTATCTGGTGTACTCACAGATTTAGGCTTGGCTTTAGGATACCGCGTGCGGGGCTTAGAAATAGAGCCGAAGCGTGTCATTCTGCATGTTTTAATTCTAATTGGATTTTTTATTGGCGGAATTCTTGCCAGCTTGGTTTATCCTTTATTAAAATTAAACTCATTTCTGGTACCAGCAGTATTCAGCTTGACCTTAAGCATTTTATACTGGGCCGTTTATTTACGTTATCGACATCGTCAAAATTAAGTTTGGAATATCTTATGGTCAAAAATGCATTACAAGCCCAGCTGCTCAAAGCAGGTTTAGTCGATAACAAAAAAGCCAAGAAACTGTCTAAGCAAGCAGTGCATGAACAGCGTACTGGACAAAACAATGACGCTGAAATGAAAGCTAAAATTGCGCAGGATCAGCAGCAGAAACAAGCGCGGGATCAAGTGATTGAACAAGAGAAAAAAGCTGTTTTGCATGAAAAAGAGTTAAAGGCTACGATTGTACAGATGATCAGCCAGCATAAAATTCGAGAAACGGATGGAGATGCCGTTTATCAGTTTATTGATGATTCGAAAATTAAAAAACTCTATATCAACCAGCAAATTTATAATGCTTTGGTTGCCGGCAGCTTGGTTATTGCCAAGGACAAAGAAGGTTACGCCTTTTTACCGAAGGCTTTGGCTGACCGCATTAATGCAAAAATGGAAGGCTTTATCATCGTGAATAATTCTGAACAGAATGAGCAATCGACAGATGAAGAAGATCCATACGCAGCCTACGTTATTCCAGATGATTTAATGTGGTAATTGCAGTGATATATAAAGCGGTTAATTGAGGTTAAGTAATCTCATTAAACTAAAAACCAGCTATAAGCATGCCTTAAAGCTGGTTTAATTTTATTCTGCTTATTATTGTCTAAATTTCTTAATGCTTTTAGACAAATGAGCGCGCATCATTTGACGCGCCAGCAACCCGTCTTGATCCACAATAGCACTGTAAATATTCATGTGATCATGATGTACTGCACGCAAATATTCTTCTAAATTAACTGTGCTTTTTTGCACTGAATTCACACGCGCCCGCGGAATAATTTTTTCGCCCAAGTACTTTAAAAAATCCACAAAGTATTGGTTTTCTGACGCTTCCGCAATGGCAATATGAAAATCATAATCTGCTTTTACGGTTCCATCATTTGCGCTAGCTGAGATATGAGATTCAAAATCATCTAATGCTGCTTTCATTTTTTTAATATGCGCATCTTTACGGCGTTCCGATGCTAGAAAAACGGCCTCAGACTCTAAACTAATGCGCAGCTCTAAAAGAGAAACAATATCATTGATTGTTTCTAAACTTGCATTCGACAATAAAAAGCTTTGTTCTTCTTGATGCTCTTTAACAAAAGTGCCAATGCCATGTCTGGTTTCAACATATCCCAAAGAGCGCAATTCTGTAATCGCCTCCCGAATAACAGAGCGGCTCACATCAAAAAGGTCTATTAACTCCAATTCAGTTGGAATTTTATCACCGACTTGGTACTCATTTGATTGAATTTTTTCAATCAAATTTTCAACAATATTCTGGCTTAATTTTTTTGTAGATCTAGATCTAAGAGGACTAGACATATATAAAAATGCTCAATAATCAACCTTTAATATAGCTATTATTATAACAGAAATAAATATAGTAAATAGATTTTGGTGGAGATTGAATAAATCAAAATAACTATTTAATACATTGCTTTAACTTTATCAGCATATCGCAGCATCTGCTTTTGATCAGCAGATTCCATATTGCGATACTTTTCAGATGCCCGCTGATTGACAAGGGCCTCTTCGCTCCTATTTGGCAATTTCAAATGCTCGCTCTGCACTGTTTTTATCTAAAATTTGTGACAAAAATGCTCGGGCATTATGTAATTGATAATTCCTTTTTTAAATACCAAAACTCGACTCAGGGACTGTGCACTGAATCGAGTTTGCATGCTTTAAAAACTTAAAGCGCCGCAGTACTTAACTGGCCATTCACTAAACGGTTTAAACCTAAAGGATTTTCATCCTTTAAAGCATCAGGCAGCAGTGCCTGAGGCGTATTTTGATAGCAAACAGGACGCAAGAAGCGATCAATAGCTGACGTACCGACTGATGTACCGCGCGCATCACTTGTTGCTGGAAATGGACCGCCATGAACCATGGCATCGGAAACTTCCACCCCCGTTGGGAAACCATTAAACAGCACACGGCCCGCTTTCTTTGCAAAAAGATTCAATAAATCTTCGGCGCCTGCAAAGTCTGCATCATCACCAATGATGGTTGCTGTTAATTGGCCTCCAAGCTGATCAATACCTTTTAATAGAGTCGCTTCATCATCTACAGCAATCACAACAGACATTGGGCCAAATACTTCATGCTGTAATTTGGCATTGCCGGAAAGCAATACGCTTTGGTCTGCTTTGAATAAATGTGCAGTTCCTTGGGAAATTAAAACGGCTTTTTCCCCAGTTGCTATTTTTTCAAAACCGGCCTCATTTTCCAGTTCATCAATGCCGGCTTTATAGCTTTTCAACGTCCCTGGATTCAGCATCACCTGTGGCGCTGCAGCCTGAGTAGCGCTAACCAGCCCCTCTATAAACTGTTCAAACTCTGGGCTTTTCACCCCCAGTATAAGACCTGGTTTTGTGCAGAACTGCCCGCATCCCATATTGAAAGATGCAACTGTATCCGCAGCAACTTGCTGGCCACGCGCAGCTAAGGCCTGAGGTAAAACGACTAATGGATTGACACTCGACATTTCTGCAAATACAGGGATTGGCTGCTGACGCTTTTGGACAATGTTATACAAGGCCATGCCGCCTTCTAACGATCCTGTAAAACCAACTGCCTGAACAGCGGGATGTGCAACCAAGTCTGCACCAATACGACCGCCGAAGACCATATTGAATGTCCCAGCAGGCATAGCGCATTTTTCAACTGCTTTTTGAATTGCCGAAGCTACTAATTCAGCTGTTGCCATATGGCCCGAATGCGCTTTAAAGACTACAGGACAGCCTGCAGCAAGCGCAGCTGCTGTATCACCGCCAGCGGTTGAAAATGCCAGCGGAAAGTTGCTTGCCCCAAAAACCGCGACAGGCCCTACGCCAACTTTAGCTAAACGTAAATCTACGCGCGGCATAGGTTTACGGTCTGGCATAGCTTGATCAATACGCGCTGAGAAGAAGTCGCCGCGGCGGACAACTTGCGCAAATAATCGAAGCTGACCAGTTACACGGCCTGTTTCACCTTGTAAACGGCCTAATGGCAAGCCCGTTTCAATAGACGCAATTTCTTGCAGTTGAGGACCAAGCGCTCCAATTTGCGCTGCAATTTCCTCTAGAAATTGCGCACGCAGTTCTGGTGCAGTCTGATTGTAGACTTTAAATGCCGCTTGCGCCGCCTGAGCTGCCTGATCCACTTCCTCTAAGGTTGCTTGGCTAAACAAAAAACCGGTTGGTTCATACGTTGCTGCATTAATACTTTCCAATGAAGGCGTATTTGCTGCAACGCGCTGACCATTGATAAATTGTTTTCCAGTAATTTCGCTCATGAGCATTCTCCAAACTGCACCGATAACTTAAAACTTATTGAGGACCTAATTTAGCGATTAAATCTGCCAGCATTTTCATTTCTTCAGCATCTAAATCACTTAATGGTGCACGTACTGGACCCGCATCATGACCGACAATCTTAGCGCCTGCTTTTACTATACTTACACCGTAGCCTGCTTTGCGGTCACGAATCTTAATATAAGGCAAGAAAAAGTCACTCAATAAACGGTCTACTGTGGCTGAATCATTGCTGCGTACAGCATTAAAGAATTCAATAGCTGTTTTTGGAATAAAGTTGAATACAGCGGAAGAATAAACAGGCACCCCCAATGCTTTATAAGGCGCAGCAAAAAGCTCAGCTGTAGGCAAACCGCCGATATATGCTAAACGGTCACCCAGTGCATGCGTGATTTGTGTAATTGTATCAATTTGGCCCAAGCCGTCTTTAAACCCAACAAGGTTAGGACACATTTCTACCAACTTGATTAAAGATTCCGGAGAAAGCTGTGAAACACTGCGGTTATAAAAAATTACACCGAAATTCACTGAATCGCACACTTGCTTCACATGTTCAATCAGGCCTTCTTGGCTTGCTTCTGTCAGGTAATGCGGCATTAAAAGAATACCGTGTGCGCCTAAACGTTCAGCTTCTTGCGCATAAGCGATTGCTTGGCGTGTTGGACCGCCAGCACCGGCAATAATTGGCACTGTGCCGCGGCAGGTATCAACAGCTGTTTTAATCACTTCTGAATATTCATCGGCTGTTAAAGAGAAGAACTCCCCTGTACCGCCAGCTGCAAATAAAGCACTTGCGCCATATGGCGCTAACCATTCCAAACGTTTTTTATAAGATTCTTTATCAAAGTTACCCTTTTCATCAAAATCAGTTACTGGAAAAGATAGTAAACCATCAGAAATGATATTTTTAAGTACTGCTGCATCCATGAGAAAACTCCTTGCTGTGTATGTTGTATGACATCTTATATCATAAAACTCATCATGCAAGAAAAAATTTCCTAAAATGCTATTTTATAAGCAGAAATAATTATAAACCACTGTAATTTAAAGTTATTTAAATCAATAAAACTCTTAAAGAATAATGATATGCCGTAATCTTCCCTAATCAATTTTTTAAAAAATTGCATTTTAGAATTACAAGACATTGAAATTAGGATGTTTATTTTTTTATTTCTAAATTTTTATACAAAGCAATTGCAATTCATAGAATGTTAGTCATATGATGTCTCATGACAATTCAATATCTAAGTATCCTTTTGCTAAGCAAGCTCAGCTGTCTTTACGGGCGAGCCAGTGCAAAGGTATCATCATAAACCACCTGCTTTACGGAATTTAAGCAGGTTTGAAATTTGAGTTTATATATGGAAGATTCTCAAGTAAGGCATACTACGGCCGGCATCAGTTCGGTGAGTAAAAAAACGGCGACTCATACCAAAACACGGTTTTATATTTTAGCCATGATCTTTCTGATCACCGCGCTAAATTATGGTGATCGTGCAACGCTTTCAATGGCCGCCTCTCCTATGTCGCAAGATTTAGGACTGGACACCATTACAATGGGTTATATCTTTTCTGCATTTTCTTGGGCTTATGTCATAGGGCAAATCCCTGGCGGGTGGCTGCTTGATAAGTACGGCGCTAAAAGAATTTACTTTTGGAGTATTTTTCTTTGGTCCCTTTTCACTGTATTTATTGGGTTCACTCATTACCTAGGCAATACTGGGCTTATTATCAGCTCTTTATTTCTGCTGCGCTTTTTAGTCGGTCTTGCCGAAAGCCCTGCTTTTCCAGGCAATAGCCAAGTTGTCGCGGCATGGTTTCCAACAAAGGAACGCGGTACTGCCGCCGCAGTTTTCAACTCAGCGCAATATTTTGCAACTGTAATATTTGCGCCATTCATGGGCTGGCTGGTTTCTCAAGTTCATTGGCAATCCATCTTCTGGGTGATGGGCGGTCTTGGTATTGTGATTTCTTTTATTTGGTTAAAAGTCATTTACAGTCCTGTCAATCATCCAACAGTTAATCCCAAAGAACTGGAATTAATTAAGGATGGCGGCGGTTTGGTGAATATGGGGCAAAACCTGCAAGAAAACCAGAAGTCTAAAACCAAATTTTCCGATATTAAACAGCTGCTTTCTTCGCGCATGCTGCTGGGTATTTTCATTGCCCAATACTGTATTAACTGCTTGACTTATTTCTTCTTAACCTGGTTCCCTGTTTACCTTGTAAAAGAAAGAAATATGACTATTTTACAGGCTGGTTTTGCAGCGGTTGCTCCTGCGCTGTGCGGCTTTATTGGCGGAATTTTAGGTGGATTGATTTCAGACCGCTTAATCAAAATGAATAAATCTTTAACCTTTGCCCGTAAATTGCCTATCATTTTAGGTATGCTGCTCTCCACCAGTATTGTGGTTTGCAACTATGTAGACTCTCAAACGGCAATTATTTTCTTCATGTCTCTAGCGTTCTTTGGTAAAGGCTTCGGTTCTCTTGGCTGGGCGGTTATGTCAGATGTAGCGCCGAAAGAAATGATTGGTTTAAGCGGCGGATTATTCAATACTTTTGGCAATACCGCCGGCATTGTCATTCCAATTGTCATTGGCTATATCCTAAGCACCACAGGCTCATTCAATGGAGCATTGGTCTTCGTCGGCATTCATGCCCTCATTGCCTTATTTAGCTACATTTTCTTAGTTGGCAAAATTGAACGTTTCCAGCTTAAAACAACTTCATCTCATTAACCTTCGGCGCGCTGGCTTTTATTAAATTAAAAGTCAGCCTACTTAAACAAGGATGCATTATGCAAAGACCTCTTTTGATTAAAATCAACCCATTAGATAATGTTGCTATTGTCGTGAATGATGGTGGTCTTCCTGCTGGAACTTATGTTGAAGATCAGAACATTCATTTGATTGAATATGTACCGCAAGGCCATAAAGTTGTTTTATTCGATTTAAAAGAAAATGACCCTATTTACCGCTATGGTGAAATTATAGGATATGCCAATAAAGCTCTCGCTGCAGGTTCATGGGTGAATGAAGCTGTAACTCAAATGCCTGACGCACCTGAACTTGATTCTTTAGAAATGGCAACCCGTCCTGCGCCAACACTTGAACCTTTAACCGGCTATACATTCAAAGGCTACAAAAATAAAGATGGTACTGTCGGGACAAAAAATGTTCTGGCCATTAGCACCAGTGTTAACTGCGTAGAAGGCATTGTAGATTTTGTTGTAAAAATTATTGAAAGGGATTTATTGCCTAAATATCCAAATGTCGATGGTGTTGTCGGTTTGAACCATCTTTACGGATGCGGTGTGGCTATTGATGCGCCTGCGGCAATCGTGCCTATCCGTACCATTCACAACTTGGCGCTTAACCCGAATTTTGGCGGTGAAATCATGGTTGTGAGTTTGGGATGCGAGAAAATGCAGCCTGAACGCTTATTGAACATCCCAGTTGAAAACAAACGCATTCCTTTAGAAGATGATGACATTATTCAGTTGCAAGATGAAAAACATAATGGCTTCCAAAGCATGGTTGACCATATATTGGCTGTTGCTGAAATCCATCTGGAAAGACTTAATCAGCGTCAGCGTGAAGTCGTTTCTGCCGAACATCTCGTTGTTGGCATGCAATGCGGCGGCAGTGATGCTTTTTCGGGTGTAACCGCGAACCCTGCTGTAGGCTTTGCTTCAGATTTAATCATTCGCTGCGGCGGAACAGTCATGTTTTCTGAAGTGACAGAAGTCCGTGATGGCATTCACCTTCTAACCCCTCGTGCAGAAAATGAGAAAGTCGCGCAAGATCTCATCCGTGAGATGAAATGGTATGACAATTATTTAGCATCAGGTCATGTCGATCGCAGTGCGAATACGACACCCGGCAATAAAAAAGGCGGATTGAATAATATTGTCGAAAAAGCGATGGGCTCAATTGCTAAATCAGGAAGCTCTGCAATTGTAGAAGTATTATCGCCTGGACAAAAGCCGACCAAAAAAGGACTGATTTTTGCAGCGACCCCTTCCAGTGACTTTATTTGCGGGACTCAGCAAATGGCTTCTGGCATTACTTTGCAGGTCTTTACAACTGGACGCGGCACACCATATGGATTAGCTGCTGTTCCTGTCATCAAAATGGCGAGCCGCAATAATATTGCCAACCGCTGGTACGACTTAATTGATATCAGTGCTGGAGATATCGCCATTGGTAAAAAAACGATTGAACAGGTTGGCTGGGAACTATTTGAATTAATTCTCGCTGTTGCAAGCGGTGAAAAAAACACATGGTCAGATCATTGGGGATTGCGTAATTCACTTGCAGTATTTAATCCAGCGCCTGTGACCTAAGGCCAATCTATTTGCTTTGAAGATGGAACCAATATAAATGACGTATGCTGGTTCCATTTCAGACGCTGAAAAGTTCAATAAACAGTAAAATTTCAATCTGTTTCTATCTTATTCATTACATCGAAAATGTCTCTAAAAAGTGCTAAGATACCTACTCATCAGACATCTGCACTGCCATTTTCAGAGCTGTATTTAGATAACCTCAATTGAAGCATTCTTATGGATATCACTCAAAACCCGTCCAACCTAAGCAAAGCATTAATGTACCTCATGATGTCTGCTTTGCTTTTTTCAATTATGGGCGTTTGCATTCGCTATGTTTCAACAACTGTAGACAACTATACCGTTGTTTTCTTTAGAAATGCTGTTGGACTGCTAATTTTCATTCCTATGCTTTTTAAGAAAGGTCTATCTTTTGCAAAGACAGATAAACTCTGGATGCATACATGGCGGAGTATTGTCGGCCTATGTGCAATGTATGGTTTTTTCTATGCCATTGCGCACTTAAAGCTTTCAAATGCGATGGTTTTTAGTTATTCATCACCTATTTTTATTCCTTTAATTGCATGGTTCTTTTTAAAAGAAAAAATTACATCGGCTATGATTTTAGCGGCCGCTATTGGCCTATGCGGTGTCCTTATGGTTGCAAAACCGGATGAGGGGCTATTCAACAGCATGTCTATTATTGGATTAAGCTCATGTTTTTTATCCGCTTTAGCTTTCGTTACTGTCCGTGCGCTAACCAGCACTGAACCTCCTGAGCGTATTGTTTTCTATTTCTGTATTTTTGGCACCGTCATTTCAGGCATTCCCATGTTTTGGCATTTCAGATGGTACAATTTATATGAACTCAGCCTGCTTATTTCTATTGGTTTGCTTGCAAACGTCAGCCAAATTTTTATGTCCTATGCATACAGTTTAGCGCCTGCTGGTCAAATTGGGCCAATGAATTATATTGCCATTATACTTGCAGGAATTTGGGGCTTTATTTTTTGGAGTGAAGTGCCTGATATTTACAGCATTGCCGGTTTCTGCATCATCTTGCTCGCCATTATTTTATGCAATCCATTTGCCTTGCAGAAAATTGCTAAACTATTCCATACAGTCAAATAATGCAGATTGATTCGATCGTTCAAAACACATCATAATTGTTTTACTTGAGAATATGGATATTCTCTTTACCCCGCAACTGCTTCAACTTCCATGAACTGATTTCTAATTTTACCTATCTATTAAATTCTCTTATTTGAATCATAAAAAATATTCTTGGATTGCCCCCTATGTTAGGGTTCATCAAAAAAACAAAATGTTGTATGATGTCTAATATCATATCATGATAATAAATTGGCTCTTTATAGCAGGATGCTATTAATGGAAATCACTAGAATAGAAATAATCCGTATTGCGATCCCCTTTACTGCTGGCAGAAATGAAGCAGAAAATTCTGGGCAAGATTTCAATGCTGCCTCGCCTAACCTCAATAAAATGGAAAGCTTAATTGTTAAAATTCACACTGATAATGGACGCATTGGCTGGGGAGAAGCATTTGGTCATTTAGTTAATGCTGTTTGTTATGCCGCTTTAGAAAAGTTTGTTGCTCCATTTTTCTTAAACAAGCAAATTGAAACTCAACATGATTTAGCAGCGTTAATGAAAAGCGCCGAATATGCCTTTCATGGCTTTGGCCGCACAGGCCCCATCCGCTATGCATTATCTGCAATAGATATTGCCCTTTGGGATTTAATTTCTCAGCATGCAGGTCTCCCCCTTTGGAAAATGCTGGGGGCTGAACGGCAAAAAATTTCAATTTATCCGAGTTTAGTCAGCTACGGAAATGATCCGGACTTAGTTCATAAAAAAGTCAAAGAGGTTGTTGATCTCGGGTTTAAACAAATCAAATTGCATGAAACAACCTTTGAAGCAGTTGCTGCCGCTAAAAATGCTTTGAATGAAAATTGTAGCCTTATGGTTGATGTTAATTGCTGCTGGAATAAAGAAGATGCTGCGGCTGAGATTGCAAAACTTAAAACGTTAAATTTGAAATGGCTGGAAGAACCTGTTTGGCCTGTAGATGATTTCGATGCACTGCAAGAATTAAATCAGCAAGGGATTTCAATTTCTGCTGGTGAAAATACTGCCGGTGAACTGGATGCGATTCATCTGATTAAAAATAAAATTGTCGATATTGTTCAGCCCAGCGTAGCCAAAATAGGCGGTGTAAGTTCCGCAGTGCAGGTCATTAATGCGGGTTCAGAACACTCGGTCACCGTTGTTCCGCATTGCTTCTACTATGGTCCGGGCATGCTGGCTACAGCTCATCTTGTGGCATTGCTTCCTGACGATATTTATTTAGAAGTGCCATACATTCAATTCAAAGAGCATTTGCATGTTCTTACTCAATACCAGCCAGAAATCATTTTACCTGAAACGCCAGGACTCGGCTTTCAAATCAACGAAGACATTCTTAAAAAATATACCGTTGTATCCAGCACATGTATGAATCAAGGAGTATAGATTCATGTTCAAAAATAGGTATCGATTAGTAGTTGCCATACTGCTTTTCCTTGCAGGGATTTTAAACTATTTAGACCGGGCCGCATTGTCTGTGATGGCCCCTTTAATTAAAACAGATTTACATTTAGATGATGCGCAGATGGGGCTGCTATTCAGTGCATTCTTTATCGGCTACTGTGTCTTCTGCTTTTTAGGGGGCGTAGCGGCAGATAAATTCGGGCCGCGGCGCGTATTCGCTTCAGCCGCATCTGTTTGGTCAGTTTTTTGCGGTGCGACCGCACTTGTTGGTTCATTTACGCAGCTTCTATTTGTACGGGTTTTATTTGGCATGGGCGAAGGGCCTATGGGCACAACGACCAATAAATCGATTTCTAATTGGTTTCCTAAAAAGGAAGTCGGCCGCGCTGTTGGTTTTACCAATGCGGGGCAACCTTTAGGCGCCGCAATCGCTGCGCCATTAGTCGGCTTAATTGGTCTTCATTATGGATGGAGAATTTCATTCATTATTGTCGGTATATTAGGCTTAGTGTGGGTTGCAGTTTGGTGGTGCCTTTTCCGAGATAAACCAGAAGATCATCATTTGGTTTCGGAAGCAGAACAGAAAGAAATTGTAGAAAACCGCCCTGCAGCCATTATTTATGATGACAGCGCGCAACAGGATCAAAAAAGCATTTGGCACTATATTTTTTCTGCGCCAGTTATTGGTATCGCTGCCGCATTTTTCTGCTTTAACTATATTCAGTTTTTCTTTTTATCTTGGCTGCCAAGCTATCTCATTGATTATCAGCATCTTGATATTAAAAGCATGAGTATTATCGGCATGTTGCCATGGTTAGGCGCAACGGTCGGATTTTTAGGCGGCGGGATTATTTGTGATTTTATCTTCAAAAAGTCACAAAACTTTCTCTTCTCACGCAAGCTGATTATTTTCATTGGCTTAGCTATTGCAGCTGTGTCTGTATTTGCCGCTGCGTATGCAAAGTCATTAGGTGTTGCTGTTACATGTATTACGGTTGCGACTATTTTTGCATATATGACACCGCAAGCATGCTGGTCATTGCTGCAGGATATTGTTCCTGCAAATAAAATTGGCAGTGCTGGCGGCTTTGTACATTTGCTTGCCAACTTGGCTGGCATTATTTCCCCAGCGCTTACTGGCTTTATTATTCAGTATGGCGGGGGGTATAACACAGCATTTATTCTTGCGAGCGGCTTTGCCTTCATTGGCATTATTGCGCTTTTAGGGATGGTGAAAAGTCAAAAATCCATGGCTGTATGCTGAAAAATAAAGGGAAATGATATTGCTATAGCAATATCATTTCCCTTTTTAGGGTAACGCTATAAAAAGCTGCTATATGAGTGTAAATTGAAAAAAGCGACGGCATCAATAAAACAGGAATTATCAAGTTTCTATTTTTATTATAAACAACTGATTTTTTTAAAAATATTTACCTAGGTTTAAGCACTGTTATCTTAAATTATTTATTATAAAAATACGGCACGCATTCCGCTCTGTTGCAACTTATCTCTAACTGAAAAATAGGCGTTATCATTGAAATGACAATCATAACGCCTGAAATAAAAATGTTTAGAAGATTTAGTGTTTTACAGCTTTCAGACTGTTCATCCATCGGTACAGCACAGGCAATAACACCAAAGTCAGCAATGTCGATGAAATAATCCCGCCAATAACCACCGTAGCCAATGGCCTTTGCACTTCTGCCCCTGTTCCTGTGGCTAGCGCCATAGGTAAAAACCCTAAAGAAGCCACACATGCAGTCATTAAAACTGGCCTTAAGCGCAATATGGCCCCGTGCCAAACTGCGTCATGAACACTATGTTTTTCACGAAGTTCTTTAATAAATGTCAGCATCACCAAACCATTGAGCACCGCCACGCCAGATAAGGCAATAAAGCCGATTCCCGCTGACATGGACAATGGAATATCTCGTAGCCACAGGAACAGTACTCCGCCCGTTAATGCAAAAGGCACCCCAGTAAAGACCAATAAGCTTTCTTTGACATTGCGGAATACCGCCATTAATAAAACAAAAATCGTCAGCAGTGCAAAAGGAATGACAAGCTGCATGCGTGCTTTTGCAGATGCCAAATTTTCAAATTGACCGCCGTATTCAATCCAATAGCCGCTTGGCAGTTCATAAGCATCTAGCTGCGTTTGCAGATCGGAAACAAATGAACCTAAGTCACGGCCTTCGACATTGGCCGTGATAACCATCCTGCGCTTGCCATTTTCTCGGCTGACTTGATTAACTCCATTTATTTGAGTCACTGCAGCAATGTCGGATAATAAAATACTGCCGCCATTCGCAAGCTGTATAGGCAGCTGAGAAAGAGTTTCTGCTATTCTGTCCTGATCGCTTAAACGTACCACAAAATCAAAACGCCGGTCTCCTTGCAGAATTTCACCGACACTTTGACCGCCTATGCTGGCAGCCACTAAATTTTGAACAGTATTTACACTGATGCCGTATTGAGCCGCCAATGCTTTGTCAACGTCAACATTCAGCAAGGGTAAACCCGAAGTCTGTTCAACTTTTACCGCACTGCTGCCCGCGATTTGCTGCATAATCTTGGCAATTTTGACAGCCTCTGCATTCAGCACCTGCATATCATCGCCAAAGATTTTAACCCCGACATCATTGCGGATTCCTGAAATCAGCTCATTAAAGCGCAGTTCAATCGGCTGCGAAAACTCACTGTTATTGCCCGGCATTTCTGCAAGATAGGCCTGCATGCGTCTGCGCAATACATCAAGCGGTTCTTTAGGATTAGGCCATGCCTCACGCGGTTTCAACATGATGTATGAATCTGAAATATTTGGCGGCATCACATCTGTTGCCACCTCCGCCGTACCCGTACGGGCAAATACAGCTTGAACCTCAGGGAAATTTTTAAGAAGCAGCTTTTCTGTATTTTCCTGAATTTTTAAAGATTCTTCTAAGCCTGTGCTTGGTGAGCGCAGCAGCTGTACAGCAAAATCGCCTTCGCTGAGCTGTGGCGAAAATTCACTGCCGATACGGGTGGCAAGCAGCCCTGTGATCAACAATAAGCATAAAGCAAAGGTTAAAACTGCGGCTTTATACTGATATGCTGTATCTAAGATTTTCTCATAAGATGTTTTCAGCCATTGCATCCAGCGGCTTTCGGTTTCCTTGATATCCCCTTTTACCCATAAAGCAACGGCTGCTGGCACAAAGGTAATAGACAGAATAATGGCCGCAACTAAAGCCAAGACAACCGTCAGCGCCATAGGATGGAACATTTTTGCTTCGACGCCGGTTAAGGCAAAAATAGGCAGATAAACCACCAAAATAATCAGCTGGCCGAATATTAATGGGCGTCTGGCTTGCCGCGCAGCCAAGAATACTTCTTTAAAGCGTTCTGTACGCGACAAAGGACGCTTTAATATGTGCTGTGCATTCGCTAAACGGCGAATGCAGTTTTCGACTATCACCACTGCGCCATCGACAATAATGCCAAAATCAAGCGCGCCTAAACTCATTAAGTTTGCACTTATATTTTTCTGCGCCATGCCTGTTAAGGTAAATAGCATCGACAATGGAATGACACAGGCTGTAATCAAAGCCGCACGGATATTCCCCAGAAATAAAAAGAGAATGACAATGACCAGTATTGCGCCTTCCAGTAGATTTTTTTGTACTGTTTGAATTGCTTTTTCAACCAATACCGTCCGGTCATAGACCGTTTCAATTGTTACGCCTTTTGGCAAACTGCTCTGAATCTGCTGAATTTTGGCATCGACCGCTTTTGAAACGGTGCGGCTATTTTCACCCATCATCATCATGGCAATGCCCAGAACTGTTTCTTCACCATTATAGGTCGCACCGCCAGTTCTCAGGTCATGGCCAACTGAAACTTGCGCAATATCAGCGACACGGATCGGGCTGCCATTCGGACTGCTGACCATCGTGTTTTCGATATCCGCCAGTGTATTCAGTGTGCCTGGAACACGTACGGTAAGCTGCTGACCATTTTCTTCAATAAACCCTGCTCCACGGTTCTCATTATTCAGCATCAGGGCTTGCTGCAGCTGTTCTAGCGGAATTTTCAGCTGCTGCATGCGGTTTAAATCCGGTGAAACCACATAGGTTTTATTAAACCCGCCAATACTGTTAATTTCTGCAACGCCAGCAACCCGCTGAAGCTGCGGACGAACAATCCAGTCTTGAATTTCCCGCAAATCCATTGCGCTATATGCTGTACCGTCAGGCTTTTTCGCTTCAGGATCAGCCTTAAGCACCCACTGATAAATTTCTCCTAACCCTGTCGATACAGGGGACATTTCTGGTGAAATTTGAGCAGGCAATTCAGATTTCACCTCTTGTACGCGCTGGCTGATCTGCTGGCGCGCCCAATAAATATCTGTACCATCTTTAAAAATAATAGTGACCTGCGACAAGCCATAGCGGGAGATAGAGCGTGTCAATTGAAGGTCTGGAATACCGGCCAGCGCATTTTCAATTGGATAGGTGATGCGCTGTTCAACCTCTAAAGCCGTAAAACCGCTGGCTTGAGTATTGATTTGCACTTGCACATTGGTAATATCCGGCACAGCATCAATGGGGAGTTTTTGATAGCTGTAGACTCCGACTGCGATCCATGTCAAAGCAAACAGCAGAACCCAAATGGCATTTTGAATAGAAAAATGAATGATGCGTTCAAAGACGCCTTCAGGTTTGGGCAAATCATTATTAATGCTCATGGCCTGCCTCATCTTTTTCCAGTTCAGATTTCAGCAAAAAACTGCCTTGGCTGATATATTTTTGACCAGAAGACAGTCCTGAAAGCACTTCTAGCCACTCACCGTCACTTGAACTTTGACCAATTTCGACTTGCTGAGGTTTAAGCTGGATCTGCCCTTTTTGTTCAGACGCAATAAGAAAAACCGTTTTTTTACTATCGATGTCCTGTACAGCAGATCTCATAATGCGCAATGCATTTTTAGCTGCAGGCTGAACTATAAGCACATTGACCAAAACATTCGGGCGCAATTCTTTGGCCTGAGACAGCAGTTTTGCCCGCACGACCAAACGGCCCGTTTGTACATCTGCCTGCGAAGTCAGGCTCTGTACTTGAGCAGTGTAATCTTGTGTTGCGCCATTTACTCTAAAATGAATCAATTGCTCAGCCTGCAGCTGTCCAGCCAGCTGCTGCGGCAAATTAAATTCAAGCCACAGTTCTTTTAATTGTTCAATGACAAATAACTGATCGGCCAGCTGTACGTTTTCACCGACAACTATATCTTTTTGGCTGATGACACCGGACATCGGTGCACGTATGATAAATCGTCCATTATTTCCAGCACTGGCACCTAACGCATTTAAACGGCTTTGGGCAGCCTGAATGCTGATTTGGGCTTGACGGTAGTAATTTTCAGCCCGCTGATAATCCTGTTTCGCAGAAATTCCTTGTGACCATAGCTGCTTTTCACGCAAATAATCTTGCTGGGCTAAGTTCAGATTTTCTTGCGCTATGCGCAAATTGGCCTGCTGATCAATTAATTCCGGCACGGACAGGACAGCAAGCGGCTGCCCTTTCGTAACTGTTTGCCCCAAAGCTACATTGACTTGTTCTACGTGGCCGCTAAAGTTGGGCGATACATGTGCCTGCTGGTCTGTATTAACAACTAATTTTCCGGATAAGGCCGTTACTTGATCGACAGGCCCTGCGGCAACCGTTCCAATCTTCAGCCCTTGCTCGGCTAATTGCTGTGCAGTCAGCGTAATTTTTTCCTCTTCATGTTCATGGCCTTCGTCTGCCTTGTCATCAGCTTCATGTTCACCATGTGTTTCATGTTCTTCTTCATGAGCACCCTCTGATGTTTTCGTGGCGCTCAATAAAATTGCAGCGCATATTGCTAAAGTCAGCGCAATAAAAACAGCAATCATTTTGGGTTGAGTGACCTTTAGGATCTGCTTGAAATTCATATTATTGTGCTCCCCCGCCAATTAAATTATATGTCTGTTCTAAAGCTGTCTTATTCAATTGCGTATAAGCATCCGAGCTGCTGATTTGCTCATAGCTGGTTCCTATGCTTAAAGCTTCCGCCGTCAAAGCCGCCTTCCAGGCTTGACGCAATGTCTGCAATTGCCCCAACCGAATCGTCAGCAGCTGATCAGTGGCTTGCTGTACATCCGTAATGGCAAGTTTTCCTGCCTGAAAGCCTTGGAGTGTCCGGCTTTGTACTTTTTCCGCCAGACTGATTTGATTGCTGGCGGCAGCAAACTGAGTTCTTAAACCCTGCAACTGATGCATGCTGTTGGCAATATCTAAAATTTGCTGTTTCAGTTCCCGCTGCTGCTGTTGGTTCAGCAATATTTGCTGGCGCTGTGTGATTGGAATGGAATATTGCTGACGGTTAAATAAACTGAGCGGAATATCTACCCCTAGGGCTAGAACAGTATCGTCTTGCTCATTCAGCGCTTTTGTTCGAGTGATTCCTGCATTTAAGGTCAGATTGGGCCGCGACTTTATTTTGAGACGTTCAATTTGCTGATTGGATTGCAGAATATTCAAGGCATACAGCTTTTCCAGCCATCCCGCGGCAATATAGCGCTGGACGTTTTCATTGCTTTGTTCCGGCCATGACATAACATTATTTTTCAACTGAATGGATGCAGCGGATTCTCCCCAAAGATTTGAAAGCAAGCGTTGGGAAGCCTGCTGGTTTAATAAAGCTTGCTCATATAAGCGCTGAGCTTCTAAAGCTTCAATTTGACTGCGCTCATAGTCAACTAAGGCAATACTGCCGGCCTGATATCGCTTATGGGCACTGTCCAAATTGCTCTGACTGATTTTTAATTGCGCGGCATAAACCTGCTGTTCAGCGTCTGCCAGTGCAAAATTGGACCAAGCAAATCGAACGATTAACTGGCTTTTCGCCTCCCACAGCGGCTGAAGCAATTGCATTTGCTGTCTTGCAGTTTGGGCAATTTTTTGATCAAGCTTCCTTTGTCCAAAAATATCCAGAGGCTGGCTGATTCCGATACTGAGCTCCTGATCTTGGTTTGATCCAAAACCATCTTGCTCAATGCTTAAAGTCGGATTTTGCCAAAGTTTGCTTTGCTTAACATTCAGTTCTGATATTTGCTGACGCTGCTGCCAAAGCTGGTTTTGTTCCTGATAATTTTCGACCTTTAATAAAACTGTACTAAAATCATCAATGATATTGATACGTTTTGAGCTGGCTTGCTGCTCGGCATTCGCCAATTGCACGATGACCGCAGCAAAGCATACAGCAAGCGTTGGGCGTATATACGCCGTAATTTTAAAAGACATGATTGTTCCCACTAATTTAAGAAAAAGCGGTGGGAAATATTTAGGCTACCCCACCATTAGCAGGGATAATTCGGGAGGCGGACTAAGCTGAAATAAATCGGGACTTTGATAGCGGTTATTCCAGACAAAATGCGGAATCACTGCGGCTTCAAAAATGGGGAATATTTGATAATTTTTTTCTTTTTGAACCAGTAAATGCGCCATAGAAGGCACATGGTCCTGATGGTCTTCACCTATTTCAAAATCAGACGGCTGTTGATTTAAGTCACTTTTATGCTGTGGATTGTGTTCATGCTGAAGCTGCTCACTTACACAAAGTGTATTTTGGTGATGACCGAAATGAGAAATCTGCTGAGTTTGTATGCGGGTTTCTTCATGCACGCAAAAAGCTGCCGCCACATTCCAAAGGCTTTGGAATATGAACAAGCTGGCTAAGACTGTAACCCATGCAACAGAACGCATAATGTGTTCAGAAAGATTAAATTGAGCAAGATTATAAAACGAGGAGCCAGTCGAAGGTCAAGCTGTATTTGTTATTCTTCAATATCATTGTCCCCCTTTTCATAAGTGCCATGGCTTTAAAATATCCATACATAAGGAGTGCAGCATGGTCATTATTTTCTATTTAAAACATTGATCAATTATTTATTGCTTAGCTTATTTTGCCTTTTTCCATGCACATAACCTGTGCGTTTAAATAAGCCAATTCTTCAGGATGATGCGTGACATAAATCATCGGCAGGCATGTCTGTTCCTTCACTATATTTAAAAAAGGCAATATTTGATCTTTTAGCCTTTGGTCCAGTCCAGCTAAGGGCTCATCCAGCAACAATAAATCGGGTGAGGACAATAAAGCCCGGCCGATCGAAACCCGCTGCGCTTCGCCGCCTGACAGCTGATAAGCTTGGCGCCGCAGCAGTGTTTTCAATTCAAGCAAATCAACTACCTGATGGAATGAAAACTTCCGATTTGCACTTGTGCATACGTGTTCTGCATAACGCAGGTTTTGCTGCACATTCATATGAGGAAAAAGCCAAGCCTTTTGAAAAATCAATGCAACTCTGCGCTTATACATCGGAACATTGATACGCTGCTGATCATCAAAAAGGCTGTATTGATTTAACACAATAGAACCTTTAAACGGCTGCAGCACGCCCGCAATATTCTTAAGCAGTGTAGATTTTCCGCTGCCAGAAGCCCCCATAATGCCAAGCAATTGATCTTGCATATTCAATTCTGCAGTCAAATTAAAATCTGCATACTGAAATTGAAAATTACACTGCAGCATTTTTCCCTCCTAATTTCTGCTGATATTTCTGCAGAATATAAGTATTGGCAATTAAAGCGCCAAAGGCCAACAGCAGAGAAAGCACCACCAGACGCATTGCCGCCTGTTCACCATCGGGCTGCTGAATGAGCGAATATATAGCGATCGGTATGGTTCTTGTTTCGTTAGGAATGTTGCCCACAAAGGTAATTGTGGCGCCAAACTCGCCAAGGCTGCGGCTGAAACACAATATGCTGCCGATTAAGATACCCGGCAAGGCTAAGGGTAAGCTGATACTGCAAAACACATACAATGGGCTGGCGCCAAGTGAACCTGCAACCTGCTCCAACTGCTGATTTATCATTTGAAAAGATAAGCGGATGGGCTGCACCATTAATGGAAAGGCCACAACCATAGAGGCCAGCACAGCGCCTTTCCAGTTAAAGACCATTTGTATGCCGAACTGGTTCAAATATTGTCCAAGCCAGCCATTCGTTCCAAATAGGATCAGCAGCAAATAGCCTAAAACTACAGGCGGCAGCACCATCGGCATTTGCAAAAGCGCCTCAACCATAAATTTGAACCGAAACTCATATCGAGCAAGCAGCCAGGCAAGCGCTATAGCAAACGGCAGGCAAAAGAACGTGGCAAACCCTGCAACTTTTGCAGACAGATACAAAGCGCTCAGTTCTTCTGGGTTCAGCATCATTCACTTGCCTTTTCAATTAAGTTGAAAGCCATAATTTTTAAAAACCTGACGCGCTTGTGCGCTGGTTTTCATGTATTGATTCAATTTCACCGCATCCGCATTTTTTTTGCCAAGTTCAGTCAAAGCGATTGGATAAACAATGGGACTGTGGCTATTGCTTGGGAATACACCGGAAATTTTGACTTTTTTGCTGATGAGCGCATCTGTTTTATAAACAATACCGACTTGGCATTCGCCGCGTTCCACAAACGCCAACGCTGAACGCACATCATCTGTTCCGACAATTCTGCCATTCAAACTGTTCAGCCAATTCAGCTTAATCAGGCTCTGTTTGGCATATTTTCCGACTGGTACAGATTCCATTTGCCCTGTACATAAATGGCCTTGAAAAGATTGCGCTAAATTAAACTGCGACACAGCTTTAAATTGCTGCTTGCTGTCGATTGGGCTAATAAGCACCAGTTGGTTAAACAGCAAAGGCTTTACCTGACTGGCCTGAATTTTTTGTTTTTGCACCAAATAATTCATCCAGTCTTGATCAGCAGAAAAATAGATATCGCCTGGCGCGCCTGCTTCAATTTGTTTGGCTAACGCTGATGAAGCGCCAAAAATGGGCACAATTTCTACATTAGGGTTTTGTTTTTGATACAGTTTGGCTATATCAGATACTGCATTTGTCAGGCTTGCCGCCGCATAGATTTTAACAGTATCGGCCTGAGCCATAGAGCTGACAAAACATAGGCCAAATATTGTTTTAGTGATGAGATGCATTTTTTTTCGCTCCTAATTTTGAATAAATAATGCTGGCAGCACCTGCCCTGCATGTATGGGTTCACCTGCAGGAACACGGACTATGCAATTGGCATGCATAAGATTGCTGAGCATGTGCGATTGCTGTTTGTCTAGACTGCTGAGCTGTAATCGGCCATTTTCAAAAACAGCATTCATTCTTAGAAAGCGTTCCCGCGCGTCAGGTTTAAGATCGTGCTGCATTGCACCGCTTCCCCACCGCAGATGTTTTTTTTGCCCTTGCAAGGCGGCCAATATAGTAGAAACATAAATTTGCATGCCCATGTAAACAGCCGCCGGATTACCCGGCAGCCCGATCAGTATGCAGCGGGTTTGATCTTCACGTTGAAACAAGGCAAAAAGCATCGGTTTCCCTGGTTTTTGCTTAACTTTCCAGAAAATTTGCTGAAATCCTAATTTTAAAGCTGCTGGGCGGACAAAGTCGTAGTCGCCGACAGAAACCCCGCCTGTGCTGATCACTGCATCATATTGATCTTTAAGCTGATTAAAGAGTGCTGTGACCGCAAGGTGCGTATCTTCAACATGAAAGATATCAACTGAATGGCGGTGTGATTGGAACCAAGCCTGAATCAGCGGTGCATTGGCATCAAAAATTTTTCCTGAGCTTAAATCGTCAACTGTCTCAGCCACTTCATCCCCAGTAATGACAACCGCAATTTTAGGATAGCGGAATACCGTGACGTGCTTTACTCCTGCCATGCTTAAGGAGGCTATAGCCCCGACGCTGAGCTGCTGCCCTGTTGATGCCAGCAATTGGCCTTGCGAAACTTCTTCGCCGATATCGCGGATATCTGAATGCAGGGCTAAATTTTTCACCACCACAATATGCTGAGGATGAAGCTGTATAATTTCCTGACGCGCTACCGTTGTTGTGCCTGCTGGGATTTTCGCGCCTGTAAATATTCGCAGAGCCTGGCCTTCTTTCAATTCAAGCTCGACCGGCTGACCTGCCCGTATTTCACCAATCAGCTCAAATGCCGTATTGGGCAGAATCTCTTGGTTTGCACAAATGGCATAGCCATCGACTGCGCTTTGGGAAAATAGCGGCAGATTAATTGCGGAATGAATCGGCGCCGCCAAATATCGATGCAGCGCTTGGTTTAATAAAATGGTTTCTGCACCCAAACTTTGAGTTTGATCCATAATCATTTGCAGGGCTTCATCAACCGAAATCAGGCCTTTTTCAGCACCGCAGCCGCTGTGTGCTTCAGGTGTCAGCGCTTGATTCATTGATAACCTCCTGCATGCGGGATATTTTTTTGCACATCAAATACATGCACCAAGGCCGGAAGTACCGCAATCAGGGACTCTTTGGCGCCTTGACGGCTGCCCGGCAAAGTCATCACCAGACTATTTTCGATATAGCCTGCAACCCCTCGGCTTAAAGCCGCGTAAGGCGTGCGCCGCTGTCCGAAACTGCGTGATGCTTCCATCAGCCCCGGTATCTCACGCTGCAATAAGGGCTGAATGGTTTCTACCGTTAAATCTTTTGGGCCCAAGCCTGTACCGCCAACGGTTAAGATGAACGGGTAGTGATTTTTTTGCTGTTCAATCAATGAAAGAAGCTGCTCAGGACTATCTGGAATCACTTGATAATGAATATGGCCAAAATTGGCTTCTTGCAAAATTTCCAAAACATTTTGTCCGGCTGTATCTGGCTTTTTCCCAGCAGCCACGGTATCTGACAGCACAATCACAGATGCTGAAAGTGATTCTTTCAGCACACGTGTAAAATGTGACTTGCCGCCTTTTTTCTTTTGTAATTTAACCTGATCCATGCACAGCTCTTCAGGCTCGCAATGCGGTTTAAGCATGTCATACAGCGTTAACCCTGCAAGGCTCACTGCTGTTAAGGCTTCCATTTCCACACCGGTTGGGCCAATGGTTTCGACTGTTGCGATAATCTCAACATGCGCATCAAACAGCTCATATTCAACATCGGCGCGGTAAATGGGGAGCGGATGGCACAGCGGAATCAGCTCATCGGTACGTTTTGCCCCTAATATGCCTGCAATACGGGCTGTTTTCAGCGCATCACCTTTTTCGGTGTTGCCATTGCGCAGCAATTCAATGCAATGCGGCGGTGCATGCAGCACGCCTGTTGCCACCGCGGTGCGGTAACTTTCCGCTTTCATGCCGACATTTTTCATTGAAAATTCCTGATTTTTTAATGTTCTGCTGAATTATTAAAGATGCCATTGATAAATGGTGACATTGTGCTGAAGCGTCTGCTGAGCGGATAAATGCGTATGATTGCAGTGAGTATGTTCAGGCGCATGGTCATGGTCTTTACGAATGCAGCATCCTTCTACAAACTGGCTGCTGCCATCCAGATAAAACTCTTCTTTCCACACCGGCACCTCATGCTTCACCCGCTCAACCGCTTCTTCACAGGCCGCAAAGGCTTCACGGCGATGCGCTGCATACGCCATGGCAATAATGGCAGTATCACCAATATCTAAAGCGCCAATTCGATGCACCACCCGCACATAAGCCGCACCGTGTTTGGCTTGAATTTCCTGTTCAATTTGACGGATCATCTTTTCAGCCACAGGCGTATATGCCGTATATTTCAAGGCTTTTACCGCTTTACCTTCATGATGATTGCGGACTGTTCCAATGAATATTCCAATGCCGCCGCATTCTGGAAAATGCGTAATGCCATCAAAATCCTGCTGATTTAAAGCGGTGTCCTGAATGCGGTTAAAGTTTTTTAATTCCATTTCAGCCACCTGCGACAGGCGATAACAGCACTAAATGGCTGTCTTGGTTTAAGCGGGTATGTCTTGAAATAATGTCTTCACCGATGGCACAGGCACAGCGCTCAAGCAAAATAGCGGCTTCAGGATGTGCACGCGCAACATTCTCCAAAACATCGGCAACGGTACTGCCTGCGCTGCACTGCAAGTTCAAGTCTTCCGGCAATAGACGCTGAATTGCACCGAATGCGTCTATTTTAATGTTCATCATTTGCGTCATGACATGGGACATGGCTAACCTCCAATCATATACATGCTGATTTTTCTGGAATGGCGCTGCTGGTTTTGAATGGCGTGAAAGCCTTGTTCTTTGTGCCAAATATAGGTGCGCAGCTTGTCCTGCAAGACAAACGCTGCAAGCGGATCATGCGTTAATTGCTGAATTTCATCTTTAAGATTTAAGCCATTTTGCGCAAACAGGCAGTTATAAAATTCGCCTTGAGCATTCAAGCGCAGGCGGTCACAGTCGGCACAGAATGAGTTGCTGATAGTGGAAATAATGCCTATTGGCATGCCGTCCACTATATAGCGGCGCGCCGGATTCGAGCCTTGCCCGTGCTGAATCTGCACATCAAACTGGCTGTTCAGCACAGTGAGGACATCCTGCTCAGAGACGACATTGGATTGAGACCATTTTTGATCGCCGTCTAAAGGCATGAACTCAATAAAGCGCTGTTCAAACTGATGTATTTTCGCCCAGCGTACCAAGGGAATAATTTGATCGTCATTGATGCCTTTGATCAGCACCGTATTGATCTTGATTTGAAAGCCCGCCTGCTTTGCAGCAAAGATGCCGTCCAACACAGGGCTTAAAGCACGTTGGGTCAATTGCAGAAACTGTGTTTCATCTAGACTGTCCAGACTGATATTCAGGTCGTCCAGCCCCGCCTGTTGCAATGCCGCAGCGTCTTTTTTAAGAAAATGCCCATTGGTGGTCATTGCAATACGCTTTAAACCGATCTTCTTTAAAGCCTGCAATTGCTCAATGAAATGCACTGCGCCTTGGCGCATCAGCGGCTCGCCGCCGGTAATGCGAATCTGTTCAATGCCTTGACGCACCATAAACTCGCAAAATTGATACAGCGCTTCAAAGCTGAGTAAATTGTGTTTTTTCATCCATTCAGGATGTTCAGGCATGCAATAGACACACTTAAAATTACAGCGATCGGTAATGGATATCCGCAGCTTGCGCTTCTGCCGGCCAAATTGATCCTGAAACGCCGCGCCGCTTGTGAGGTCTGTCATGCTGTTCATGTGTCTAATCCATGACGTGTTTTGCACCGTATCGAAACAGTTCAAAATGCACGCCCTATTTACTTGCAAATTAAATTGCAATAAGTGTTCCAACTTCGGGCTTTTTTCAAGGTGTGAAAATAAACTTCAAATTTATCCAGAAAATAACTGGTTTACACTGAAATAAAGGGCAAAACGGCACTTTGTTTCAGTGCAGACATTCTCAAAATCAATTTCCATTTCCGGCTTTATAAGAAATTCAGCTGCTGATGCTGCTGCAGCTCATCAAAAGAATTGATACTGTGAAAAAAGAGTGCATGATTTTTAAAACATGCCACTTGCATGTGCATTTCAGCAAAACAATGCTTCAAACTGCGCTGATTTTGATCAAGATGAGCCGTCAGCTTGGGCAAACTGCCTCTTTTTAGCAGGCAGAACGGAAATAGCGCTTTGCCATTAATTTCCACCACTGCGACTTCACACAGCGGATGGCTTTGTATCGCCTGATGTAAACGGGAAATGACTTTTTTAGGTATATAAGTTACATCGCAAGGCACAAACAGTACGTAATCTGAACCTACATGCGACCATGCGCTTTTCATCCCCATCAATGGGCCTAAAAAGCCGGCTTCATCATCTTGAAAATAGGCAATGGATGGAATGATGCGCTCATAAATGGAGTGGTCCCGATGGCTATTGACCCACACTTTTGAAACCCGTGATTTTAATTGCTGATGAATTTTGATGAGCTGGATTTCATTATCAAATTTTTGCAGTAATTTATTGATGCCGTTCATTCGGCGCGCTTGACCGCCCGCCAAAATCACCAGTTCTGTTTCAGGATATGTGACTGGTTTCAAAATACTTCTTTTCATTCTACACGCTCCGTTTGACAGGCTTTAATCAAGCCGCGAATTTCAGGCAGACACGAACCGCAATTTCCTCCGGCTTTTAAGCATGCGGTGACTTGTTTTTCATTGCTGATGTTATTTTCCTTGATTGCCGCAATGATTTTATTTTTACCGACTTTAAAACAGCTGCAGACCAATGGGCCATCATTATTGCTCATGGACATGGCTTGTCCTGCCAGTAGCGCTTTACGGTGCATTGCACTCAGGCGTTCGCGTTTGAACAAGCTTGCAACCCAATCACGGTCAGGCAATAAAGCCTCAGGCGCAATATACAAACTTGCAATAAGCACGCCATTTTGCAAAATCACCGTATGGGAAATCTGCGCTGACTGATCCTCCAAATTCAGCCATTCAAAGCTTTCATCGGTAAATGGCAAAAGGGTTTTGAGCTGCGCGGTGGTTTTACTGAACTTCTGACGGTCAGCCAATTCGTAACGCAGCGCTTTCGCCAGTGTCACTTTGGTCCACCAAACAGCAGTATTCAGCGATACCTGCAAATGTTGCTCAAAGCCCTGACGGACATATAATACGCCATGCCATTGCGTATAAAATGGCTGCAGCATTACCGGTGTATGTTTAAACTCAGGCTCACCCGAAATGGCATCAACTACTGGATTGACCACCTTGCCGATGCGCGCATCCGATGCCACCTGATCATTCCAATGGATTGGGGCGAAAATTTGCCCGCGGCGAATATTTTCACTGACTTGGGCACGCAGCACACACAGCCCCCACGCAGATCGAACCTCAACCAATTCAGCATCTTTAATGCCAAACTTCAGTGCATCCTGCGGATGTATTTCACAATACGGCTCAGCACGGTGCGTACTCAAATTGGCCGATAACCCCGTGCGGCTCATGGTATGCCATTGGTCTCGAATGCGGCCGGTATTTAATACCAGCGGATACTCCGCAGATACTTGATTGACTGGATCAATGGCGGCAGTAGCGATAAATTTAGCTTTAGCATCGGCATGGCTAAACTGTCCTTCTGAAAATAAACGCGCCACCGCGCCTTCTGGCTGATCCCATTGCCAGACGGGCCATTGTGTCGGTTTTAAATCATCGTATTCAGCTGAACTGATATCAGCCAAACCTTGTAAATTGAAATAGCGGAAATTGGGGGTTGCGCTGCGGGCGGAAATTTCCGAATTTTGATAAGCCGAAAGCTGCGCATGTTCTTTGAAAATGTCATAGCTGCTTTGATAGTTAAAACCTGAAAAACCCATGCGCTGTGCCACTTGCGCAATCGCCCACCAATCTGCTTGTGTTTCGTCTGGCGCCGCTAAAAATGCGTGCTGACGGGAAATCCGGCGTTCAGAGTTGGTCACCGTCCCGTCTTTTTCCCCCCAGCCCAGCGCAGGCAGCAAAACATCTGCATATGCCGTAGTGTCTGTGTCCAGACAGATATCTGAGACCACCACCATTTCACATTTTTCCAGCGCTCTTTTGACTTGATCGGCATCCGGCAGACTCACTACGGGATTGGTCGCCATTATCCAAATGGCTTTAATTTTCCCGCTTTCCACCGCCTGAAACAGATCTACGGCTTTGAGGCCCGCTTGAGTGGCTATATATGGACTTTGCCAAAAATTTTGCACCAATTGCTGATGCTGCACATTGTCCAAATCTAAATGCACAGCCAGCATGTTGGCCAGTCCGCCGACTTCACGCCCGCCCATGGCATTCGGCTGCCCCGTCATGGAAAATGGCGCTGCGCCTAATTTGCCAATTTTTCCTGTCAATAAATGACAGTTAATGATGCTATTGGCTTTATCCACCCCGCGTGAAGACTGATTCACTCCCATGGAAAACAGAGTCATCACCTTTTTAGTCTTGGCAAATTGCGTATAAAATTGTGCGAGCTTGTCTGCTGAAATCCCTGTCCGTGCGGCTACGGCGTCAATCGATGATTCATCTTCGCTGCTTTCAAGAGCTTGTTGTAAGCCTTGAGTATGCTGAGCAATGAAGGCATGATCTGAAAAGCCGTTTTGTTCTAAATACTGCAATAAGCCATTAAACAGGGCCACATCCTGCCCAGGCAAAATGGGCAAATGCAAATCCGCGCTTTCACAGGTACTGGTAAACCGCGGGTCAATCACTACGACAAAAACATCACGCTGCTCTTTGGCTTTCATTATGCGCTGATACAATACTGGATGGCACCAAGCGGTATTAGAGCCAACCAAGACCACCATCTCGGCATGTTCAAAATCTTCATAGCTGGCAGGCACCAAATCTTCGCCAAAAGCGCGTTTATGCCCTGCTACAGCAGAGGACATGCAGAGGCGCGAATTGGTATCAATATTGGCGGTGCCCAAATAGCCTTTTACAAATTTATTGACTGCATAATAGTCTTCGGTAAGCAGTTGCCCTGAGACATAAAAGGCAATACTGTCACGGCCGTATTGATCAATGCATTGTTGAAATTTATCGCTGATGGAATCCAGTGCAGTGTCCCAATCGGTGATTTTACGCTGCCCCTTGCGGCCTAGCATCGGCTGCAGCACACGTGTTTCTAAACCCAAGGTGTCCGCTAAATTGCTGCCTTTAATGCATAATTTTCCGTAGTTAGAAGGATGATTAATATCTCCCTCAACTGTGACTTTCTGTCCTAAAGAAGTTTGCATGACATGCGCAGTAACACCGCAGCCGACACCGCAATAAGGGCATGTACTTTGGGTTGTTCTGTTTTTTAGCTCTATGGCGCTTTCGAGCTCCACAACGGGAATACTGTTCATGGATGCTCCTATGCCTTAATCAAAAAAATGCTGGGATTAGATTGGACAAGCGGCAGCTTTAATACGTTAAAATATGAAGGCTTAGGAGCCTTTTGTTGAAAATTCATATCATAAAATGGGCTCTGTTTAAGAGCATCTAATGGCTCTAACGAAGACCCAATCCAAAGACAATTTTTACAATAAAGTTGCACGATCCTAAGAAGAGCATGTGAACGCAAATAATCTATTTTTGTCTGTTTAATAAGGGCAAACACGGCCTTCTCCTTGATGCACTGAACGTAGGGTGTATATGCTATTTACCTGAAGAAAATAACAAGCGATCAGAACGGACATCGTTGGCCGTCTTATAATGAAATGAACCGGCTTTGGTTCGCTTTGAATACAGCAATGATTATGCCAATACTTAAAAATCTACTATTAATCATTGAAAAGAAAAGAATTATATTTAATGAAGCCCAAATAAGCTTGTGATCTAATTTTGATTTAAAAACAGCAGCCTTAAACTGGTGCAATCTTATTTTTAGTTAAAGAAAATTTTTCAATTTTCAGACACTTTCGAATGCAAAAAATGCGTATGACTCAGTGTTCAATTGGCAATGCTAAAAATATGGAAGCAATAAATATCCAATAATTAGCATAATAAGGATCAGCGATAAACTCCGCCAAAACAGCGCCGGATTTTTTTCCAGATATGCTTTTTTTTCAACTTCGAGAAAGCGCCGATTGGGATTTTTTAAATCATAAATAAATTCTGACAATGCAGCATAGCGCTGCGCCATATTAGGATGTAAGGCCTTTTGTATTGCGGCCTCTGCCCATGAAGGAATATCTGTTCTATATAGGCTGATCGGATGGTATTGCAATTTTTTTAACTGTTTTTTTTCAGTGCATTTTGCAACATCTGTTCCATAAGGAAGTTGCCGGCACAGCAGATAATAGGTCAACACCGCCAGTGAATACTGATCAGAACGGCTTCCGGCTGGCTCAGCTACAAAATATTCAGGCGCCATATAAGCCAGCGTCCCTAGAGGCAAATCGGCACGCTCGGGCTGAAATTCAGCAATCCCTTTAACTGAAGCTGAACCAAAATCAATCAGCTTAATTTCAGAATTCGTATTGATCAGAATATTTTCAGGACGTATATCTTGATGCAGCATTTCAAGTCGATGAAACGCATTCAAGGCTTTGGCTATCTGCTCAACAATATCAATTATTATTGAGAGCTCGACAGGTTGTTTCTGCTGTTTTAGCCATGCGCTTAGCGTTTGACCTTCAATGTATTCAAAGGTTTGATAAAGATAATGCTTTGCGGTTCTTTGCGCATAGGAACGCATAACATACTCATTTTGAATACGTTTTGCTACCCACTCTTCTAAATAGAACTGCTCCAAGGCATTTTTTTGCTGATACAGTTCTGTTGCGGGGACTTTAATCACCAACTGCTGCTGTATATGCAGGTCACGGGCCAAATATAGACAGCTTCGATGATTTTCATGCAATTTTTTTTCAATCATATAGTCTTCAAATTGATCGCCAGACTGTAGTGCAGGTACGGCTTTTAAGTCTTGATATTGCGGATCGAAGTAATCACTGGCTAGTGAAGACAACGCATCAATTTGTAAAATCTGCAGAGTTAAATTGTCTGGACTTCCATTACCCAATGCGCGCTGCAGCAAGCACTCTGCTGCCTGATTTAAATCTTGGTTTATGTGTAACGCATCGAAAATATCCGCCTGATTAATGTATTCGTACACCCCATCTGTCATAAGAATGAAAATATCATCTGGATAAAACTGAACTTTTAGATAATCGATTTCTACTTTTTGCCCGACTCCTAAAGCACGGCTTAAATAACTTTCTTGAGATGAAAGCGAAATACGGTGATCTGTGGTTAGCTGTTCTAATTGCTGTGCCTGAATGCGGTAAACGCGCGCATCGCCAATATGGAAGATATGCGCATGGTCATGTTTAAGCACCAATGCGCTTAAAGTACAGACATAGCCGCGATCTTTATCAAATCTCCCCTGACTTTGCTGCGTCTGTGCAAATAGCCATGAATTGATGGCATTCAGAACACGTTCAGCAGAGGTTTTTACTGTCCATGATTCAGGTGTAGAAAAGTAATCATTAATAAAACTTGATACTGCTGTCTCACTGGCAATGTGACTGACATTGCTGCTGCTGATGCCATCAGCAATGGCGCAGGCGACGCCCTTTTGCTGGAGCAAATAATTTTGCGGCAGTCCTGCGCCGTGAAAATCTTGATTTATCGTTTTTTGACCTGAATCAGTGCATTGTCCAATTCGAACAGTGAGTTGTGTGTGCATCATTAGCGCTCAATGAAATGGAATCTTCCTTGATTCCGGAACAGATCTATAAACTTACTTATGTATAGATTGATATTAAAAATCTTTTCTCGGTGCAGTCCGCACATGTGTGGTATACAAAGCCAACCCTGTTAATGTCAGTCCGCCGACTAAATTTCCCAGCGCTACCGGCAATTCATTCCAAATAAAATAATCCATAATTGAAAAGTCGCCACCCATTATCATCGCAAATGGAAACAGGAACATATTCACCACAGAGTGTTCAAAACCCATTGCAAAAAACAGCATGACAGGCATCCACATCGCAATAAATTTACCGCTGACGGTCGTAGACATCATTGCACCGATTACTCCCAGTGACACCATCCAGTTACACAGCATGCCGCGGATGAAAATTGTCACCCAGCCTGCAAAGCCGTATTCTGCATAACCTAAAGTCCGTGCTTCACCAATATGCGCAATGGCTAAACCGACGTTATTCGGTTCGGCAGCAAATCCATAGGTATAAACAATTGCCATAAGAAAGGCCACCACGAGACAACCTCCAAAGTTTCCAAGAAAAACCAGCCCCCAGTTTTTCAAAATACGCTTCCAAGTCACACCCGGCCGCTTATCCAGCCACGCCAAAGGCGTAAGCACAAATACCCCCGTCAATAAGTCATATCCAAGCAGATACAGCATACAAAAACCGACAGGAAACAAAAGTGCACCAATCAGCGGCACACCTGTTTGCACAGCAATGGTCACCGCAAATACAGCAGCAAGCGCCAAAATCGCCCCCGCCATAAATGACCGAATTAAAACATCACGGGTTGCCATATGAAGTTTTGCTTCACCGGCATCTACTACTTTTTGTGCAAACTCTGCAGGTGCAAGATAGGACATCGCATTAACCTCTTAATCTATGGGTCTAAGCAAGAATTTCTTTTCCATAAGTAAAAAGCGCCCAAGATTTGTTTAAAATCTTAGGCGCCATTGCCTGAAATAAAATTCTGCTCTATTAATTTAAATAAAATGGCTTCATTGCCAATACATAATTAATAGGTGCAAAGTTCATACCAGTTTATAAAATTATTAGAATAAAACTTATAAAAATAGATTTGGCATAAATCATGCTAAACAATATAAGAATTTTATATTTATTTTAAATAAACCTATTGGAGATAATAAATGATCACGCAGCGTCAACAAGTCACAGACATGATTATATCTGCTAAAGTTTTAAAGTCGATAAAATGGTCAAATGTTGCTCAAGAAGTTGGCTTATCTAAAGAGTGGGTCACTTCAGGATGTCTTGGTCAAATGGCTTTTAATAAACAGCAAGCAGAAAAAATTGGTCAAATTTTTGACTTAAGTGATGAAGCTGTTGCATGGCTGCAAATTGTTCCCTATAAGGGCTCACTTCCTACAAGTATCCCTACAGATCCTTTGATTTATCGTTGGTATGAAGTTGTAAGTGTGTATGGCACCACCATTAAAGAACTTATACATGAGGAGTTTGGTGACGGCATTATGAGCGCTATTGATTTCAGCATGGACATTCAGCGCGAAAATAATCCGAATGGAGACCGGGTTAATGTCGTGCTTTCTGGGAAGTTTTTACCGTATAAAAGTTACTAAGCAAGCTATTAAAAATAGCCATTGAAAAATGGCTATTTTTAATTTAAAGAGTATTTATTAAAACATAATTATTTAAAATAAAAATTCAACAAACAAATCAAAAAAAACCACCTTACCATATATTTAAAACCAATTACATAGCGCCAGAAAATACTTAGAGATCATAAATAAAATATGCTTAAATTTATTTTAAAGATGAATATTTGATTTAATTTAGAACTGCAGTATGGATTCAATACTGCAGTTCAATTTATATTTATTGCTTAGACAAACCGAAGTTAAGCCTGATTAACTTGCATTTTTTAAAGCAAAATCTTTACCAAACAGCAATTTATTACGGATTGCAGTAATAGGCGTATGGTCTGCTATCAGCTCTGCATACCATGCGCCATCTTCAGTATCACCAAACAGTACCGCACCAACAACCTTATCTTTTTGAATAATAATGCGTTTATAAATCTGACGTTTTTCATCATTCAAGACAATATCTTCAAAGTCATCTTTCGGCTCAAAGTTCCCTGCAGAGAAAACATCACAACCGCTGACTTTAAGCTGTGTCGGCACCGTCGGCGCTTTAAAGGTCAAACTGCCATGCTCTGCCAAATGGGATGCGCAAATAAAGGCTTGGCCCCAAAGCGGTTCGACTAAACCAAAGGTTTGATTGCGGTGTTCAATACATTCCCCCACCGCATAAATACTCGGATCAAAGGTTTGCATAGTGTCATTGACCAGCACACCGCGGTTACAGCGCAGACCGGCACTTTGCGCCAAGGCCATATTGGGGCGGATGCCTACCGCAAAAACCACTAAATCCGCGTCTAAAACTGTACCGTCCTTGAGGCGGATATGGGTGACATGCCCTTCACTGCCGATGAGTTCTTCAGTATTGGCTTCAGTAATAACGCGAATGCCTTTTTGCTCGATTGACTGTTTCAGCATTTGGCTGGCTTTCGCGTCCAGCTGACGATCCATAATGCGGTCCATCAAATGCAGCACTGTAACATTCATGCCTTGCTGCTTCAGACCATAGCCAGCCTCTAAACCCAACAGCCCTCCGCCGATTACCACGGCATTTTTTTTGGTTTTACAGTAGTCCAGCATTGCATTTACATCATAAATATCACGGAAACTCAGGACGCCTTCCAGCTCGGCACCCGGGATAGGCGGTACAAAAGGTTTCGATCCAGTCGCTAAAATCAGCCGGTCATAATCTACAACTTCGCCTTTATCTGTATAGACCTGCTTACGCGGCCGGTCAATGCGAACGGCCGGATCACCTGCGATAAAGCGAATGCCTTTGCCCGCATACCACACATGCGGATGCAGCATAATATCTTCAATGGTTTTATCGCCTGAAAGTACCGGAGACAGCATAATGCGGTTGTAGTTGCCCCAAGGCTCTTCGCCAATGACAGTCACTTCATAGCGCTCAGGCGCCATATCAAGCAAATCTTCCAGACAGCGCATGCCTGCCAAGCCATTGCCGACCAAAACCAGTTTCATTTTGTCTTGCACAGTGCCCGTATTGGTAATGTATGTTTTTTGCGGTGTTGAGCTGATCCAAACCTGACCATTTTCAATTTTACTTGGAAAAACCAGCAGCTTTTGGTCTTTATCTTCCAAACAGCGCCCAGTCGCTAAACTGAAATGCTGTTTGTAAATGGGCGAAGCCACCACGCGCTCACCTTGCAAATCGCCCAAAATACCGCGTGACATCACAAAAGCTTTACTGAACGGATCTTGATTGCTAAGCGCATAAACACGCTTTTCATTGCCTACACGGAAGATTGCAATTTGCTGATCATTCATCAACGCTCCTACACCGGTATTAGGCGTAATCGCATCCAGAGGGCAAACTTCAATCCATTCCAATTCATTCATTTCTTTTAAAATTGTCATCATCTTCATCCTTTTCTAAAAACTATTTTCAACGCGCCTCGGATCTTTTTTCTCAGAGAAGAATCGGAACGAAGGCTGTATAAATTGAAAAAGTTTAATATTTATCTTTTATGCTTCCACTACTGGAATGCGGGTCTCATCACGCTCAGCTTCATTTTTAGGACGAATTTGCCCGCGCACTTGCGCAAACTGAATGTGCGGATCATTTTGCTGTTCCGCTTTGGCATTGATAAAAGTGACGAAGCGTTTACGTACTTCAGGATCTTCAATCGCAGTACGCCATTCATCTTGATAAGTCCCGACCACATGGCTCATACGGTTTTCAAGCTCGGCAGCAACACCCAAGGAATCATTCACCACCACATCTTTTAAGTAATCCAAGCCGCCTTCCATATTGTCGCGCCATACCGACGTGCGCTGCAGACGGTCTGCGGTTTGAATATAGAACATAAAGAATCGGTCGATATAGCGGATCAGGGTTTGCGTATCCAAGTCAGAAGCCAGCAGTTCTGCATGACGCGGCTTCATCCCGCCATTGCCGCATACATATAGGTTCCAGCCTTTTTCCGTAGCAATGACACCGACGTCTTTACTTTGCGCTTCGGCACATTCACGGGTACAGCCCGACACCGCCATTTTCAATTTGTGCGGCGAACGCAAGCCCTTGTAACGGTTTTCTAAGAAGATGGCTAAACCCACAGAATCATCTACGCCAAAACGGCACCATGTGCTGCCGACACAAGATTTCACTGTACGTAGCGACTTGCCGTATGCATGCCCTGATTCAAAGCCTGCATCGATTAATTTTTCCCAGATTTCAGGCAATTGATGAACCTGTGCGCCGAACATGTCGACACGCTGGCCACCGGTAAGTTTGGTGTATAAACCATATTCTTTGGCAATTTGACCAATGGCAATCAGGCCATCGGGCGTAACTTCTCCGCCGGCCATACGCGGCACAACTGAATAAGAGCCGTCTTTTTGAATGTTGCCAAGGTAATAGTCATTGCTGTCTTGCAGCCCTGCATGGCTAGGCTTAAGTACAAAGTCATTCCAGCAAGAGGCCAGAATATTGGCTGCTGTCGGCTTGCAGATATCGCAGCCCATGCCATGGCCATGCTGTTCAATCAGATCATCAAAAGTTTTGATTTCATTAACCCGCACCAAGTGATACAGCTCTTGGCGTGAATAGGCAAAGTGCTCGCATAAATGATTGTTGACCGTCACCCCTTGGCGCTGCAGTTCAGATTTTAAAACTTGAGTCACCAATGGTGCACAGCCGCCGCATGCCGTCGCCGCTTTAGTGCATTTTTTTAGTGCGCCAAGCGAAGTTGAACCATCGGCAATAGCTGAGCAAATATCTGCTTTAGAAACATTATTGCAAGAACAAATGGTAGCGCTGTCTGGCAGTAAATCGACGCCGCTGCCGCCGCTTTTGGCGCTGGATTGCGCATAGCCCGGCATGATTAAGCTTTCTGGATTTTCTGGAACAGCCAAACCGTTCAGCATCATTTGCAGAAGGTCGTTATATTCTTTGGCGCAGCCGACTAAGACCGCGCCAAGCAATTTGTTTTTCGCCGCATCGACCACAATTTTTTTATAGACCTGAGCATCTTCATCGGCATAGAAATAGCTCAAAGCGTTGGGTGTCATGGCATGCGCGTCACCGACTGACGCAACATCAACCCCCATCAGTTTAAGTTTAGTGCTCATGTCTGCGCCTGCAAAAGCATTGCAAGCTTGTTCCATCACATGCTTTGCGGCAATGCGCGCCATGTCATAGCCCGGAGCGACAAGTCCGTAGATTTTATTTTGCCAAAGCGCGCACTCACCTATGGCATAAATATCAGGATTGGAGGTTTGGCAATAATCATTGATTATGATGCCGCCACGTTCACCAATCGCCAATCCGCTTTGACGCGCCAGCTCATCGCGCGGGCGGATGCCTGCAGAGAATAAAATGATGTCGGTTTCGAGTTCAGAGCCATCACCAAACTTCATCACGTGTTTGGTGTTTACGCCATCTTCAATACATGACGTCGCTTTTTGGGTATGAACCTTAACGCCTAAGTTTTCGATTTTTGCACGTAAAACCTTCCCGCCCAAATCATCAATCTGTACCGCCATTAAGCGCGGTGCAAACTCAACGACATGAGTTTCCAAATCTAAATCACGCAGCGCCTTGGCTGCTTCCAATCCCAATAATCCACCGCCAATCACAACACCGGTTTTTGCATTCAAGCTGGCAGCGCGGATCGCATCCAAGTCATCAATTGTGCGGTAGACAAAACAGTTTTCACGGTCATTGCCAGGAATGGGCGGCACAAAGGCATAAGAGCCTGTCGCAAGCACCAATTTGTCGTAGTGCAGAACATCGCCATGATTGGTTGTGATCGTTTGATGGGCCTGATCTATTTCAACGGCTTTGGTATTCAGGCGTAAATCAATTCCATACGCATCGGCAAAGTCGCTTCGGCACAATGTTAGGTCTTTGACGGACTTGCCGCTAAAATATTCGGTCAGATGCACTCGGTCATAAGCCAAACGCGGTTCTTCTGCCAAAATGGTGATTTCGACCTCATCACCAGCATGTTCAAGTATTGATTCAATAAACTTGTGGCCTACCATGCCATGACCAATCATGATAATTTTCATGTTCTTTCTCCAAATTTCTCTATTTTCTGTAGCGTTCTGATCGATTAGTTTTGCGCTTCGGCCATGTTGCGGGCTTGAACTGCCTGCTCAAATAAGCGCTGTTCTTTTTCTTTATGCTCAACTGAGAAGCGAATCATCAGAACACAGCTGGCGGCAATAACGACTAAACCGCCAAGAACCATTAATGTAGTTTGAATATCCAGCATGCCTTTGAGCAGGAAACCGGCAGCCACCGCGCCAACATTGCCGCCTGCGCCGATAATGCCTGCAACACCGCCCAAGGCATCACGGTCGATAAATGGCACCAATGCGTAGGTTGCTCCACACGCCATATGGGTAAATAAAGCGAAAACCGTCATTGCCAGAATAGCCAGAACCGCCGTATTCATTTGCGAGAAAACAATCAGGAATAAGCCTTCCATCACAATCATGGCAAACAGGACTTTAGTCCGCCCATCCAGACCTTTTTTAGTCGCCACTCTGTCCGAAACAATGCCGCCAAGCGCACGGGCAAACAGCGCCAGCAAGCCAAAAATTCCAGCAGCCATGCCTGCCTCTTTTAAGCCAAAACTGAAATGGTCGACGTAATACAAAGCAATAATGTTATGAATGAAAATTTCTATGCCAAAACACGCGGCATACGCGCCAAACAAAATCCAAACCCGGTAGTTTTTAGCAGCATGCATAAGAATTGCGATTCCGCCTTTTTTGTCACTGCCGACACTGATCCCTTGCGCGCGCAATTCTTTAAAGTTGCCTTGCGGGCAGTCCTGAGTAAATTTCCAATACAGCGCACCGACAATCAGCATCATTAGGCCCGGTACAATCAGCGCAACTCTCCAGCCCATTGCCTGCTCCACACCAAACATCACCAGTGCAGCCAACAGCAACGGCATTAAAGCCTGCGTTGCACCGCCGCCTGCATTTCCCCAGCCCGCTGCTGCGGCATTCGCTGTACCTACCACATTGGACGCAAACATAATGCTGGTGTGATATTGCGTAATAACAAAGCTTGCGCCGATTGCGCCAATCAATAAGCGGAAAAACAGGAAGGATTCATAACTGTTGGCTGATGCCACGCCAAAAACAGGAATACTGCCAAGGATCAATAAAGCGGTATAGGTTTTACGCGGGCCGTATTTATCACATAAAGGCCCTACAATTAAGCGGACAAGAATCGTGATGGCGACAGCCGCAATATTAATATTGGCGATTTGATCTTTGGTCAAATCAAATTCACCAGCAATAACCGGCATTAAAGGCGCACAGGCAAACCATGCAAAGAAACAAACAAAAAATGCGAGCCAACTCATATGGAAGGCCCGCATTGCTGCACTAGAAAAATTAAATAGACTTATTTTTGTCGCTTTATTGGCATTTAAATTTGAAGACATAACCTTCTCCGGACGAACTGAGCGTATAGTTTTTCTGTATGGCACAGTGCCGGTACAGAATCGATCAGAACGGACGTCGTTGGCCGTCTTACAAATTTTGAAAGTCTTCTTTGACTTGATTAGATATAAGCATTGTTCATGCCAGTTTTGTAAAATTGATTATTTATTTATGAATGACAGATTTTATGGTGCTTAATTTGGGTTTTCCTAACTATGCCTTCTGCTTTTTTCATAGAATTTAAGCCGTTCCTCTCAAATATCTCTGCATATCTCTATAAAACCGCATTCGAACGACGCAATACGCATCATTAAAGTGCGCTTTCTAAAAACCAATCACAATATCCCTTGATTTTTTAAACATTACCCAAAGTTGGCACTTAAATTGCTTAATGCATCTAGTGCCTTTTTCAGGACAGACCTGAGCTTTTGTATGCCAAATTTGAAAATCGCCCTGATAGATGACGATCTTGAACGGGCATCTTTTATAAAAACCTCATTAATCGAGCATGATTTTGAAGTCGTTGCTTGCCTGATGATTGATCATCTGAATAGCACAGATCTGCAGCAGCTGCATGCAGACGTTATTTTGCTGGATATGGATCATCCGCATCGGGATATTATTGAAAGCTGTGTCAGCCAGTTTGATTTGCCGACCGTGCTATTTACCAAAAATTCGCATAAAGACACCATTAAAAATGCCATAGAAGCTGGGGTTACCGCCTACATTGTTGACGGCATAGACCCTGAAAAGCTGGAAAGCATTTTAGAAATTTCAATTGAACAATTTAAAAAGCATAAAAAATTACTGAATGATTTGAATGAAACCAAATGCAAACTGGCTGATCGAAAAGATATTGAAAAAGCCAAAGTCATGCTCATGCAAATGCATAAAATTGAAGAAGAGCAAGCATTTACCCTGCTCAGAAAAAATGCCATGAGCCATCGTATGACGATGGGAGAAATGGCCAGACGGCTGATTGATGCCCAAGCACTGCTGCAGTCTCAATTTAAGGAATAAAGCATGAAGACGCTTGAAAAAACCGATATTCAACTAGGATATATTCCGTTATTGGATTGCACCGCCATACTCTGGGCGCAAAAAAAGGGCTATTTTTCTGCACAAGGCCTGAACGTCACATTAGTAAAAGAAGCTTCTTGGGCGAGTTTGCGCGACCGTCTGGCTTTTGGCATTCTGGACGCTGCGCACTGCCTCTCTGCAATGCTGCCTGCTGCGGCAACTGGAGATGATCAGCTCGGAATACCGCTTCAAACATCATTGGTGCTCAGTACCAACCGCGCCTTTATCAGCCTCAGTCAAAAACTTTGCCATGATTTGGGCATATCTGCTCTAGATGCACCTGAAAGTTCTGCAGGAAAAATTGCAGCTGCCGCAAAAAAAGGGCAAAAAATTCAGCTCGCGCATGTATTCAAGCAGTCTATTCATCATTATTGCTTGCGTGAATGGCTTGCTTTGGCGGATGAAGAACTGGCGCAGACTTATCCTTTATCCACCCTGCCGCCTCCATATATGGTGGATGCCATTTCTGCACAATTGGTTGATGGCTTCTGTGTCGGTGAGCCATGGAATATTCAGGCGCAAATAGAGGGCTACAGCCACGTCATTGCTGACAGCAAACAGATTATTCCTGAAGTCACTGATAAGGTTTTGGCGACAACGCAAGAATGGGCAAAGCAGCATCCTCAAACTTTAACAGCCATTGAAACTGCCATTCAGCTTGCTCAGCAAGATTTAAATACGCTTGAATCATTAGACGAAATTTGGCAAATGCTGGAGTGCAGTGAAATTATCAGGTTCAGTTGTTCCTCATTGGTGCATGTCGATGAGTTTTATAAAATACAGCACATTATCCGCTCATTTGGCGCTCAAGGCGCCGTAAAATCTAGTGATTTCGAATGGATTATGCTGCAAATGTGCAAATGGGATCATTTAAAAATTGAAGCCGCTAAAATTCAAGAGATTGCGGCCCATTGTGCAGGCCAGGCGAATTAAAGCAGGGTGAAAAATTGCAGCAGAGCGATTCCTTTAAAATAAAAATCTAGATTTTCAAGGAATTGCTTTTTTTGCTGTATAAGCATTTAAAACGCCTGCATCTGCACAAGGCGTTCCCGCTTTCCTTAATTAACATCATGCAAGAATATCTCTAAAATTTAGGCGGTTTTACTGCTGTTTTTAGAATCTAACAATTGAAAAGCATTCAATGTTTAGCTGGTTCCATGATCAATACATCTCAATTTTGCAATTGAAGTTAATACATGTAAATTTACTGTTGCAACCTCTTAACTTCATAATTTTTAAAAAGTTCAATTGACAATTATAGTTGTCAAAATATATCTTATCCCTATTCCATCAACATGAAATAAAAGAATAAAGGGATTTATCAATGGACCTTCAGCGCGCTGCCAAAGTGCATGGTTTTACACAAGATGCTTTAGAAAATTTTGACGCCGTTAAAATTGCTCAGCTGATCAAAAATAAGGACATTTCATCACACGAAGCCGTTCAAGCGGCTATTAAGCGTGCTGAGCGTGTAAACCCCATTCTCAATGCCATTCAATTTGAACAATTTGAAAAAGCGCTTATTCACGCTGGGCAAGAGCAAAGCGGCCTTTTTGCTGGCGTTCCATTTTTGATGAAAGATAATACTGATTTAGCGGGCTTAGCTACGCATCATGGCTCTGGCGCTGTTCATAGCCCGCCGGCAGTTAAAAACCCAAAATTCAGCCAGCAGCTGATAGATCAGGGTTTTATTTTTTTAGGCAAAAGCACTTTGCCTGAATTTGGTCTAAACGCGACTACAGAATATAAAGATGGTTCCGCTACGCTGAACCCATGGAATACCAAATTTTCTAGCGGCGCATCCTCTGGCGGGTCTGCCGCTTTAGTCGCTGCAGGTGTAGTTCCTATTGCGCATGCCAATGATGGCGGGGGTTCAATCCGTATTCCTGCGGCCTGCTGCGGTTTGATTGGACTTAAACCAACGCGAGGCCGAACGCATGATAGCGACGCAGCCAGCAAACTTCCGATTAAAATTATCTCTGAAGGCGTGCTGACCCGCAGTGTGCGCGATACTGCCCACTTTATGGCAGGCATGGAACGCAGTTTTTATAACGTAAAATTGCCTAAAATCGGGTTAATAGAACACTCATCTGCTAGAAAGTTGCGCATTGGCGTAGTTCAGCGCTCCATTACAGGAACTGTTGATGCCGAGACCAGCGCTACACTTGAAAAAACAGCCAAGCTGCTAGAAAGTCTGGGACATCATATTGAATATTTTGAATTGCCTTTTTCACAAAATTTTGTCAATGATTTCAGCCAATACTGGGGCTTTTTATCATTTCTACTGCAAACATTCGGCAAGCAGCTGTTTGGTTCAAATTTTCAGCCAGCCGAATTAGATAATTTAACGGTGGGCTTATCTCAATTATATAAAAATAATTTTTATAAAACGCCGCTGTTTCTGCACCGCTTAAAGAAAATACAGCATGAATATCAGCAAATTTTCACCAAGCTTGATGTGCTGCTGTCTCCAGTATTGGCTCACACAACGCCTGAACTCGGCTATCTTTCACCTCAGCTTTCTTTTGATGAGCTGTTTGCACGAATACAGAATTATGTCACTTTTACACCTATTCAAAATATTGCGGGAGCACCTGCAATTTCACTGCCTTTGGGTTTAACTGCTGAAACTGGCTTGCCGATCGGCCTGCAATTATCAGCCAATTTAGGCGATGAAAGAACACTCTTAGAGCTGGCTTATGCACTTGAAGAAGCTCAGCCATGGGCGAAAATTTATACCTAGCAATTTATTGAAGAAATAATCTTCGCCCCCTGTCATTCTTATGTACATATATTGCAATTACAAAATGATCATTCAAATAAAAAACCTCAAAATTTGAGGTTTTTTATTTTCCGCAGTGTAATTACAACCATTTGACTCGGGATCAAAGCACCTCAAATTCTATCCTGCGGTTCTTTTTTCTGCCCTCAGGTGTCGTATTCTCCGCAACCGGTTTATTCGACCCCAAACCTTCTGTACTCATTGTTTCAGGCGCAATATTTTTGCTGGTCAAATAGCTTTTTACTGCTGCTGCACGCTCTTGGCTCAGTACAATATTTTTAGCGCTATCTCCTGAACTGTCGGTATGCCCTGTGATTTTGACTTTTTTACGGCCTACTTTGTTTAAAGCGATAGCCATTTCATTCAAAATTTGAACGCCTGATGGCGCTAAAACAGCGCTTCCGGACTCAAATTCGATGATTCGATTTTTTAGCGCGGCATCAATAATCTTCTGTTCTGCGGCATCTGCGCTCAGCTGCGTATTTACTTTATAGCCAGATGCAACAAGATTCTGCAGTTTGACTGCAGTAGGCTGAATGTCATTTGGATCTGTTATTTTTCCTGTTAAATTGACTTGCGTGCCTCGGACAGCCAACTGTCCCTGCTTAACTTTTTTTAAATCTTCAGTAATGATGTTGCTGACATTTCCGCTCCAGCCATTCGGTGCAGAAACCATCTTGACCCGAATTTTATCAATAATATTTTCACGGCCATAGGTTATATAAGCTTTGTTTAGGATTTCCTGCTTTGCTGCTTCATTCGGAACGGCGCCTTCTATCACCACAGGCTGCTGCGCTTTTGCAGAACAGCAGATTAATAATGGAAAAATTGTCCGTAGAACCTTGCCAAAGAGTTTCATTTTTTTGTTTTTATTCATGCTTTGTCTTCTATAAATGTTTGCCTAAATAGCTTTATGGCTTGCGTAAGGCTGATTTGACGCTCACTCAATGCCTGCTCTAATGCCGCAAGACCCGCATTCTGTTCTAAATATGGATCAATCCAATGAGCATCAATTAATGAAACCCAATAATCATTATGGATATCTTGTGTAAAAATACTGCTTAAAGCTGTTATATCAGCGCCTTGAAAGCCAAATAGCAGTTTTGGCGATTCACTGTGCAAAATTCCTATCAGCAGTTCTGCATTCTGATTTTCGATAAAACGACTAATCAAATTCACCCAAAAAGCCGCTATTTCGTAGCAATAGCTGATATTGTTGATGGGCAAAATCAGCACTTTATTTAACCGTGAAGTGCCGTGCTGAATAATCGGCTGCAGCAGAAGCCCTAAGCCGATCATGCTCTGCGCCAGCTGATAAGGCGTAAAGTTCAGCATTTTGGCAAATGAATGCACAGTGTGATGTTCATAAAATGCTACTGCCTCTTCGGTGCCAAAAATTTGAATTTCATCCGAAAGCTTGCCTAATTTATCTAATAAAATATCTGGATCGCGGATTGAGCGCATAATCCGGTTGCGCTGATATAAATCAATTAATGTCAATTTATAGCGGTATGGCGCAAATAAAATATTTTCAAAAGGATCCTCCAGCTCAAGCAAATGGCACAGCACCATAGGGAACTGGCGTCCAGAACTGTCTTCGCTGCTGATTAAATTGGCAGCCAAAAACCGCTTGTCCTGCGGGCTGGCAATCAAAAAATCTAGGGAAGGCAGTTTGGAATAGGCCTCTTGGAAATGGCTGGATTGCATCGCCAGCTCCAATGCTTCAGTTATCCACTGATCAATCAATTGAATCAATGCATGCTGTCCGCGTGACTTCAAAAAATCTCCGCGGGCCGGACATTTTCCATAATACAGCGGGATGGTTTTGACTTCATGCATGCGCCCATCTCCTGTATTTCCCTATAAATTTCATCGCCATCATGGCGCAGTTCCTCCTGCGCTTGCGGCTTGAAGCACTGCGTTTGCTTGCACAGGAACAAGCATTGAACCTGCAGGCATTTCCTGTGCCGCAACGACCCGTACCGCTTTGTTCATGACCACTTGCTCTGAAAGCGCCATGCCTTTATAGCCAGGATTTGAACCAATATTGCCCGCAGTATCTCCGCTGACTAACCGGAAGTTAACTTTGACTGAAACATCAGCATTCTGCTTGCTGCGCCAAACCATTTCAAAAGCATTACCCTTTTGCGTCCGCTGCGCGCCTTCCACCAAGCGGTTTATGCCATATTCACCAGGCTCATCCAGCACGGTATGCGTTTTACCTTCCAGATCGACTGCTGTAATCCGCGCCCCTGGAATTGCGCCCTTATTCGGCCAGACAAAGTTCACCCATTGCTGTACGCCATTCTCAAACATCATCCTTTGGCCATCAATATCAATGGTATAGGACAATAATTGGGGATTTTCCAATGGAAAGAACTGAAAGTTAGACTGGCTGATGGCTGGTGCAGCCGCTGGCTGATTCAATTCACCTGTTGCCATTGCATTACTTGGAGAGACATAGCGCTGGAAATTGGCTGAAAATTGCGGGTTTATCCCAATGCCTAAGTTCTGCCATGTTTTTGAGGTTAAGGTATAGCCGCGGCGAATAACAAAGGGATCTAGATATTCTTTGACAAAACGGGTAATACTGCCGCTTTCTCCAAAAATTTGATTGATTTCATTGCTTGTGGCCTGCAGCGCGGCACTGGTATTAAAAGGATATTTGATCGCTAAATTTGCCGAAAATGGCTGATAGGCTTGCAGCATCCAAAGTTTATTCATTTCATCCTGTGCAGGTGTCAATAAGGTTTCGAAAGTCTGTGTAAGCGGTGCAAGCAATAGTTTATGCAGCAGCAGCTGATCAGATTCTTTCAGTCCTACAGCCATTTTTTCATCAATATATTTCTGAGTGCTGTTAAATACAGAGTTTTGATCATTAATGGTTTGCTTTGCCAAAGCCATGCTGGCCGGGCCAACATCGCCGGCACTGCGCAAATCATTCAGCTTGCTGCGCACTTGAGCCATAGACTGCATATATTCATCTAATAATGATTGATTCTGCTGGTCATCACGCTTGCGGACAAGCTGATAAAATAACTGAAACTCTTTCGCAATGACGCCTTGCGCTGCTGAAGATAGATTCTGCTGTGCCATTTTGGCTTCATTTTGACTCAAAACTTTACGTTTGAACCATGCTGCAAAACCGGTTTTTGGCGCCGCTAATTCGGCCTGCACTACGGGGTTGTCCCAACTTGTTTCTTTTGCTGCGCGCTCCAGCACTGCACGAATTGGGGAATTTTCGGGTTCACCCCAGATGTCCATGTGCTTCGACTGCTGCTTAAAATCAGCAGTTTTTGCATAATGCACGCCATTTAAAAATTTTCGCCATTCAGCAATGTATTCCTGCTTGTAGAGTTCGGTCAGCTGCTTGCGGATTTGCTCTGGACTGCCGCTGAAAGTTAAATCATCTGACTGAGTCATATTCAGCACCCAATCTTTGCTGTCTGTGGGGCTATTGGCAGCCTGCTCTATCGCATCTTCAACATAGTCATTCCATGCCTGATAGCTGAAAATCCCTGGCAGCGCATAGCTCCCCAGCATGCTGTTTTGGCTGGCTTCACCGACCATCTGCTTCACTGTAATGGCTGGAAATCGGACTGATCCACGCATTTTTATTTCATTGTAGACACGGTCACGCGCGGGAATGCCCGTCGTTACCGCCAGCAAGATTTGACGGGTTTGATCAACCAGATTCGCATCCGATTCCAATTGTGGAAATTTCGGATCATTGGCCAGTGTCATTGCGTAAGATAAGACCAGTTCGGCTTTAGATATCAGGTCGTTGCGCGGAATCTGCCCTCGGTTTGCATCCAGCCAAGACCGCCAAAAGCGCGTTACTTGATCACTTAAGTGGCTGGATTCCCTATATTGCGGATTACTCAGCATTAAATACGCTTTTAAAGCATTGTAAGCATCCTGTGGATTGGTATCCGCTGGCTCTAAATCTGGCTGATTGGCCCGTGTTTTTTGATTTATCTGAACATTAATATGGTTCTGCTTAAGCATGGCTTCATTGCTTTTTACCCTTTGCAGATATTGCGCCATATTCTGCTGTGCCGGCTGCAGCACAATTTGCTGAATACCTTTTAAATATTCAGTTTTGAGCTTTTCTCTAATGTCATTGCCTTGATATAAACCGAAACTGTATTTTAGCGGGCGCTCCCGTTCGAAATGATCCAGTTGCTGCAAATGTCCTTGCAAAATCAGCAGGGTTTCTAATTGAGTCGACAGCTCATGGCCAGACTGAGACTCCATTTGCACCACTTTTGCTAAATCTGCATTCGCTTCAGCTATTAATTGCTGATTATTTCGATAAGACCAGATCCATAAACTCAGTAAAACCGCAACCGTGAATAAAGCGCCAATAAAAAGCAGAAACCGCTGCCGTTTTCGAACAGGATTAATGTGCTGCTTAACCAGGTTCTTATCCTTTAAAATCACACTGGAAAATAGACCTTTAAGAAAATAGCCGTGGTCTTGAGAAATAGACTTGGTCGGCACACCAAAGCCGCTGTCTAATCCTTTGATTAAATGAAAATCTTCCGCAATTTGCTCTGTCATTGGACTTTCTATCATGCCTTCCTGCAGCGCGCTGGTAAAATAAAAGCCGCGGAAAACCGGTTTAAACTGATAGGGATTTTCTTGAAAAAGCGTACCGATAAATGTTTTTAAAACCGGCTTTAAACTTTTAAACTCTAAAGGGAAAGTCATCACGCTTGGCGAAATATTCTGAGCATGCCGGCGGCTCAAATGTGTGGTGCTGACACTTTTCAGGCCATCATATAAAATACCGTAATGCTTTTCAAAAAGCGCTGCTGAGTTTTCTGAAGAGTTTGAATCGTATGGCAATGTTGCGCCCCAAACCTGATCAAATTCGTCATTATCGTAACATTCAAAAAATTCAGTAAAACCCGCAATGAGATCCATTTTAGAGAACACTAAATAAACGGGCGCAAAAATTTCCAGCCTTTCGGTTAAATCTTGAATCCTAGCGCGTAAATTTTTAGCCAGTGCAATCGATTTTTCTGGGCTTTGACTGACCAATTCAGCCACGCTGACAACCACAATCAATCCATTGATTGGCGCCTTAGTACGGCTTTTCTTTAAAATATTTAAAAAACCCAGCCATTCTGAATGATCTTCTGCATATACCGAATAGCGTCCAGCTGTATCCAGCAGCACACCGTCTGTGGAAAAAAACCAATCACAATTTCGGGTTCCGCTTAAGCCGGATGAGATCATTTTTTGATGTGTAGCTTCAAATGGAAACCGCAGGCCCGAATTATAAATTGCAGAGCTTTTGCCAGCTGCTGGATTGCCGATGACCATGTACCACGGCAACTCATATAAGGCTGCATTGCCCTTTTTATCACCCAATTTTGATTTACGAATCAGCTGTATAGAATCTTTAGTCTGCTGGTTAATCAGCTGCAATTCTTCTTTATTTTTTAACTTTCCGTATTCTGTTTCAGTATCTTTAACAATAGCATCTGCCAGTATTTCGCCTTGCTTGCCGTTTCGATGATGCTGAATAATTTCATATATGCCCCAAATCACAAGGCCTAAAATATAAAGCGCAGTGATCATCCAAAAATAATTGTTCGGCACGCTATTGCGCATGGCCATAATTGCGACAAAAAATGAAAGCGCCATAATGGCTTTGGGATTGGTCACATATTGCCAGACATATCCCAGCAAGGTATAAAATAATGTATTCACTTTTTTCTCTTTATTTATTTTATTGCTATAAGTTTCTTTGCTATAAATCAGCGAATTATTGATGAAGATTGTCTTCTAGGTAGCCTTGAAAATATGAATACACGCTATCTTGATCGACACTGTAAACCATGCCAATCCCTTCATCAGGGAAATGCATGCCAAGCATGAAACTGAAAATTTTTGCAAGCTGCTGCGTATGTCCCAAATTGGTTTTGGTATATAGCAAATGATGCGATTCAACAGCAGAATCAATTAAATTGTGCTGAAGTTTCTTGATGGTTTTAATATCCGCAGGATCATCCAAGATCAAGACAAATGGCGTATCCTGTTTGAATTGGGCATGTTCAATGAGCTGATTTTTCGCTAAAAAAGCATCCAGATCTGTTTCATTTAACGCAATTTTCAGAATTTTTTGCGGGATTAACTGTAAAACTTCTGTATCAAGGCTGGAAATGCACCAGCTCGACGCATACTCAGCCGCTATATAAGCTTCAGTTTGCCAAAATTTCTCATCAATCCAATCCTGATCGATTTCAGAATCTGCATTAATGATGAGGTTAAATGCATGCTTCTGCTCTGCAATCTGATCCAGAAGTTTTAGCCATGCAGCATAAGATGTTTGCTGGCTCATAAAATGATGTTCAATTTCAATTTGCGCATGCAAAATTGAATATGGACCAGCCAGCTGATTCTGCAGTTTTTCACTAAAAGATTCACTCCAGTGATGAATCAGATTTTCAGCCAGTAAAATATGAACCGTAATCTTATCTAAACGGCATACCGGCTCTAAAATATTTTCTGTTTTTTCATCAGTATGTTCCGATACGTCAATCTCGGAGATCCATGCGGGGTGCATACGGTATTGATAAGCCATTTCACTGTTATAGAACATTGCGGAATCTTTTAAATGGTTGGATACCATCATTAAAGTCTCTGTATGCTGTTCAATTTGCTGATTCAGCAACTGCGCAATTCGTTGCTCACGCATAGAAATATTGCTGGGCTCATCGTCTTCAGCGGATTGCACAGCTTCATCCAAATCTTTAATCCGAAAAGACAGTACCGGCAGGCCATAGGCATTGAATAAATTTGGATCCAGTTCTGGGCTTTTGAATCGCATATATTGTTCAAGTATGGAGGCATTTTCACCAAAACTGTGTACAGCCGATGCTGAATAAATCTTGACCGAAAATTGCCGGCTCTCTGCTGCAATGTTTTTTTCGCTGTTCTTTAACTTTTGTTCAGATTGCATCAGCTCAGCTTCAGCGGCTTGCCGCTGCTTCTTTTCCTGACTTAGCTTATAGCGCTTAATGCCTAAAAAGATAAAATAAGGAGCCAATGCTGTGACTGCAGCCAGTAGCGGCAGCAGCAAAAGATAAAGGATGAGGTCAGTTTCTGACGGATCATAAGCAATATCGCGCCAATAGAAAATTACACATGCATTGATTGCAATCGCTAAAGCTGCAACGAAAATCACTATGAATTTAATCAATGTTTATCCCCTATTAATGCATAACAGGTTTCAGCATTATCCGCTGAACAGTCAGAGCTCAAAACTGTCGCCTGAGACAGTCCAACGACACTGTTTGAGCTTAAACAGACGGGCTTTATGTCTTCTTTTTTTAATATCAGCCGTACTTCCACCAATAAAGTCGGGCTGCACCACATGCTGATGATTTGTTTTAGTTTTTCACTCATCGAACCTTGAGGCAAAAAGTCTAAATAATCTTTACGGTTCAATGGCCCAATTAAAAGCTCGATTCTGTCATCTATCTGATGAACGGTTTCACCGCAGAAAGTATTGACTCCCAAAGCAGCGCCTGGCAGCCGTCCAAGGCAGCTTTTGTGTTCAGCGCTTAAATTGAATTTGGCGGGAATAAATTCTAGAACATCAACATTTACATCAAAAATACAGCGCAGCATGGTCTTAAGTGCATAAACGCTATTGTTTTGCCCCTGCATCAGGCCAGAAAATTCAGCAACCAGATTTTCCATATCCTGCGGATGATGCTGATTTTTAATATAGCCATTTAAGGCATGGATTATGTCCAGATATTTGTTTTCATGATCAATCTCATACCGCAGCGGCAGATTGTAATTGATGCTGGCATCCACATATTGAGCTGTCAGTTTATGATTGAACAAATTTAAAAATTGCTGAGCTTCGGTTCGCGGCTGACGGCTGCTTGATTTTATTTTATTGGTATAGCTGTAAGGCAGCGCACCTTGCATGCCGGTCAGGCCTACCACTAAATTGGTTAAATGCACCTGCCCGCGCTCAATTTGCAGAGACTCAATTTCAGATTGCGGAAAATTCAGTTTCAATGAACTGTTAAACTGAAAATTGGCAGCCCAGTACTGATCTGCATCCGCATAAGGCATATGCCGCAGCAGACGCGCGGCTTGAATAAACTCAAAGGATGCCGGATTTTTCAGTAAATCTTCAATTACAGAAGCTTCTTGCCACCAACGTTCTGCATGCATTGGTATAACTCCTGCTGGGATTGAATATCATAGACTGTGACATCTACATAACTGTTCATTTGCACCTTTAAATTGAAGACTTGCGCCAAAAGCTGGCTGAAAATATAGATGCTGTGTCCGCGGAAAATCTCCGCCTGAATGCCAAGCCTGACTTTAACTCCCCGCACAAATAAAGGAAAAGGCTGACTGTCGACCAGCTTTTGCGTCAATTCAAAATCCAGGGTTTGGATCGCTTCTATCAGAATTTGGTTTTCACGTGATTTCGGCAAATTATATAATTCAAGCAGTTCTTTAAGATGAGCAACTCCATCGCCATTCATTAGCGACATCATATTCAAGGAAAGATGCGAAATAATGCGCCATTGTTCCTGTTTATTCTGTTCAAAATAATAAGGCGGATTTGGACGTTTTAACATTAGAGCGCGGCGCGCCAGACTGCTGTCATTCAATGTCAGGACATTTTGCTCTTTATTGTAGCTTTCATACGGTAAATCCTGATTAGAACACAGCAGCTCAATACTGATGAAGTCAGACTGCGTGCTCTGAGGCGCGAGGTGTTTTGACAGGAGCGAATAACTCAAGGCTTGGTTTTTATTTTTCAGCGCCGCCGTATTTAAGCAGTAATAAAAGTTTGCCTGCTCCTGATGGTAATGATTCATTGAAAAGAACGGTAAAACAGGAAAAATCGCCTGATCTTGGCCACTTTTCTCACGGATCATCTTCATGCTTAAAATTGAATACGCCTGATAATATTCCGGATGGTGCGCATCTGTCAGCAGCGGGTATTCCATTCGTTTGTGGTCAATTTTTTGCGGTTCAGCCTGCTTCTTGAACAGGTTGACGGCAGGTGTACAAAATAATTTAAAATTGGCAGCATTTAATTCCGTGTAATTTCTTAAAGCTGCCTGATCATTTAAATTCATTTTAAAATGCACCTGTACTTCAAACTCATTTGCAGCCGCATCTAATAAATGCAGAAAGCCTAAATTCAAGGTCAGAAAATTATACTTTTCGGGGCAGCAAAAATATTCCATCAGCAGCCTGTATGCCTGATGGGTATGCTGATCAAGAGGCAAAATACTTTGCTGTTCAGCGAACCCTGCCAGCTCAAAAGGATTGGCAATCTCAAAAGTTTGCTGGCCTGCCTGTATTGAAAAACTGGTCGTGGCTTTAAAAATACTGTCCAGCACCTGTAAAGGAAAATTGGAAATTGCATCTAAATAAATAGGCAGTTTTTCAAGTGTCAAATGCGCGTGCAATTGATTGAATATTTCAAAGTCTAAACTGATGGTCGCATTTTGATTTAAGTGTATGTGCGCCGTTGGATGCGCTTTAAAATGAAGCTGTTTAAGCACTATAGGCAGCAAGCGGACTTCCTGCACCGTTGAATATTCACACTGCACACCACGGATGCTTTTAGATTTTAATGCTGTTCCGCGCGGAATGCTGAGTGCTCCAGAAAGCTGTTTGATTTTGTTCATATCATCAAAAGAAATCACGGAGCTTGCAGGAAATGGCTTTAGATACTGCGGAAACATTACTTCAAAAATTGAGCGTGTAAACACGTCATAGCTGTCGTCCAGCTTTTTATCAATTCTGGCCGAAATCAAGGAAAAAGCCTGTATCAGGCGTTCAATATGCGGATCGTCAATTTGCTCTTGGTTTAATGATAAACGCTGTGCAATCTTTGGATATTTCTGCGCAAATTCGCGGGATTGCTGAGCAAACTCCTGCAATTGCTTTTCATAATACGGTAACAACTCTTCAATCACAGTGAACCTACTTAAGCTCTAGTCGAAATAACATATTGTTGTGTGGTCGGTTTCAGCAAGGCATCAAAAATAACAGGCTCATATAGAGGATGAATATTCAAGAAAGCCTGAATGCTGAGGCAAAGCGCCCCCATGTTGTGACCTTCCATAAGCATTTCAACTTGAATCTGTTTCAGCCTTGGCTCGTGCGCTGCAATTGACTGCTCAATTGATTGGCAAATTTTGTCCCGGTCCATTGGGTTTGCTGTCGAAAGCCCGACAAAATCAATGATGCCAAACTGTAGAATTGACTGCTTAGCCAAAGGAAAATCATGAATTTCATTGCTTAATTTCGAAGCCCGGCTATTTAATAAATCTTCTAAGTCCAGTGCAACTGATTCACGCAATTGCTGAAGTGACAGGCCTTGCTGTCCATGCTGTTCATTGGGCAGCATCCGGTCAAATAAGGTTGTTTTAAAGCCATACGGATAAAGCTGGTCTAAATTCATGTTCTTATTTTTAATATGATAATTGTAAAAATAGAGGCCAATGAAAATCAGCCTCTACCTCAAAATGCGACTTTAAATTATGCTGCGTAAGATGCAGTATTATTTGAAAGCGACCATTTTTTTGTTACTGCGCCTTTTTGAGTGCCGTTAATATCCTGCTGATTGTAAGTCCATTCGACAGCAGCGTATTTCAGGCCAAAAGCTTCATTCGGCACGCCTTCTTCATTGACATTTGGCGTTACGCTCGAAATTAAGACATGCTTCAATTTAATCTGAAGATATTTAATGCGTTTGTCGCCATTTGCACGGTAAAAATCAATTTGAACTTCATCAAATGTGTAGCCTGCAGAACATGCTTCCCAAAGTTTTGGACTGGTCGCATCCAAATCCTTCATAAAAATCATATCTGAATGTTCAACACGTTCAGCAGTATGCCCGCCTACACTTGATGAAGTGGCTGACTTTGGCTGACGCATATTGTGAGACCAAGAATTCACTTCCAGCCAATTCTTGTGCTCAGAATCCCGGGATTCGCCATCCACTTTGTATTTACCTTTAAACTGAACGTATATGTCTTTCATTTTTATATTTTTCCTGATTTTAATTTCAAGTTATTATTATGTTGCCTCATTAATTTGAGGACTGAGGAAGCTCAGTAACAAGTCTCAAAGATACTGATAACTCATCCAACTGGAAATGCGGCCTTAAAAAGACCACAGACTTGTAGTGTCCAGGCTGTGCTGGGTTCTCTACAACTTTTACAGACGCTTCACGCAGTGGGTATTGCGCTTTGGCTTCTTGAGAGGCGCCATCATCCAGCAGCACATATTGAGAGAGCCAATCATTCAAAAAGGCTTCAACATTTCCTGCAGATGCAAAACTTCCCACTTTATCTCGCATCATTGCTTTCAAATAATGCGCAATGCGTGAAACCGCCATGATGTATTGGATTTGACTGGATAAAGCTGAATTGGCATTCGCCGTATCGCTATCATATTTTTTAGGTTTTTGTGCAGACTGTGCACCGAAAAATGCGGCATAGTCAGTGTTTTTGCAATGCACCAAAGGTACAAAACCTAAATCGCTCAGCTCCTTTTCACGACGGTCTGTAATTGCAATTTCAGTCGGACATTTAAAGACCACTTCCCCATCATTGGTTTTAAATGTATGTACCGGCAGGCCTTCGACTAAACCGCCGCCTTCTACACCGCGTATTGCAGCGCACCATCCATGCATATCAAACGCATTGGTCAAACGGGTTGAAAAGGCGTAAGCGGCGTTCATCCATAAATATTCATTATGATTTTCCCCGGAGACTTCTTCTGCATAGTTAAAGCCTTCAGTTGCTGTGCCTTCCTTTGGATGATACGGCAAACGTCCCAATACGCGTGGCATAGTCAATGCCACATAACGCGCATCGTCGCTTTCACGAAAAGATCGCCATTGCACATATTCAGCAGTTTCAAAGATTTTTGAAACATCCCGTGGCCGGTCAATATCTGTAAAGGCCTCTAAACCAAACATCTCCGGGCTGGCCGCCGAAATAAAAGGCGCATGCGCAGCGGCCGCCACATGTGAAATCTGTTCCAGCAAATACAGATCAGACGGCGTCCGGTCAAATTCAAAGTCCCCGATAAGCGTCGCATAAGGCGCGCCGCCAAACGAGCCGTACTCTTCTTCATATATTTTCTTAAATAGTGTACTTTGATCAAAGTCTGTTGCACCTTGAAAATCTTTGATCAATTCTTTTTTGGTTGTATTCAGCATACGAATTTTAATTAAAGAATTCGACGGGGTTTCTTGGCAAAAATAATACAAACCGCGCCATGTTGATTCTACTTTCTGAAAATCCGCATGATGCATAATTTGGCTTAACTGCGTTGAAATCAACGCATCAATTTCTGCAATGCGCTTATCAATAGATAAAGTCATGTTTTCAGAAACCGTGATGGTTCCCGCCATCACTTCTTTCGCTAACTCACCAATTAAGCTTTTTGCACGGTGATGCTCATCTTCCGTACGCGCAATTCGGCTTTGTTCAACAATTGAGTCCAGTAAATTATAATCTTCTTTGAAAGCTGTATTCGATAGCGCTGCAGTATTTGAATTATTCATTTTCGGCTTCCAAACTTAGTGTGCGGACTTGATCCGTATTTTGCAGTACATCATCCAGCAGATCTTCCAGCCGTTCATTATTGGAAATTTTATTGCGTAAATCGGTCAGCCGCTCACGGGCGGCCACCAGTTTTTTCAAAGGATCAACTTGCTGCACCACCTTTTCTGGGCGGAAGTCATCCATCGATTTAAAAGTCAGATCAACTGGCATTTTTCCGCCTTCTTCCGTCAATGTATTGGCCACTTGGTAATTGGCTCGCGGCGCTAAAGACTCAATGACTTCGTCAATATTTTCTAAATCCACATTAATGAATTTTTTGTCCTTCAGCTTGGTTTTTTCCAATTCAGACGCTGCTGAAAAATCGCCTAAAACCCCGACCACGAAAGGCAACTCTTTTACTTCACGTCCATCCCCAACGTCAACATCGTAAGTCAGCTGCACACGCGGCGGCCTTATGCGCTGTAATTTTTTTTGTACACTTTCACGCTTTGCCATCTTTATGTCCTTGTTATTTTTTATTGAATGTATCAAACGGAGATGCGCTTGAGGAATTTGAAGCTTTCAGTACGGGTTCTTTGGCTGCCGCTTTGCTTGTTTTAACGGCTTTAGGCGCTATGCTTTTCGTGGCTTCTATTTTTGTTTTTTTATATGCTGTATTTTTTTCCGCGGTTTTTTTGCTTGATTTCTTTTTATTTGGATATTCCGCTGCTGCCGCATTTCCCGGCACTGTCGACTGCGCAAAATAAATTGTTTCCGCCAATAGCTTTGCGGGCGCATAAGTTTCTACAGATAATGCACGCAGTTCAACAGTACGCATCTGATTTAATGCATTTTGTGAAATTGCCGTACCTGCAAGAAACACAATATCTGTCAGTTCAGGTGTATGGATATTCTGATTGCGGAGCTGATTTACCGCTTGCAGCGCTTTTAGATTTTGATCAAGCGCTTGATATTTTTGCGCAATTTGAATTTGCAATTGCGCCAGCAGTTCTGGGTTCTTCCTGTTTTTTTTATCGCAGACCTGACTATACAGACTGATTAAATCAGCATCGCTATCCCCAGCAGCCAAGGGATAAATTTTTGCGCATGATTTTTTAATTTCAGCCGTGTCTTCTTTTTTAGCATGGCTTGCCTGTGTCATGCAGACAACAGCAAGCATCGGAATGAAAATCATCCCTTTGGTCATAATATGCATGAATTATTCTCTAAATTTAGTCGTTATCTGCAAGGTTCATCACTTATTAATTTGTGATTCTTCCTTTTTCTAATCATTATTTTGATTTATTACGGTGCAGATTTAACAAAAAAATATCACCAAAAGTCAACATATAAATTTTAGCAATGAACAAAAAACGTCATTTTTTGATTATTTTTTGCAAATAAGCGTGATTTAATTTTGATTTTTCTAAAATTTATGTAGAATACGCCGACTGCTTTATTACAAATAATAACTTAAGGCATTGATTTAAAAAATAATAAGCTTATTAAATAAAAAAACAGCCCATAACTAGACTTATTTAAATGAGCTGCTTGTTCTTAAAAATATTGAGAAATATATGAATAATTTAAAAATTTTAATTACGAAATTATCTGCACAATCACGCTTATCGCTCGAAAAATCAGCCAATACCTGCATCTCACTGCAGAATTATGAAATTGAAATTGAACATTTTTTATTAGAACTGCTTAATCAAAAAAGCAGCAATGATCTTCAAATTTTAATTAATAAATACCATATTTCTAAAGATGGCTTAATTCAAGACCTAACAAAAAGCATTTCGCATTTGCCTAAAGGCAATACACGAACACCTATTTTTGCCAAGTCGATCATCCGCTTGCTGGAACAGGCTTGGCTGCTGGCATCTGCTGAACAGAACCCGGTCATCCGCAGCGGCCATTTAATCACGGCCCTCTTGACTGCCGATGATTTATCTCAAATTGCCAACCGCGCATCTTCACTTTTTGACCTTTTTCCCATTGATACCATGAAGCATAAATTTATAGATTTGTGCCATGCCAGCTGTGAAAATCAGCTTCAACAATCAGAACAAAAAGCCGCAGATACAGCTTCAGCAGGAAACATAGTCAAATCAGCTGTCCAAACGCCGGCATTAGATCAGTACACCATCAATCTAACTGAAAAAGCAAAAAATGGCGAAATTGACCCCGTAATTGGACGTGAATTCGAAATTCGCATGATGCTGGATATTTTGATGCGGCGCCGTCAAAACAATCCCATTTTAACCGGCGAACCTGGCGTCGGAAAAACAGCAGTTGTTGAAGGTTTAGCCCTGAAAATTGCTCAAAATCAGGTTCCTGATGCCCTAAAAAATGTCCAGCTCCATGTTCTGGATATGGGCCTGCTGCAAGCGGGCGCCAGTGTTAAAGGTGAATTTGAAAACCGCTTAAAACAAGTGATTCAAGAAGTTCAGTCTTCCTGTCACCCCATTATAATCTTCATAGATGAAGCTCACACATTGATAGGCGCTGGCGGTCAAGCTGGACAAAATGATGCTGCGAACCTTCTTAAACCCGCATTGGCCCGCGGTGAATTGCGAACCATTGCCGCTACAACTTGGGCTGAATACAAACAGTATTTTGAAAAAGATGCGGCGCTGAGCCGGCGCTTTCAGGTAGTGAAAGTTGAAGAGCCTGATGAAGAAACAGCCATTGATATGCTGCGCGCCATGATACCGGTAATGGCCGGCCATTTTAAGCTGCAGATTGATGATGAAGCGGTTGTTAATGCTGTACAGGCCTCTCAGCGCTATATTACCGGCCGACAGCTGCCCGACAAAGCCATCAGTGTTTTAGATACGGCAGCTGCCCGGGTCGCATTAACGCAAAGCGCAGTTCCGGTGCAGCTGGATCAGCTTTATGCACAGCAGCATAATCTTAAGCTCCAGTATGAAATTTTAATACAGGAAAATAAAAACATGCCGATTCATCATGCGCGCTTGGATGAGTTAGCCACAGCCATAGCCGGTTTAGCGCATGATATTGAGAAAACAGAAGCTCAGTGGAGAAGTGAGTTGAGTTTAGTGCAAAAAATTCAAAAATTGCAGCAAACCGAAGAAATCTGCCCTGCAGACACCATTACTGCATTGCGTCAGCAGCTGTCTGCTTTGCAAGGTTCATCTCCTCTAGTTTTTGAGCGGGTCAATGCGTCAATTATTAATGAAATTATTTCAGATTGGACAGGCATCCCTGTCGGAAAAATGGTGAATGATGACATTAAGCACATCCTGAATTTAGAAGAAAAGCTCAGCCAGCGCGTGATGGGGCAAGCTTATGCGCTGCATCAGCTGGTGCAAGGCATAAAAACCTCTAAGGCAAGATTGGAAGATCCCAATAAACCGCAAGGTGTCTTTATGCTGGTGGGACCAAGCGGCGTAGGAAAAACCGAGACTGCCCTCACTTTGGCCAATGAATTGTATGGCGGCGAATCACATTTAATCACCATCAATATGTCCGAATATCAGGAGGCGCATACCGTTTCTTCTTTAAAAGGCGCGCCGCCCGGTTATGTTGGCTATGGTCAAGGCGGAATATTGACCGAGGCCGTACGCCGTAATCCCTACAGTGTTGTGCTGCTGGATGAAATTGAAAAAGCGCACAATGATGTGCAAGAATTATTTTATCAAGTTCTTGATAAAGGCGTGCTGGAAGATGGCGAAGGGCGCCTGATTGATTTTAAAAATACCACTATACTTTTAACCTCCAACACAGGTTCAAGCGCCATTATGCAGGCATGCCTTAACCGCCCTGTAAAAGAATGGCCTGCTGCCGAAGAATTGATTGAACAGCTTAAGCCAAGCCTGTATAAGCAATTTAAACCCGCATTTTTAGGCCGTATGCGTATTGTGCCGTATTACCCACTGCATGATGAACTGCTGGTTCAAATCATTCAGCAGAAATTAGGCAAAATCACCTCCAGAATTGAACACCAATATCAAACAAAAGTAATTTATAACAATGATTTAATTGAGCTGCTTTTAAACCGCTGTACTGAAATAGATAGCGGCGCCCGCAATGTCGATAATATTTTAAATTCGACGGTGCTTCCCGCCCTTGCTACAGAACTTTTACTGGCAATGAGCGAACAGAAGCTCCCAAGCTTAATAGAAATTTTTGTCCACAATGACGAAATACACTACAAACTCGACACTGATCTCCAACCAGTAAAAAAAACAAAATCGAAAAAATCAAAAATAATAACAGCATAATTTTAATATAGGCAGATTATGAGTTTAGAACTCGATCATTTATTACAGCCCATTTCAGACAGCAGCCCATGCGGAACAGACTGTTCTTTTTCCAATGAGTTCCATGCGATTAAAAAGGCAAAGACTCAGGATGACCCTTTGCTTGAACAGGGCGATTGGGTTTCAGAGCCCAAACAAGCGGACTGGGTATTTATTCATGCAAAATCTACAGAATTGCTGATTGATAGAACCAAAGATCTTCGGCTATTTACATGGCTGCTGGAGGCATGGACACATTTGTATGGGTTTGAAGGCACAGCGAAAGCCATTGAGCTGACACACCGCAGTTTGGCTGAGTATTGGATTCAGCTCCATCCTGAAATTGAAGAAGATGATTTAGATCAGCGGATTGGATTGCTTCAAGGCTTTATCAATTTAATTCCAAATTTATTAAAAAGCATCCCGATTACCAATCAGAGTTCAGCTTATACACTTTTTGATTATGAAAGCATGCTGCATCAGCAGAATCAAAAACTCAAAATGAACCTTGAGGATGACGTCAATAATACGCAAGCGGGTTCTTTCGAGCAATTTGAGCAAGCCTTGTTCAATACATCAAAATCTTTTCAATATCAAAATTATCATCAATTTTTGGATATTTTGAAACATTGGCAGCAACTTAAAGACATTTTGGATAGTTTGATGGGATTGGATGCTCCCAGCTTTGCTTCAATTGATTCACAAATTGAAATGAGTCATTTGACGTTAAAAAAACTCTACAAAGCCGATGCATTTGTTCATGCAAATGAAGTATCAGTTGCCACTTCGACGCAACAAAACCATCTGTTTCATCCCAGCCCAAATGAGCCTGTACAAGCAATGAATACCCGGCCGTCTTTTCAGCCGCAGCCGCAAGCTCATTTAGCAAACCGGGAACAGGCTATGCATGTACTGCAGGAAATTTCTGATTATTTTCAGGTGAATGAGCCGCATAGCCCTGTCAGCTATCTACTGCGGAAAACCATAAAATGGAGCAGGATGCCGCTGCATGAATGGCTGACGCATGTATTGAAAAATGAAAAGCCCTTGGATGGTGTTCAAGAACTGCTGGGTGTCTATGAATACAGCGATGAATCAAATAATGAAAACAATACTAACTGGTAATTCAGATGTTTAAAGCACAAAAAATATTATGGGGTGAAGGCCTTTTTTTACGTCCGCAGCATTTTCAGCTGCAGGATGCCTATCATGAACTGCGTCTGAGCCAAACAGTCAGGGCCACTATTCCATTTGCCTATGGCATTCAATCATTAGAATTTGATGAGTCCCAGCTTGCTGCTCAGCTTTTGGCCTTAACTAAAATTGAAATGATCTGGCAGGATGGAGAGATTTATCAAGCGCCAGCTCAAGATTTACTGCCTGAGCCGATCATGCTGGATGCTCTAAATTTAAAAGGCGAAATGCGCATCTATCTTGCTTTACCGCTTCTGCAGCCAAACAAAAAGAATGTCCGATTTAAAAATGGAAATGCTCAGTCCAGCCGATATCATTCACATTTAATTGAAACACATGATTTATTTACTGATGCCAGCAATGCTGACATTACGCTGCTGCAGCGCCGTGCAGAGTTCAAACTTTTCGAGCTCAATCAAGAACCGCAGCAATTGGACGGTTATATCTATCTGCCAATTGGAGGGATTAAGCGCCTAAGCTCTGGCAGTTTTGTACTGGATACGAAATTTATTCCGCCAATATTGCATATTGAAGCCAGTGACTTACTAATTTCAGGATTAAAACGTACACTGAATGTCATTAAAGCCAAGATTAAAGCGATTCAGGCAAATAACCGCGAAAATGAACAAAAACTGATTGAATTCCGTTCCGGGGATATTGTTTCATTTTGGCTGGTAAATGCATTAAATACCGCGCATGCAACCTTAAATCACTTGATGCAGTATCCGAATATTCACCCTGAACGGCTGTATTTTGAACTTCTACGCTTAAGCGGCTCCCTGCTGACTTTCTCAACTGCCTATGAAGTCGATCAATTGCCTGCATATCAGCATCATGATTTAGAAAACAGTTTTGGCCGTTTAGACAAAATTTTACGCGATCTGCTGGATACCATTATTTCAAACCGGTATATCAGCATTGCGCTGAAAGAAGCTCGGCCTTCATATTGGAACGGAAGCCTAGAGTCAGACAAAATTACCCGCGATACACGTTTCTATTTAGCCGTTTCCAGCGGTGCCATGCCTGCGCACGATCTAATTTCCTATATTCCATTGCGCTTTAAAGTTGGCAGTACTGTGGATGTCGAGCAGCGGGTTGTCGCTGCATTACCGGCCATTCCATTGCTGCATTTAATGCAGGTACCGACAGCCATTCCTGTGCGTTCGGGGGTGAGTTATTTTGAAATAGAGCCTCATAATGATCTTTATCAACGCATGCTCGATTCCGAAACGATCTGCGTCTATATTCCTAGCGGCTTTCAGGACATTGCCATTGAATTAATTGCAGTGATGAATGGATAATTTATAATGAATATACACAATAATGCGCCGTCACTTTTTGATGATGGCCAGATTGGCACTGGCATGACGCCGGCGGCAGTTAAAGAAAGTAAAATAGCCAGTACACCAAATATTGTCGACTTAATGCATGACGGTTTTTACATTGTTTTTCTGCTGAAAAATCAGTATATGCCGTCAAATGCAGAAAGTTTCAGGGAGAAAATTTTAAATCTGCTGAACCGGTTTGAAAGCCAAGCGCGAAAATTGCAATTCAGCAGTGATGATATTCAAGACGCCAAGTATGCATATTGCGCCTTGCTGGATGAAACTATTGTCACACAACGGGACGCACGGTTTTTTGAATTGCAAAACAGCTGGATGATGTGCCCCTTGCAATTGAGCTTATTCGGTTCGCAGCTGGCAGGCTACCGCTTTTTTGAACAGCTGGATGAGATCCGAAGCAAAGGTAAAGAGCGGCTGCCGGCGCTTGAGGTCTACCACTATTGCATGCTATTGGGGTTCCATGGCAAATACCGTTTAGAATCAATAGAAAACCTGAATGTTCTTGCTTCGCGGGTCGGTGATGAAATTGACTATTTAAAAGGCAAGAAAGATTCATTTTCACCCTTTGCAGCCCTTCCTGATCAAATTAAACACATCATTCACCKMRARTGCCTTTCAGCCCGCAGTTGCTGCGCAGGACGCAAGGGGGTGTATTGCACTCGACAATTGGCGTTTCGCGCTGCAGGATCCGAACAATCTGGCCCAGCTGCAAGGTCAGGGCTTGCGGGTTGAGGCGAATGCCGCCGCCTTTGCCGCGAGAGGTGATCAGCCAGTCCTGTTTCGCCATGAAATGCACAATTTTCACCAAATGATTTTGCGAGACATTCAGGCTTTCTGCAATTT
>NZ_LUAW01000017.1 GCF_001605895.1 Acinetobacter pragensis
GACCAAGCTGAAAATCACCCCGTAGACTTTGACGGCTTCAGCAATTTGTTCTTTGCTGAAATTCAGGTCCTGATAAAAAACATTTGAGATGACACCCGCAATAATATCTGAAATTTGAGTGTTTGCAAGCGCGTTGCGCCACAGCGCCATCAAATGCTCTAAATCTTCGGGATGTATGAACTGAAGCCACTGCCCGTCATTTAGCGGGTTCTGCTGCAGCCCCGTAAACTGCATCATCGCGCTGTTGATATCTGAGGTTCCCTGACGGGTTTTCAGCCAAATCGGCAGATGAAAATGATCAATTAAATCATGAAGCTGTACATTGGATATCGGCATTGGAAAAATAGCAGGTGGCTGAAATTGGGCTGCAATCTCAGTTTCAATTTGCGCGGGTGTTTGCGCTTTGCTTTTCAATGACGATTTCATGACGTCCACCACTGAGTGACCACACAGCAAAGTATGGCATTAATCACATTTTTTAGTTTATAAAATTGGTTTTTTGATCAAATTATTTCAATGATGCTTGGTCAATTAAACATATTTATCAGCCTTTGCATAGTGTGTTTATACTAAGGGTTAAACAGGAAATTTGAAGGCGCCAGAGCATCTGCATGATGAATAAAGCGCGTGGATTTAAAATCCTGATGTTAGAATAGATCCCGACGTGTTTTAGCAGCCGTGAAATCAGAAGATGTCAGACAGCAATATTCCACTACCCGAACGTATTCGACCCCGCGACCTGTCCGAAATTATTGGACAGGATCATTTACTGGGAGATCAGGCGCCGCTGCGTCAAATGATCGATCAGGGGCATTTGCCGTCCATTATTTTTTGGGGGCCGCCCGGTGTCGGAAAAACCACTATCGCCCTGCTGCTGGCGCAAGCGGTAGACCGGCCTTTTGTCAGCTTATCCGCACTGAATACCGGGGTGAAGGAACTGCGGGAAGTAATTGCCGATGGCGGTGATTTATTGACGCCGGTCGTGTTTATTGACGAAATTCACCGCTTTAATAAATCGCAGCAGGATGCGCTGCTGAATGCGGTGGAAAAAGGCAAGATTACCCTGATTGGCGCAACTACGGAAAATCCGTCCTTTGAGGTCAACAGCGCGCTGCTGTCGCGCTGTCAGGTGTATACCCTGAATGCCTTGGACGCTGAATCGATTCAAACGTTGCTGACCCATGCGCTGCGCAGCGACAGCTTCTTAAAAGAACGGCATATTCAGATTGAAGAATTTGAAGCCCTGATTCAATTTGCAGCTGGGGATGCGCGTAAGGCGCTTAATTTATTGGACTTAATTGCCAGTACTTTTGAACCGGATCAGGAAAATACGATTACTAATGCCGTGGTGGTTAAAGTCGCGCAGCAGAATATTGCGCGCTATGACAAATCCGGTGAACAGCATTATGACTTGGTTTCCGCTTTGATTAAATCCATTCGCGGCAGTGACCCCGATGCAGCGTTGTACTGGCTGGCGCGCATGCTGAAAGGCGGGGAAGACCCGGTATTTATTGCGCGCCGCATGCTGATTGCTTCATCTGAGGATATCGGCAACTCCAACCCGAATGCGCTGCTGCTGGCGGGTGAATGCTTCCGCTCTGTACAGGTTATTGGCATGCCCGAAGCGCGGATTATACTGGGGCAATGCGCCGTATATTTGGCCACCAGCGCCAAAAGCAACAGCACGTATTTGGCCATTAATCAGGCCATGAGCTTAGCGGAAAAAACCGCAAATTTGCCTGTGCCGCTGCATTTGCGCAATGCGCCGACCAAGCTGATGAAGGAACAGGGCTATGGCGCGGATTATCTGTATCCGCATAACTATCCAGAGCATTTTGTGCTGCAGGACTACCTGCCGCCAGAATTGAAAGGCACTAAGCTGTATGAGTCTGCCCGCAATAAGCGGGAAGTGGAAGGCGAGCGCCTGCAGCAGCGCCGCTGGATGCAGGAACAGCAGCAGCAGTAAAAAAAAGCCCAGCTTAGGGGGCTGGGCAAAATAGGATGTTCCTTGGGAGATACATCCTAGAGGGTATTAAAAATAGACATTGCAATCTGGTCGGCAAAGCATCAGCGGTGAAACTGCTCATGTTGCCTGGTATGAAAAATATTTTATGTGATCTATCACATATTGTAAAAACGATAGTTTTCATGTTAATAATCTGTTTTTTAGATTAATACATTGAGCTGATTTTTCTGAATGCATAAAAAAACCGGGCTTAATGCCCGGTTTTTTTTATCGCTAAGCGATCTAATAGAAGGTCAATTAGATATCTGAAAGGTCAATGCCGATACGGGCAGCAACTTCTTCATACGCTTCAACCACACCGCCTAAACCTTGGCGGAAACGGTCTTTGTCTAATTTTTTCTTGGTGTCTTTATCCCATAGGCGGCAGCCGTCTGGAGAGAATTCGTCACCGAGAACGATGCGGTCGTGGAATACGCCGAATTCAAGTTTGAAGTCAACAAGAAGCATATTGCCGGCAGCGAAAAGCTCTTTCAGCACTTCGTTCACTTTGTATGTCAATTCTTTCATTTGAGCCAGCTGTTCAGCTGTTGCCCAGCCTAAAGAAATCGCTTGAGATTCATTGACCATCGGGTCGCCCAGCGCGTCATCTTTAAAGAATAATTCAAATGTAGGCGGAACCAGCTCTTTGCCTTCTTCAACACCCAGGCGGCGGCATAATGAACCTGCAGCATAGTTGCGCACTACGCATTCAACAGGAATCATTGTTAATTTTTTCACTAAAACTTCAGTCGGAGAAAGAAGTTTTTCAAAGTGAGTTTCAATGCCGGCAGCAGCCAATTTTTCCATGATAAAGGCGTTAAAACGGTTGTTCACCTTACCTTTACGATCCAGCTGTTCGATTTTCTCGCCGTTGAATGCAGATGCATCGTCACGGAAGACTAGGATAAGGTGATCTGCGCTGTCTGTTTCATAAACAGATTTCGCTTTACCAGTATAGAGCAAGGTTTGTTTTAACATGGAGGGAACCTTTTTCAAAAAAAATGCCTAGAAATGTCTAGGCTGGCCAATTTTGGTAAATCTGAGCTAACAGGTCTGCAGCTTTCTCTTTGTCTGCAAAACTGTTATCGGCATTGAACACAGCAAGGCTGTTGCTGGACCCGGCAGATGAAAGTCTTAAAATATAGGTTTGCTGATCGACTTTAACGGTTACTTCGTAACGGTTTTTGCTCTGACCAACGACGGTATGATTAAGGCTGCTGAGGGTAGCAAGTGTGTATTGCCAAATTGTAGCAGAATTTCCATCGATTTTGAGCAATGGATTCTGATTTCCGTCTGTTACCAGCTGAGGGCGGCCGATAGAAGCCTCTTCGGACTGACCGGCATCAGAAATGGATTGTTCCTGAGTTTCGTCAGGGCGCGGCAGGGAAAAACGGTTGCCTTTCTGATTTTCCAGTTTAGGAGCATGCTCAATAGCAAGCTGATCAACCGTTGGAGCAGGATACAGCGGCGTTGCAGGACGAACCACTGAACCTTCAGGATATTGCAGCGGATTAAGCTCGGTGGTGTTTTTGTAGTCCAAAGTGCCGTTGTTAAAGGCTAAGGAACTGCAGCCGGCTAAACTGAATACTGAAAGCGCAAGGGTTAATCCTAAACGTAATTGCATAATATTTTGCTCTTTATTGAATAACGCCCGCATCGGCTAATGCTTCATGAAGCGGTGCGCGGTATTGTTCTGCTAGCGGAGTTAACGGCAAGCGGATGCCTGCGCCGATTAAGCCCATGTCATGAAGTGCCCATTTCACAGGAATCGGGTTCGATTCACAAAATAGAATATTGTGTAAATTTGCAACTTTGGCATTCAGCAGTTCCGCGCCAGCCGCATCGCCGGCAATGGCAGCTGCGCAGACTTCGCTCATTTCTTTCGGCGCAACATTGGCCGTGACTGAAATGTTGCCCTGCGCGCCTAAGCCCATTAATTGGTAAGCTGTTGCGTCATCACCTGAATACACGGTCATGTCTTTGCCTTTTAAGCCTTCAATCAGGGCTTGGCCGCGCGGCACATCGCCGGTAGCATCTTTAATGCCGACAATTTGCGCAATGTCAGCAAGGCGGATCACGGTTTCGTTTTCCATGTCGACGCCTGTACGGCCCGGAACATTGTAAAGGATCATCGGCATGTCCGCTGCTTCAGCAATTGCTTTATAGTGCTGGAACAAGCCTTCCTGAGTCGGTTTGTTATAATACGGCGTAACCAGCAAGGCTGCGTCTGCCCCTAGCTCTTTGGCTTCTTTAGTCAGCTCAATCGCTTCATGGGTAGAGTTTGCGCCAGTGCCGGCAATAATCGGGATGCGCTTGTTGGCCACACGGATGATTTCTTTGATCACTTGCGTATGTTCAGCCATGCTTAGCGTTGACGCTTCGCCTGTGGTGCCGACGGCAACAATGCTGTTGGTGCCTTGGGCAATATGCCACTCAACCAGCTTCTCTAGACCCTTCCAATCTACGCTTCCATCTTCAAACATGGGGGTGACGATTGCGACAATTGAGCCTTGAATGGTCTGTGCTTGCTGAGTCATTTTGAAAAAAATCCTATTTGTCCATCCGAAGCGAAGTTTGGGAAACATGAATTTGGATGGGTTCGTATTTTGATTTATAGCAAAATCAATGCGCTTAATGGCAGTTGAATATTGCTTAGGCAAATTATGACTGATCGCAAGCATAAGAACAATATGCTTTAGTCAAAGCCATAAAATTCTTTATACAAAGCATATTTAAAACAATCAAGCAGATGAACGCAGAAGTTTACACAAAGACAGCAGGATCAAAAAAAATATCGGCGCCGTCAATTTTAGCCGGCTTAGCGATGCCGTATGGCCCGAACTCGGGCGCTTCAATTATCTTGAATGCATGGAAATGATTGAAATCCGTGCTTTTTACTCTGATTTTAAGAGGAAAAACAGATGAGGATAGACCTGAAAGCTATCTTGTTTTTTGCTGCGCATGATTAAAATGATCAATAAAAACTATCTTAATAATCTGTTTTAAATATAAAACAAAAAACATCGCTGGGCTGGATTCTGACTGCTGATGCTGATCTGAAAGCGGGATTTCTTGTTTTGGGATCAGTTTGCCTATTTCAGTTATTGTTTTTATGACTTTATTGCCCTCTGTAAAAAATGATAACAATCCATCATTTAAAGTGAAACCTGAGTAAAAGGTTCAACTTATTGATAGTTATTTTAGAACGCGCGCTCATAGATGATGACTTTCTAATTTGAACACTGATTGAACAAGGATTCTCCAATGGAAAAATCAGACAATAAACACGCTATTGTCACGGTCGCCATCTGTTTCCTGATTGCGGTCATTGAAGGCTTGGATATTCAGGCGGCAGGCATTGCCGCTGCTGGTATCCGCGAGTACTTTGGCTTGGACAAATCGCAATTGGGCGTGTTTTTTAGTGCAGGGATTCTGGGCTTATTGCCTGGCGCACTGATTGGTGGTCGTATTGCAGACCGGATTGGACGCAAAAAAGTCCTGATTTGGTCTACAGCCGTTTTTGCTTTATTTACGCTGTGCACGGTGTGGGTCAACAGCTTCAACAGTTTGCTGGCGGTACGCTTTTTGGCAGGCGCAGGCTTAGGCGCAGCCATGCCGATTCTGATTACGCTGGCTTCTGAAGCAGTAACGCCGCAAAACCGCGGCAGGGCTGTGGGCCTGATGTACTGCGGTATGCCGGTTGGCGCGGCTATTCTGTCGCTCATTGCGACCACGGACTTTGGCGCAAACTGGAAAAATGTATTCTATTTAGGCGGTTTGTTGCCAATTATTGTAATTCCGCTGATGATCTGGCTGCTGCCAGAGTCGCGTGAATTCTTGAAAACCCAAGACAAAGCGGCATCGGCAGAAGATGCGGCGCCAAAAGCGTCATTCAAGGATTTATTCAATACAGAAAACCGGATCCGCACTTTCTGCATCTGGGTGAGCTACTTCTTTACGCTGATGGTGGTGTACATCATGCTGAGCTGGCTGCCGTCATTGTTTACAGAGCTTGGCTTCAGCCGTAAAGACGGCGCAACAGCACAATTCTACTTCATGGTGAGCGCGACTGTCGGCACCATTATTTTAGGCATGCTGACAGACCGCTGGAAAAAAGCCTATGTGATTATTTTGATGTACGGCGGTATTTTGGCGGGCCTATTTGCGCTGAATGGCGCAGGGTCGTTAACGCAAATGTACATGGCTTCGGCTTTGGTCGGCGCCTTTGTGATTGGCTGCCAAGGCGTGCTGTACGCATTCGGCGGCATTGTCTATCCGACAGAAGTGCGCGGCACAGGGGTTGGCGTGGGTTCTGCTGTAGGCCGTATCGGCGCAATGCTTGGGCCTGCCATTGCCGGCCAGTTGCTGGCCGCAGGGTTTGGCGCAGCAGGGGTGATTTCTGCAGCCATTCCATGCATCATTATTTCAGCCATCTTCATGCTGCTGCTGGTGCGCCGCATTCCGCAATAACAGCAAACAATATAAAAAAAGCCTGCATCAGCGGGCTTTTTTTATATGCGTAGACATGGGATATCGCTGTGCTTTCAGAGTAAATCATTTGCTTTTCGGCGGGATGAATATAGCGCCCGGGCCATTTCATTTTTGAGGCTGAACCTGAATACTTGCGGTTTTTACGCTATGCTGACGTGCTGTAAGCAAGGAATAATAAAATGGAACCGAGCCTTATGCAGAAGACGAGTGCATTGATTATTGTCGATATTCAAAATGGATTTACCCCGGGCGGCAATTTAGCGGTCGCCAACGCTGATCAAATTATTCCTGCAGTCAATCAGCTGGCGCAGTATTTTGATCATGTGGTGCTGACGCAGGACTGGCATCCCGCCAATCATATTTCTTTTGCAGAGAATCATGCGGGGCGCAAGGCCTATGAAACGGTTCAGCTGGCTTATGGCGCACAAGTCCTGTGGCCGGCGCATTGCGTTCAAGGCACGCATGATGCCGCTTTGCACCGTGACTTGAATGTGCCGCACGCCCAGCTGATTATCCGTAAAGGTTTTCATGCAGAAATTGACAGTTATTCTGCCTTTCTCGAGGCCGATCATCAGACTTCGACCGGGCTTGCCGGCTATTTAAAAGAGCGCGGCATTAACACCGTCTTTATTACCGGTATTGCAACAGACTTCTGCGTAGCGTGGACAGCCATTGATGCCTGCAAGCTGGGCTTTCGGTCTTTTGTCATTGCGGATGCCTGCAAAGGCATTGATCTGCAGGGGTCATTGCAGCATGCGTGGCAAGAGATGCTGGCGCACGGCGTAAAGCGCATTTATACAAAAGATATTGTCAAAGTGCATGAAACTGTTTAGTTTCGGCGCTGATAGCCGGTGATCCAAGGCATCATTTCCAGATGCCTTTTTATTTTGAATGCAGCAGAGGTCAAAACGAATGGCAGCATTTCTAAACTTCAATCAATGGGTTCAAAAGACTTTCGCCTTTTGGGTGGTGCTGTTTTCAGGCCTTGCGCTCTGGATGCCGGACGTGTTTGTTTGGCTGAAAGCGTATATTCCGTGGGTGCTCGGCATCATCATGTTCGGGATGGGCATGACCATGACTCCAGCGGATTTTAAAGGCGTCATGCGCAGTCCGAAGGCCGTGCTGATTGGTGTGGCGGCCCAGTTTCTGGTCATGCCGGGATTGGCCTATGTATTATGCAAAGCCTTTTCCTTACCGGCAGAAATAGCGGTGGGGGTGATTCTGGTGGGCTGCTGCCCAGGCGGAACAGCATCAAATGTCATTACTTATATGGCCAAAGGCAATACTGCGCTGTCGGTGGCCTGCACTTCGGTTTCCACTCTTCTTGCACCGATTTTGACGCCTGCAATTTTTTATCTGCTGGCCAGCCAGTGGATTGAAATCAATGCGCTGTCAATGCTGGTGTCAATTTTGCAGGTTGTGCTGTTTCCGATCTTTTTAGGGCTGATTGCCCGCAGTGTATTTAAACGTCAAGCCGAATCTTATATTCAGGTCATGCCGCTGATTTCAGTCCTGGGGATTGTGGCTATTGTCGCGGCCATTATTGCGGGCAGCAAAGCGCAGATTTTGGAATCCGGCCTGCTGATTTTAGGCGTGGTCATGCTGCATAACGGCTTGGGCTATTTACTGGGTTTTTGGGCCAGTAAACTGCTGCAGCTGCCGTATGCTGACTGCAAAGCCGTTGCAGTAGAAGTCGGCATGCAGAATTCAGGCTTGGGTGTGGCATTGGCGGCTGCGCATTTTGCGGCATCGCCTGTTACGGCGGTGCCGAGCGCTATTTTCAGCCTTTGGCATAATATTTCTGGCCCAGCTTTAGCCAGCTATTGGGCCAGCAGAGCGGAGCCTGCTGAAGAGCAATCTGAGCCTCTTTAATGCATCTGTTGATCATTATGTTGAAAAGAGCGCGCGTCGCTCTTTTTTATTGCGGCAGTCTCGCCGTTATTGCAATGAAAAATAACGCTTCGGGCGCGATGTAACATGATTGTCATAATGTCTGCCTAACATGCCTCTCCGTAAGCTTTATAACAGACTGTTGAAAAACAGCATTGAGAGGGTATGCAAAACTTTCAGCATTCATCGGAGACCTATTTCAATCGGGAATTGTCGCTGTTTGAATTTAACCGCCGTGTACTTGCACAGGCACAGGATACCCGCTTGCCGTTACTGGAACGACTGGGTTTTCTGATCATTTTTGCCCGCAACTTAGATGAATTTTTTGAAATCCGCATTGCGGGTTTAATGAAACAGCGTGATTTAAACGCCATTGCCCGTACGCCAGATGCATTGCCGACAGAAGTAGTCTTGCAGGCCTTGTCCGAAGCGGTACATGCTTCGGTTAAAGAACAGTATGAAATTTTGAATCGCGCCATATTGCCCGAACTGCTGGCCAATGGCATACAGTTCATTCAATATCAGGATATTGAAGACAGGCATCTGGCTTGGATTGCCAAATTCTTTGCGAAAGAAGTGCAGCCGGTTCTTACCCCGATCAGTTTGGATCCATCCCATCCATTTCCGCGGCTGGTGAATAAAAGCCTGAATTTTATTGTCAGCCTTGAAGGCAAAGATGCTTTTGGCCGAGAAATCACTTTGGCGATTGTGCCTGCGCCGCGCTCCTTGCCCCGATTAATTCATTTGCCCGCTGCCGTTGCAGGATGCGCAGATGCCCAGATTTTCCTGACCGCAATTATTCAGCAGCATATCAGCGATTTATTTCCGGGCATGCGGGCGACCGGCTGTTATGCATTCCGCGTCACCCGCAATGCGGATCTCATCCTGTCCGAAGATGTGGATGATTTGGCGGTAGCGCTGAAGGATGAACTGTCATCGCGCCGTTTCGGCCGGGCAGTGCGGCTGGAAATTGAAGATGACTGTCCTGAAACGATTATTCGGTACTTGCTGAATGAGTTTGACTTGACGGAACAGGAGCTGTACCGGACTGACGGGCCGATTAATCTGTCGCGCTTAAGCAGCAGTTTTGACCGCCCCGAGTTGAAGCACCCTCTCTTTACCCCAGTGATTCCCAAAATTTTCCGAAAACAGCAAAGTATCTTTGATATTTTAAAGACGCAGGATGTGCTGCTGCATCATCCTTTTGATTCTTTTCAGCCAGTCATCAGCCTGCTGAAAGAAGCCGCCAAAGATCCGAAAGTTTTGGCGATTAAACAGACGCTGTACCGCAGCGGGCCGGATTCAGAAATAGTGCAGGTGCTGGCGGAAGCCGCGCGCAATGGCAAAGAAGTCACGGCTGTGATTGAGTTGCGCGCGCGTTTTGATGAAGAATCCAATATCATTGTGGCGAATATTCTGCAGGAAGCCGGCGCCGTGGTGGTGTATGGCATTGTCGGCTATAAAACCCACGCCAAAATGATTCTGATTGTGCGCCGTGAAAGCCATCAGCTGCTGCGCTACGTGCATTTAGGCACGGGCAATTACCATGCCGGCAATGCGCGGATGTATACCGATTACGGCCTCATGACCACACAGCCGGATATTTGTGAAGATGTGCACCGCATGTTTCAGGAATTGACCGGCATGGGCAAAATGGCCAAATTGAAAGCCTTGCTGCACGCGCCATTTACTTTGCACAGTGAATTGCTGAAATTGATTGAGCAGGAAATCGTCTTTGCTCAAGCAGGAAAAGCCGCCCGCATTATCATTAAAGTCAATGCGCTGACAGAGCCGCAGCTGATCGCAGCGCTGTACCGCGCTTCCGAAGCCGGGGTGAAAGTGGATTTAATCATCCGCTCCATTTGCTGCCTGATTCCTCAAGTGAAAGGCATGTCAGAGCATATTCATGTACGCTCAATTGTCGGACGCTTTTTAGAACATACCCGCGTGTATTATTTTGAGCATGGCGGCGAGAAGAAATTGTATTGCGCCAGTGCGGACTGGATGGGGCGCAATCTGTTTTCACGTGTGGAAACCTGTTTTCCGATTTTAGACAGCAGCCTGAAAAAACGGATTTTTAAAGATGGCCTAATGAATTATCTGCAGGACAATCAAAATGCATGGGAGCTGCAGTCAGACGGCCATTGGACAAAGGCAGCCTGCACTGATCCTGCTCAGGCGCATAGCGCCCAGCGGCTGCTGATTGAACAAAAAATGCTGAAAGTCTAAGGTTTAAAGCATTTCGCAAAATGCAATGCATCTTGAGGATTGATTTTCGCTAATAAAAAAAGCCTGAACAATATCAGGCTTTTTTTATTCTGCATCTGCAATTCAAGAGGCTTTGGACTGCTTGGATTTTAAAATCTCAGTCCGGAAGCTTTGCGCTAGTTCAGCGGCGCCGCTATCCATGCCATTCACCATGAAGGCGTGGCGGGTCAGCACATTGGTTGGATTCGGCAAGCTGACCAGCTGGAAATGCTCAGAAATTTCTTTCAGCTGCGTATTCGGCACATGCACTGCGCTTTCTTTTGCAGACAGCTGCTGCACCAAACGTTCAGCCGCCTGTACAGCAGACAGCTGCATGGCTTCAACTGCGCTGGATACGGCACTGCGGGTCTGCAGCACAAAGCGCTTTTCCTCACGGTAACGCTTGTACAGCACGTCAGACAGCAGCTGGAAGACAGCGCTGATCATGGTGAGGCACTGCAGCGCATTCGGCGTATCAGCCGAAATGCTGATGGTTGCGCCTTTGTCATTGAATTTATGGACTGTGCAGATGTCTGAATTGTTCAGCTTGTAGTGCTGTACGCATAATTCTACAGTTTTGTTCAGGAAAATTTGACACAAATTGAAATATGGCACAGAAACGGTCGTATTGACGGTATCCAGCAATTGCTTAGGATCATAGAACTGAATATTCAATGCCAAATCGTTGCTGTCGACAATGACCGGCTTGCTTTCTTTGGCCTTGGCTTTGGCTTGCGCATTTTGCTGCGCTTGCGCAATCGCCACGGCGGCATTGTGCTTTTCCTGTTCTAGCGCCTGCGTCAGCGTTTGAATTTCATGCTTTAAGCGCGATTCATTGTTGATGCGCGCCAGATATTCGGTGCGGCTTGGACGGGCAATGGCGCGGTAAGCCAGCCACAGCAGTCCATGAATAAACAGCGATGCTAAAATGGCCAGCCATTGGGTGCGTAAAATTTCGCCAATGCTTGGTTTGATTAAGGTGATTTCAATGGTGCCGACTTTCTTTTCATTCAGCAGCGCATCGCGGACAAAAACTTCACCTTCGCGGGTTTTGGTCAAGCCGCCCGTCGCCATCACTTGATTATCGGCATTTAAAATGCGGATAGAGGCCACGCTTGGATTGGTCGCGTAGCGGTCCGCCAGCAACGCCAGCGATACGGTATTCGCGGGTTCCATTTCAGAAATGCTGTCTGTCACCAGCTGGCTGGTCATGAGCTGGCCCTGACTGGCGCGGTTTTCATTCAGCTGGTGAGTTGTTGCCAATACCAATAAAAAGGTATGAAAAGCAAAACTTATAATCAGTAGGCTAGCAAATAGCCCTTGTCTAGGCGCATTCAACGTAAACTTCCAAGGCAATTCAGTTCATTTTCGATTATGATTCTCACAACAGTTGCAGCTCTGATCCGAGTCACTTCATGCGAGAAATCATTCTTATTTCATTTTTAGGACCTGACCAGCCTAATCAATTCACACGATTAATGCAGGTTCTTTCCACTCATTCCTTACAAATTCTAGATGTTGGACAAGCCGTCATCCATAACCAGCTGACTTTAGGTATTGTTGTGTCGTCTGATGATCAAACTGCGACAGCATTAGCCATGAAGGAAATTCTGATTCTAGCACATGATATCGGCTTAACTGTGCGCTTTAAACCGATCTCTGCAGCAGAATATGACCAATGGGTGAGTGAGGGGGGGCGTACACGCTATATCGTGACGGCTTTGGCGCCAGAACTGACTGCTTCGCATTTACAGGCCGTTACAAAAATCGTCTCAGGCCAAGGCTTCAATATTGAAACCGTGACCCGTTTATCCGACCGTCCGCACTTGAACAGCCAGCAAAATGGCCCGAAACGCGCCTGCGTGCAGTTCGGCCTGAAAGGTCAGATGCTGGATGCCGCGGCAATGCGTGCCGCGTGCCTGCGCCTGTCTGCGGAACTGAGTGTGGATGTGGCTGTACAGGAAGACAATGCTTACCGCCGCAACCGCCGTTTGGTGTGCTTTGACATGGATTCAACCCTGATTGAGCAGGAAGTGATTGATGAATTGGCCATTGAAGCAGGCGTCGGCCAGCAGGTGGCGGAAATTACAGAACGCGCCATGCAGGGCGAGCTGGATTTTCAGCAAAGCTTCCGCGCGCGCGTTGCGCTGCTCAAAGGCATGGATGCGTCTGTGCTGCCGAAAATTGCAGAGCGCCTGACCATTACAGAAGGAGCAGAACGCCTGATTTCAACACTGAAATCATTAGGTTACCGTACCGCTATTCTGTCTGGCGGTTTTCAGTATTTTGCAGAATACCTGCAAGAAAAACTGGGCTTGGACGAAGTGCATGCCAATGTGCTGGATGTTCAGGATGGTGTCGTAACCGGTGAAGTCAAAGGCCATATTGTCGATGGCGCGCGCAAAGCTTTGCTGCTGACCCATATTGCTGAAGAAATGGGGATTTCTTTAGAGCAGGCGATAGCAGTCGGCGATGGCGCCAATGATCTGCCGATGCTGTCTATTGCTGGTCTGGGCGTAGCGTTCCGCGCTAAGCCTTTGGTGCGCCAGAACGCCAATCAGGCGATTTCCAGTGTGGGACTGGACGGTGTGCTGTACTTATTGGGCGTGCACGACAAAGACTTAAACCGTGCATAAAAATGACGGTTTGATGAAAATGCGGCGCTGGCGCCGCATTTTTTTTGTCAATTCAACGCTAAAGCCGACCAGCGGTAATTTAAAATTGCTGAGAAAAACAACGATTAAGCCCATCTGAAAAAATATTTTTTTAATGTATAAAAGCCGTGTTTTTTTTGTAATGACACGCCAAGCGGGATGGAATCATTGTTCCAGAAAAACCGGAAAACTAAAAAATGTAATGACAAAATAATATTGCGACAAGGTATGTCGCTTACCCAAAATACAAGACTTTTTTTATACAAAAAACTCCTCATAATGCATGCATAGAGATTGAGATCAACAATATTCCATTGATTCATTTAACGGTATTAGTTGGCAGAAGAATGCAGCAATTGAATGCCGCTTCTGCCGTATGACGGAGGTTTTTATGGTAACAGCGAATTTAGCGACCATCATCGGCATCGGTTTAATTGCCACTGCGTTGATTGCTGTTTTCTTCTCGCCTTATCGTCGCTGGTTGAGTTTTATGCTGGCCGGGATGCTGGTTTGGGGACTTATTGAAGTCATTCGTTTTGGCACGCAAACAGTGTTTGAATTGCCCATGACCTACAGCTATCTGACCGCAATGACGTCTGCGATGGTGGTGTTTAGTTTGGTTTTACTGCGCGAAGACCGCCGTGCAGAGCGCGCGGTAGCTAGTCGCCGCTATATAGAGCATACCCCTGTGTATGAAGATGAACAGCAGCAGTGCTCTAGCCGTTAATCTATAATTAGATCCATAAAAAATGCGCTTTGGGGCGCATTTTTTATGGGCTGCCGTTTGATAATTGTTATACAAAGGCTTGCCTCTGAAAATAGAAGTTATGGTAGGATGAAGCAGTCAATTTTCCAACAATTACAATAGGCTCAAAGTCATGAAACTATCGTCAATCCCTGTCGTAAAGCTGCCGCTGGTTGATGTCAGCACGGATCCGCTGGATTTGCTGGTCGCTGGTTTAGCGCTGCGCATGAAACAGCTTGCGCGCACCAGTCCAAAATTTATTGAATTGGTTCATGAGCGCCAGTTCCGCATTCAAATTGGGACTGACTTGGGCGTAGCGCGTCAAATTATTGTAAATAATGGGCAAATTGACACAGTTTCGGGCGATGCAGAAAAAGCGGATTTTATTTTGCAGTTTGCTGACAGTGAGCAGGGCGTAAAAACTTTGATGAAAGGCGACCCGACGGCGTTCATGACGGGCATGCAAAACGGCAGCATCAAAATGGAAGGCGACTTTGGCTTATTGGTCTGGTTCAATCGCGTAGCGAAATTGATTCCGCCGAAACTGCCAAAACCGGTGAAAGAAAAAATTAAGATTGCCCGCCAATTCCTGAAAGAAAAAACCGGCCGCTAATTTTGAAAGCCAGCCTTAAAAGATAGATGTTAAAAAACCGATTTCAGACATGCTGCAATCGGTTTTTTATGGTGTTTATTTAAGGCAAACTGCAATCCAGCAAATGCTGTGCAAGCATTCAGCATCTGCATGATATTGCCTCAGCTCTTTCCTGTCAGCCGCTCCGGCTAAAATTCATGCCGTGCTGGACACGCAGAGCCAGCTGCACTTTAAATGCAGCCCAGCGGCGATTTAGCTTCAGCGCTATTCATTCAGCCTGTATTAAATTCTGCCCAGCAAAAAATTACTGCGCCGTACGGTATCCGCTTAAGTTTACGCGTCTGTTGCCTTGGCGAATACTTTTGAAGAGAAGGGATCATGGCGGCATGGTGATTCAAATCAATTCGAATGTGAACCAGATGCCGTATTCAATTTACAGCACAGGTTGAGCTGCCAAATAAATTATTCAACTTCCAGATTAAATGTCACAGGGCCGTCATTGACCAAATGGACTTTCATGTCAGCGGCAAAAATACCGGTTTGCACATTTTTAAATTGTGACTCAGCGTAGCTGACCAGCTGCTCATACAGGGCTTTGGCATCGCTGGGCGGCATTGCTGGGCCAAAATCAGGACGCAGGCCTTTTTGCGTTTGCGCCATCAGCGTGAATTGAGAGACCAGCAGCAGCCCGCCGCCGGCTTGACTGACATTCCAGCCCATTTTGCCTTGTTCATCATCAAAAAAACGGTATTTTAAAATTTTATCAATCAGCTTTTTGCCCTTTTCCAATGAGTCATCTTTTCCTAAGCCGAGGAATACTAAAATTCCGTGCTGAATTTCTCCGGTGATTTCACCGTCGACAACCACTTTGGCTTCTAGAACACGCTGAAGGAGGGCACGCATATGGGACTCAAATGATGACAAAAAACGCAGGCATTGTAGCAAAAAAATCATCAAGCCTTATCCCCAAAGTGTTGAATAAATAATCATAAGCTGCTGAAAACAGGCGGTAATATTTTAAACAATTTAAAAATACGATTGATTTTATAAGAATAATCTGTTTTATCAATTTTAATTGATTCTGTATTGTTGCTGGTGCAGGAAAGGTATGAATTGAGAGATTTGAAGATGTTTAAGCGTTCTATATTGGTTGCCATGCTCACAGCAGCAACTGCCGCACAAGCGGCGCCATTAACCAAAGATAACGGTGCGCCAGTAGGCGACAATCAAAATTCCATCACAGCCGGTGAAGCTGGCCCAACATTGCTGCAAGATGTTCAGCTGGTTCAAAAGCTGCAGCGTTTTGGCCGTGAGCGCATTCCTGAGCGGGTTGTGCATGCGCGCGGTACAGGCGCTTATGGCGAATTTGTTGCTACCAAAGATTTATCAGATATTACTTTAGCGTCATTATTTAAAGCCGGTACAAAAACGCCGGTGTTTGTCCGCATGTCGACGGTTATTCATCCGAAAGGCTCTCCAGAAACTTTGCGTGACCCGCATGGTTTTGCGATTAAATTCTACACGCAAGAAGGCAACTGGGACCTAGTGGGCAACCAAACCCCGGTTTTCTTTATTCGTGACGCAATCAAATTCCCTGATTTCATCCATGCCATGAAGCCAAGCCCGATCAATAATGTTCAAGATCCGAACCGGGTATTTGACTTCTTGTCGAGCCAGCCATGGGCCACCAATATGCTGACCTATGTATACGGCAAGCAGGGTGTTCCGACCAGCTACCGCGAACAAGACGGTTTTGGCGTTCACGCATACAAACTGTATAACAGCAAGGGCGAATATAAATACGTGAAATTCAATTTCCGTTCTAAGCAAGGTGTTAAAGGCTTGAACGTGAAAGAAGCGGCGGAACAGTTAGGCAAAGACTTCAATCATTTAACCAATGATCTTTACAACAATATCAATGCCGGCAACTTCCCTAAATGGGATCTGTACATTCAGGTTCTAGATCCTAAAGATTTAGGCAAATTTGACTTTGATCCATTGGACCCGACAAAAATTTGGCCAACAGATGCCGCTCCAGAAGTGAAAGTCGGGACTTTAACGCTGAACCGCATGCCGAAGAATTTCTTCCAGGAAACTGAGCAGTCTGCATTTGCCCCGGGCAACTTGGTTCCAGGTATCGAGCCGTCTGAAGACCGTTTGCTGCAAGGCCGAATTTTCTCTTATTCAGATACGCAAATGTACCGTTTAGGCGCGAACCATCAGCAAATTCCTGTAAACCGCGCATTGGTGAATGTGAACAACAATAACCAAGACGGCTATATGAATACGGGCGCACGCGATTCAGATGTGAATTATGAACCAAGCCGCAAAGAGCCAAAACCGGCAACAGAAAAAGCCCGCGCAGTGAAAACGCCTGTGTCCGGTTATGTACAGCAAATCGGCACAAAAGAGCAAAACTTTAAGCAAGCCGGCGAGCTTTACCGTTCATACACGGCAAAAGAGAAAGATGACTTGATCATGAACTTGGCGGCCGATCTTGGCGGCGTTAAAGATTCAGAAACTAAGCACATCATGCTGTCTTATTTTTATAAAGCGGACGCTGACTACGGTATGCGTTTAACGCAAGCCGTGAAAGGCGACATCGCAGCGGTGAAAGCCAAAGCAGCTCAACTGAAAGACTGATTGCGGTCGGTCTGAACAAGATTGGTGACTAGGATGTAAAACATCACCAACAGAAAGCCCTGTAAAACTCTTTTCCTTTCCTGCAATCCTAGGGTGAGTTTTACAGGCACTTATCCCGCTCAATGATGAATGTTTTTAGAACCATTCTTGAGCAATGTATACCGTCGATTTTTGTTGGAGTTCATCATGAAAGCACTGCATCAAGCCGTTTTTGCCAGTATTTTGGCCTTCAGTTCCGCATTCGCAACGGCTGCTGAGCATCAAGATATCTCCCCCGCGCAAAGCGGCGCAAGCGTTCAGATGAACTCACAGCAAGAATTGACCAGCCTGTTTATGGCCGCCGCAAAAACCGGCAATCAGGACGTGCTGCATGAGTTCCTGAAAAACGGCTTCCCTGTCGATGCGCGCAATGCGCAAGGGTATACGGCCTTAATGATGGCGGCGTATTACGGTCAGTCAGAATCCGTCAGCACACTGCTCGGCTATGGTGCAGACCGCTGCCTGCGCGACGACAAGGGCAATACGGCGCTAATGGGCGCACTGTTAAAAATGGAATTTTCTATTGCGAAACAGCTGCGTAAAGTCGATTGCGACGCCAATGCAAAAGCGCCGGGACAGAAAACTGCGGCGGAGTTCGCGCAGGTGATCGGTCAGGAAAAACAGCTGCAGCAGATTATCGAGGCTGTGGAAAAGAATCCGTCCGAGGCGGAGAAATAACAGCTGCGCCTAACTGAAACTTTGGTCTAGAATTCGGCCGGCTGTACGTAAAACTAGCAATATCATATTGGAAAATATGCTTTAATGCCAAAAGCACAGCGAAATTCACATAGATATGGCTCCAATCATTCAATCCTTGCTTGATACTGACTTATACAAATTCACCATGCTTCAGGTGGTGCTGCATAAATTTCCGCAAACCTACAGTGTTTATCATTTCCGTTGCCGCAATTTAGAAGACACGGTTTATCCGCTGACGGATATTCTGGCGGATTTGAATGAACAGCTCGACCATCTGTGCCAATTAAAATTCAAAGAAGATGAATTGCTGTATTTGCGCAGCCTGCGTTTTATTAAAAGCGACTTTGTCGATTATCTGGAACTTTTCCAGCTGAAGCGCCGCTTTATTAAAGCAGGCATAGACAGCGAGGGGCGTTTGGACATCTGGGTGGAAGGCCCCATGGTGCAGGCCATGATGTTTGAAATTTTTGTGCTGGCGATTGTCAATGAACTGTATTTCCGCCGGATCCGTACAGATGATGTGCTGGCTGAAGGTGAGCGCCGCCTTTTGGCTAAAATTGCGCTGCTGAAAAAATATGAAGCGGAACAGAACCCCAATGATCCGCCTTTTTTAGTTTCCGATTTCGGAACGCGACGCCGCTACAGTTTTGAGTGGCAAAAGCATGTGATTGAAGAGTTTAATCAGGCCTCGCCTTATATTTTCCGCGGCACCAGCAATGTTTTGATTGCGAAAGATTTGAACATTACGCCGATCGGCACCATGGCGCATGAATTTCTACAAGCCTTTCAGGCGCTGGATGTGCGGTTGCGCAATTTTCAAAAAGCGGCGCTGGAAACTTGGGTGCAGGAATACCGGGGCGATCTGGGCATTGCATTGACGGATGTTGTCGGGATGGATGCTTTCCTGTGCGATTTTGACCTGTATTTTGCCAAACTGTTTGATGGCCTGCGGCATGACAGCGGCAATCCTTATGAATGGGGCGATAAAGCCTATGCGCATTATAAAAAACTGAAAATTGACAGCAAAACGAAAATGCTGACTTTCAGTGACGGCTTGAATTTAGAAAAAGCCTGGGATCTGCATAATTATTTCAAAGACCGTTTTCAGGTCAGCTTCGGCATTGGCACCAACTTGACCAATGATATGGGGCAGACCCCGTTGAACATTGTGCTGAAACTGGTGGAATGCAACGGCCAGTCTGTCGCTAAAATTTCTGACAGCCCAGGAAAAACCATGACCGATAACGATACCTTTTTGGCTTATTTGCGTCAGGTCTTCGCGATTCAGGAAGAGCAGGCGTAAATTGCCAAAGCTTATAAAAAAGCTGAACCTGTGTTCAGCTTTTTTAATATCTATGATTTTGCTAAAGGAATGCAAAATTTCAGAATAGCCGTGAAATACAGTTATGTTAAGATCGATGGCAAGTGGATGGATAAATAATCGAATAACGATGACTGATGCTGCATTGAATTTAGATTTGCTGATAGAGGCAGAAGACTTGGTTCCTTATTTGGGACATGAAAAATTAAGAATCATCGATTTATGCCGCAGTTCTGTATATGAACAGCTGCATATTCCGCATGCCGTTCATCTTAAGCCCGGCCTGTTGGTGCGTCAGGAAGAGCAGGCGACCGGCCTGCTGCCCGATCAGGAGGGTTTGGAAAAGCTGATCCGTCATTTGAATATCAGCCCTGAACATCATGTGGTGGTGTATGACGATGAAGGCGGCGCTTGGGCAGGGCGGCTGATTTGGAACTTGCATTGCTTGGGATTTGAAAAGGTCAGTTTGCTGAATGGCGGCATTCATGCATGGCTGGGAGCGGGGCTGCCGACATCTTCCGAAGTGGACACGCTGCAGCCGGTCGAAAACCTGCTGCAGGTAAATTTAGCGCATCAGCCTCTGCATCATATAAATTATGATCAGCTTCTGGAAAAGGTGCGTCAAAACGCAGTGCAAGTCTGGGATTGCCGCACAGAAGATGAATATACAGGCCTGCGTTTGGCTGCGCGACGCGGCGGTCACGTTCCCGGAGCGCTTCATTTTGAATGGAGTACTGCCCTAAACCGGCAAAATCATTTAAAATTGCATCCCTTAGAACGCACGCAACAGCGCTTAGAACAACTGGGATTCAATATCAATGAACCCGTGGTGGTCTACTGTCAGTCACACCACCGCTCAGGGCTTGCCTATATTTTAGGGCGGCTGCTGGGCTGGAATATTCAAGCTTATGATGGTGCGTGGAGTGAATGGGGCAATCGCCTCGATAGTCCTGTCATAACCGGAGAGTTGCCGTCTTGAGCATCAAATCACGATTAAAAAAACAAATTTTCATTCAAGCCCAGCGTGTTGTGCCGCAGCATAAGCTGTCCCGAGTGGTAGGCAAAGTGGCGGCCAGTGAAAACCCGCTGCTGAAAAATGCGGTGATCAGCGCTTTTAAAGCGCAATACGGCATTGATATGTCCATTGCGGAACAAAGCAACGCTTTGAAATTCAAATCATTTAATGAATTTTTTACCCGTTCTTTAAAAGATGGCGTGCGTGAAATTGATACAGATGCAAGCAGCATAGTCTCTCCAGCCGATGGCGCAATTTCTCAGTTAGGCAAAATTGAAGCCGGCGACATTTTCCAAGCCAAAGGGCAAAGCTTTTCAGTGGAGAAACTGATTGCAGATCCTCAGCTGGCGCAGCCGTTTAAGAATGGCCAATTTGCCACTGTATATCTTTCGCCGAAAGACTATCACCGCGTGCATATGCCGTTTGCGGGTACCTTGACTGAGACCCTGTATGTTCCAGGCGAATTATTTTCTGTCAATCAGACCACAGCAGAGAATATTCCGGGCTTATTTGCGCGCAATGAACGCATGGTGTGCTTATTTGATACTGAACTGGGGCGTATGGCCGTAGTTCTCGTCGGTGCAATGATTGTGGCAGGCATTGAAACTGTTGCGACAGGCAAAGTGAAGCCGACAGGCCGTTTAGAATTGAATCAGCACAATTTATTTTTGGAAAAAGGCGCAGAATTAGGCCGTTTCTATTTGGGCTCGACTGCTGTGGTGTTATTTGAAGAGAATAAAATGCAGTGGGATGCTGAATTTAAAGCCAATTCGGCCGTGGTGATGGGCAAGGCTTTGGGACATACCATCTAAATTTCTCTTTCCTTTTAGGAGAGAGCTAGGATGAGGTTCTTTTTCTTTCGCTGATGTTCTGGCAACTGCTGTTTAGCTTCCCAAAGAGAAGATAATCTGCCAGAAAATCCCCCTTTAGCAAAGGGGGGAGAACCATGGATATAAAAAAAGCGCCATCAGGCGCTTTTTTTTATGAAGAATACAGCGTTAGCGTTTCACCACAATCGAGTCGATACCGCTGTGCTGCAGCGTCTGCTGTGCGATGACCGCCGCTTCTTGTGAGTCATATGGGCCTGAAACCACCCGGTACCATACTTTTCCATTTTCAGTGGTCTGCACCACATCTGCAGATAAGCCATTCAGAATGATTTCCGCACGGCGCGCATCAGCCTGATCCGGATCATCATAGCTGCGCACTTGCAGGATGTAGTTGGAGATATGAGCCGGCGCGCTGGCTTGCAAGCCCGGTTCACCTGTGTTTTCAGCAGGCTCTTCTTTTGGCGCTTCCACAATCACCACGGTTCCTTCGTTTTTCGCTTCAGGAATGGCTTGTTCTGGAATAGGTGTCACTTGCTGCTGCGGCAGCAGATCATAAAAACGGTAGTCTTTATTGGTCTCTTCCGGCGCATGTTCGGACGTAACCTGATTTTTAGGTTTCACTGGTTCCCAAGGTTTCCAGAGCATGAGCGCTACAACAAAACTTAGAATGATCAATATAATTGCCAAAGTTCCCAGCCATGCAGGAATTAAAGGCTTTTTCGGCTTATTTGGCCGTTCTGATACACCGCGCTGCGTTTTTCCAAACACGTGGGAACCTCATTATTCTAATAAATGCCGCCAAGGGCATGGTCTTTTCAACTCAATCGTAAAAATCACCATGTTTTACAAAACAGATCAACAGACCTGTTTTGCAAAAGAACACTTCATTTTCAGCTTGTATCAAAACTGGATTACATTGATTCTGGTGCAGAAACACCCAGCAATTCTAAACCATTGCGAATCACTTGCTGTACGTTTACTGAAAGCACGAGCCGAGCTTGAGATAACGCGGTATTTTGCTCATCTAAAATTTTGACATCTTCCTGAGCATACCAGCCATGGAAAGAGGCAGCCAGTTCTTTCAAGTAATTGCCAATTTGATGCGGCTCATAGTTATTGGCTGCGCGTGTAACAATTTCAGGATACGCGGCCAGTTTTGCCAAAATTTCAGTTTCAGTTTCTGATACGAGCAGAGACACGTCATAGCTGGCCATTTGGCTGCGGTCAAATGCTATGTTTTTTTCAGGCGCGCGAATATCAACCATGCGGTTGACGCGTGCATGCGCATATTGAATATAGTACACAGCATTGTCTTTGCTTTGCGACACAGCCAAGTCCAAGTCAAAATCAATGTGCTGTTCAGACTTGCGCATAACATAATAGAAGCGCGCAGCATCGTTGCCGACTTCTTTACGCAAGTCACGCAAGGTCACGAACTGCCCTGAACGGGATGACATTTGCACCATTTCGCCGCCGCGCCATAGGCTGACGAACTGCACCAAAAGCACAGTCAGCTTTTTAGAGTCATAGCCCATGGCATCAATGGCCGCTTTTACGCGGGCAATATAGCCGTGGTGGTCTGAACCCCAGATATCGACGATATCAGTGTAGCCGCGCTGCAATTTGTTCAGGTGGTAAGCAATATCAGAAGCGAAATAAGTGGTTTGTCCGTTACGGCGTTTTACCACACGGTCTTTTTCATCGCCAAATTCTGTGGATTTAAACCAGATGTTGCCGTCTTTTTCATACAGGAAGCCGCGCTGATCTAACGTCTGCAACGCTTCTTCAATTTTTTCGGTCAGCTCAGCTTCGCTGAACCATTGGTTAAACGTCACACCGAATTCGCCAAGGTCATCTTTAATGTCATCAAGAATGGCTTTCAGCGCCGCTTGATGGAACACACGGTAGCCTGCGCCCAAGTGGTTGTGCGAATTATAAATTAAACCGTCAATGTGTTTTTCTTTATCGCCTGACAGTACGACTTTATTGCCTTCTGCATCTAATTCTGCAGCGTACTGAATATCGTCAGGCACATCTTTGTAGATATCCGCCACTGGACGCACGTATGCATCGCCGTCTTGATCAATAATGCTTTGTGCGATTTCTTTTACATAGTCGCCTTGGTAGGCATTTTTCGGGAACACCAATTCTTGACCGGTTAATTCCAAATAGCGCAGGTATGTGGATGTAGCCAAAATGTCCATTTGACGGCCAGCATCGTTGACATAGTATTCACGGTCAACTTTTGCGCCAGTCGCTTCCAGAAGGTTAGCAACTGTCATGCCGTAAGCTGCGCCGCGGCCGTGGCCGACATGCAGGCTTGAAGTGGGGTTGGCCGATACGAATTCAACTTGAACGCGCTTGCCTGCATTGGCTTGAGTACGGCCAAACTGATCTTTTTGCGCTTGAATCTGTTCCAGCACAGCAAAACGCTGGTTAGCGTTTAAGAAAAAGTTGATAAAGCCGGGGCCTGCAATTTCCGCTTTGCTGATGTCTGCAACTTCAGGCAGAGTGGCAAGAATTTTTTCCGCTAAATCACGCGGTTTCATACCGGCAGCCTTAGACCCAATCATGGCAATATTTGAAGCAAAGTCACCATGGCTTCGGTCTTTGGTACGCGTCAAAGTGCTGGTGTTTTTCCAGTCAGATGGGAGTACGCCTTCCGCTTGAAGGGATTGAACTGCATGGTCGAGAGCTGCTTGTATTGCCGTATTCATAATCAGTCGAAGAATAAATGTCGCAGAAAAACAGCAAATATAGCAAATTTCAGACCCTTTAGGTGAACCCATTTGCTGTGAATAAATAATATTCGATGAAAAATAAAAGATTGTTTATATCGAATTGAAACGATATATATGCATACTGAATAAACCAGTGTTTCAGACCCGGCAGACATGACTCAACAGATACCTCCTGAAAGCCCCAAAATTATGGGGAAAATTCCCAAACTTCCTGCGCGCTGGGCCGGCATTGTGGTGCCATTTATTCTGTCTTGCCTAATGAGCGGCATTATCTCTTTTGTGAACATGCTGCGCAATTTGGGCTGGTTTGACGGCTTTATTTCGCTGTGGCTGCACAGCTGGATGGTTTCCTGGGCTATTGCATTTCCGATTGTCGTGACCTTGCTGCCGTTTGTACGCAAATTTGCCGGCCTGCTGGTGGATATGCGGCCGCCTAAATAAATGTTGCAGAGCTGCTGCGATTAAAATTTCCAGCAGCTGATAGGCTTTATTCAGTCATGCTGCTGGATTGTTTTGAAATGCATCGCATGTCAGGTGCCATTATTTTTGATGCGGCTGATTTGAACAGGCATTGATTTTTATCGTTTTGATGGGTGCAGCGCTTTAAGCCAGTACCTTATGCCGTCGCTGACGCGGGTTTGATGGCGTTGTGCAGGCATAAAGCTGTGCTGTTTTAAAGCACATTTTCAACAAAGGCGCGGATAATCCCCAGAATCAGGCCGATAAATGCGCCAACCACCACGCCATTGACGCGGATCATGTGCAAGTCGCCGCCGACTTCATTTTCAATCTTGTCAATCATTACACTAGAATCCCATTCATGAATGCGCTGACTGATAAAGCGGATGACTTTTTCACTGTATTGATCGGACAGGTTGATGGCGACATCACTGAGCTTTTCATTCAGCAATTGGCGCACGGCAACATTGGAGACAATATTTTCTCCGACTTGCTGGATTGCGACCCGCAAGTTTTGCGCGACGCCGGAATCCGGTTTTTGCAAATCAGCTTTAATGGCGTCGCATAAAATCACCACCGCGCCGCTGATAAAATTCAGCACTTGCGGGCTGTCCAGCAGGGCATCCTTGGTTTGGTTCAGGCGCATGCTGGCCGTACTCCGGCTGTCCGCCAGCTCCAGCATCAGGTTTTGCCCAGCTGTTTCTATCTGGATGCGCCATGGGTGTTCAGGGTCTGCCAGCATGGACTCAACACGCTCAATCATCGAGTCAATGGTGCGCTGCTGCACATCAATGCCGATCCAGCTGGCGCCTTTGGCCAGTTTCCAAACCCCCAGTTCTTTAAACAGCTGGCGGGTCAAGTCACGCGCCTGTTCAGGATGATGCGTCATCCATTCGTGCGCCAAATCCAGTCCGCGCTGCAGCACATCCTGATGAAAATCATTTTCCAGCACAGCCCGCAGCATTTCGCTGGCCAAATGATTCACCTGCGTGTTTTTAACCCATTGCACGCTGTTGCTTTGAATAAAGCGCCCAATTTGCTCCTGTCCGACAAATTCAAAAATTTTGGGTACAGTTTGCTGAATGACATCAGTGACTTGCTTGTTATTGTGCGGATTGGCCAGCCATTTTCCGACCGCCAGCGATAAATCAATATCCTGCAGGCTACGTTCCACGACCTGAGGCGAGAGAAAATTTTCCTGCACAAAACGGCCCATCGATTCTGCAATTCGGGCTTTATTGCGCGGAATAATTTCGGTGTGGTCACGCAGGAATTTCGGAATCGGCATTTTCCCGAATGGGTTGCGGAACAGCACGGTAATGGCGTACCAGTCTGCTAATCCCCCGACGACGCCCGCCTCCGCAGACAGCATTAGAATATGAATCAGCCAGACATATTCCGGCAGCAGCTTAGCGGCCACCATCAGCGCAAGCCAAGCCAGTACCGCCATCATTAAGGCAATAGTGGCAAAGCGTTTGCTGCGCTGCAGATTCGGCGACACTGCGGTCTGCTCTTGATCCATGTGCATTGCGGGTTAGGCGCTCCTATTTAGACTGTGCCGGCGCAGGGGCGGGCGGCAAGATTTCACCCGTGCTGCTCAGGCCGTATTTAGGCCCCAGCGACTGCAGAATCAGGCGGGCATCAAAAGCGTCCTTGGGCGCTGTTTTTTCATTTTTAAAACATTCAATGGTATAGGCCACTTGCGTCGGGTCTAAAGTCACAACACGCGGCATATCATAGAACGGGTCAGGCCAGAAGCCGGGATAGCGGCGGTAATAGCCATATGGATAAGGCGATGGGGTTGGGTAAACCACAGCCTGTCTTGGCGGCTGCTGCGTGCGGTTGCTTGGATCATCTAAAACTTTAAAAAACTGAAAGCCTTGCTGCACAGTGGCTTGCGCCGCTTTGACCAAGGTGATTTCTTCCGCTGTGCCGTAGCTCATATTGGGGCTGGCTTTGAAGCTGATGCGGAAAGTCTGTGCATTCAGCGGTGTTGTGCTGAATTGCCCAAGCTGATCAAACGTTAGCGGTTTGGATGGAGTGGTGGCACAGCCGGCAAGAGTTAAGCTGGCGCCAAGGGCGGCAGCCAATACAATATTTTTCATGCTTAACCTCCTAAAAATGGTGGCTGAATGGGAGAGAGGCAGCCTGCTGATTTAGAAACTGGAATCGGGCTGCGTTAAAAATTCTGCTTCTTCTGCTGTGGACACCCGGCCTAATACAGCATTGCGGTGCGGATAGCGCCCAAAACGGTCAATAATGACTTTATGTTTTTTTTCAAAATCCAAATTCATTGGATTGCCGAGATCTTCGAATAATTTTAACGCATATTGATGAATCAGGGGAGATTCACTGTGCATGAACGGCATATATAAAAATGAGCGCTGATCTGGCCGCAGCTGCTGATCAAGGCCCTGACTGACCGCTTCCTGCGCTAAAGCCAGCGCCAGCGCATCCTGTGCAAAAGCTAAGGGCGATTCGCGGTATAGGTTGCGCGAAAACTGATCCAGTACAATAATTTCGGCTAAACGGCCTTCGGCACTGCTGCGCCAGTTCCAAAGTTCAGATTTCTGGGCGCTGAGAAGCGTGCTTTTAAAGCGTTTTTCAAGGGTTTGGTCAAAGGCGTCACTTTTTGAAAACCAGTTTTTCTGGTTTTCAGGCGCAAACCAAAAGTCTAAAATATCTTGATAATTCATATATTTTACGTGCTGTTAGCATTTATTCTTCAATAAGATCACAAATTTTGAATGTCATATAGTGCAACTTTGTGATAAAAAATTGCAAAAATAAAATCGTAGATTGCCTGAAAAATATGCAGGGTATAATGTGCAGCAGATAAATCACGTTATACTGCATAAATAAATGATTTTATTTTAGTAGTTCTTCCATTAAGCGAGATTGCAATGAGTCAGCCCGAATCGACCTCTCAAGATATTTTACCGGCTTGGGTGGATTCTACGCATTTAAACGGCATGCTGCGCGGCATAGAGCGTGAGAGCCTGCGTATGCAGAGCAGCGGTTTTCTGTCTCAGGCCGATCATCCGGAGACGCTGGGTTCGGCATTGACGCATCCGTACATCACGACGGATTATTCAGAAGCTTTAATGGAATTTATTACCCCGCCAAAAGACAGTATCGGCAAGGCTTTAGACTATTTAAAAGATATTCATGCCGTGGTGCACGGCCATTTGAAAGATGATGAGAAACTGTGGCCGCTGTCTATGCCGTGCATGCTGGATGATCAGGAAGAAAGCATCCGCTTGGCGCAGTACGGCACATCGAATATTGGCCGGTTTAAAACCCTGTACCGCCATGGCTTGGGGGTGCGTTACGGGCGGCGCATGCAGACAATTTCCGGCGTGCATTATAATTTATCTTTTCCAGATCATTTTTTTGCAGCGCTGCAAGCAGCGGAGACAGATGAAGGGCTGAAAACGCTCAGCCTGCAGGACTACTGCAGCCACCGCTATTTTGGCCTGATCCGCAATTTTATCCGCTTGACGCCTTTGGTGATGTTTGTGCTTGGCGCCAGCCCCTCCGTATGCAAATGCTTTATGACTGGCCGTGAGCATCATTTGCTGCCTTTGCTGAAAGGTACGCTGTATTTGCCTTATGCGACTGCGCTGCGCATGGGCCGTTTTGGCTATCAGAACTCTGCGCAAAAGCAGCTGGGCATTCATTACAATAATCTCAGCGGCTATTTAGACGGGCTGCAAAAAGCGGTGCACACGCCGTACGCGCCATTCAGCCGTTTGGGTTTAAATGACGCGCTGGGTGAGCCGATTCAAATCAATGACCATGTGCTGCAGATTGAAAATGAATATTACAGTCTGGTGCGGCCTAAGCAGGTGCCGCTGGACGGAGAGACACCGTCTGAAGCATTGCAGAAACGCGGGGTCGGCTATGTTGAACTGCGCGCTGTGGATGTGAATCCTTACAGCCCGATCGGCATTGATGAGCAGGCTGCAGGCTTCCTTGAAGTGCTGGCCTTGTACTGCCTGCTGCAGGACAGTCCGGATTTGCTGGACGATGAACAGGAAATCATTGAGCAGAATCAAGCTGAAGTGGTGAACCGCGGCCGCGCGCCGAATGCATCGATTAATGAAAATGGCCAAAGCTATCCAATTGAAGAATGGTGCCGCCGCTATTTAACAGAAATGCAGCCATTGGCCGCTTTACTGGACAGCGCATATGAGACACATTTGTACCGCGATGCGCTGGACGTCATGCAATTGCGTGTGGACGATGTGGATGAAACCCTTTCTGCCAAAATGATTGAAGATACTTTGGCGCAGGGCGGCACCTGGAGTTTTGGCAGCTTTATGGCGCAGCAGCATGCAGAAGCGTATGAACAGCATCCGCTGAGCACCGAAACGCAGCATTATTTTGCAGAGGCGGCGCAAGCCTCCTTGCAGCGCCTGCACGAACTGGAGCAGGATACCGCCATCAGTTTTGAACAGTATTTAACCCATTTTAGATAAAAATTAAGAGGATATGCCATGCAATGGAGTTATCGCTTCGTGAGTGGTTTTTTGTTTTTGGCCAGTGTCATCGGCATGGCTTTTGCGCTGTATTTAGAACATGGTCAGGGCTTGGAGCCATGTCCGCTATGCGTGTTTCAGCGGATCGGTCTTATTGGGCTGGGCTTAATGTCGCTGATCGCGTTTCTGCATAATCCTGTTTCCAACGGCTTTAAGCGCTTTTATGCTTTTTTAGGCACGCTGGCTATTCTGTGGTCTGCCGGTGTGGCGGCCCGCCATGTCTGGCTGCAAAGCCTGCCGCCGGATGAAGTGCCGAGCTGCGGCCCTGGTCTGGACTATTGGCTGGATACGTTGCCATTAAAATCGGTGTTCCAGCAAGTGCTGACCGGTTCTGGTGAATGCGCCAGAGTCGATTGGACTTTCTTGGGGCAATCTTTACCGGTATGGTCGCTGGCGTTTTTCTGTGTGCTGGCGCTGATCAGCCTGTGTCAGCTCTTCCGTAAATATCAAACTGCGCCCGTGAAGCGCCTAAGAGATAAATACTGATTTTGAGCTGAAATGCTCAAATCAAAAAATTAAAAAAGCCCTCTGTAATAGAGGGCTTTTTTAATAAGGCTTGATGAATGAGTTTAAGTCAGGGCAATGCCTTCAAAATGTTTTAAATCCATCAGGTATTCATGAATCTCATTGCACTTGAGATCATCGGCATTGGGGTAAAACCAATGCACAATTTGTTCTGCAACCTGCGGATGGTGCTGAAGTTCAAAATGATTCAAACCGTAAAAAATCGCTTTATGTGCATCAGGCACTTTCAGCTGATAGCGCGGGTTCGGGTGTTCGCCTAAAGCGCTTTTAACACTGACCAAATAGTCGCCAATGACTTGCAGGGTGCGGTTTTTCCGGTTTTCAAATTCAATGGTGCCTGCAACCAGATAGGTGTTGATATGCGATGGAATGGGCGCCGGCTTGCGGTTGTCATCCATTAAGCCAATCCTGACTTGATTATGTTCCCAGTCATCATCGCGCACGCTGCCGTAGCGCAGGTCTAAAATGCCGTTGCTGCGGATATTGGCAATATGGCCCACAATTTTACCCAGCGGAATGCGGCGCAAATGCTTTTGCAGCGCAAAGCCGATGCGTTCCAGCACTGCGCCATGGTGCGGTGAGCCCAAGCAGACTAAGTTTTCAACCCGATGAACCCAGCCGTACATATTCTGTTTGCCGTAAAATAAAGCGCTGCGTGAAACCAATCCGCCCATGCTGTGGCCAATCAGGTCAATGCTGGTAATTCCTGGATTGCGCCGAACGATATCTTCCAGCGTGTTGGATAAACTGCGCCCATTGGCGGAGATGCGGCGCCCAGTATTGTAGTTCAGGTACAGCATGGTGTTATGGTCGCGCTGCGCCAGCAGTTTTTCGCCAATGCCGCCGTATTTTCGGGTGGACCAGTCTAAATGATTCATGCATAAGCCGTGCACCAGCAGAGTGATGCGGCCTGTGAGTTCACCTTTCTGCACGGCGCCATAGTGGTCATAAACGACCATGGGCAAGGCCATCGGGTTGTGATATTTCAATAAATAATCGCCTAGCACGCCATTCAGTGCGCCCACTAAAAAATGCAGGTAAGGGGTCAGGGGCTTGTCATGCAGGCGCGGAAATTTTTCAATGATGCTGCGCAGCCCGGGCGCCAGCAAGTAGTTGCCGTAATTGAAAAAAGTTTCATAGGTCAGTTGGTATATTTTTTCAACATATGGAATTTTATGGAATTTTTTAGATTTTTGTTCGCTCATGCCAAAAATGCTTATCAGCAGTTCACGCTGAATATTTTGAATCAGGTCATGCACGACATCACTGAAACGCATAGTGACCAGCTGTGCCAGACCTTCTAATACATCTGCCTGACTGGGCGGAGTACGGTCCCATTTACAATAAGTTTCGTGCAGTGGCGTTAAACTAGGCATTGGCTGCTATCCTATTTTTGCCCTGCCCAGATATGCGGTGATTGCTGCTGAGACAGGGAAGGCCTTTTCTTGTTGCTATTTTGTCATTCATCTCGAATTAATTTTAAAATACAGAGATTTGCAGCGTGGTTGTATTTTTTTTGTCTGACAATTCTTGAGATTGCGTATATTTTAACAAAATGTGACATATATCGCATTATTCAGCGGTTTCTTCCGTTTGGCGATGAACAAGGACTATGGCATGAATCTTATTTATTTACATGGCTTTCAAAGCAGTAATTTATCCATTAAAGGTCAAATGCTGCAGCGTTATTGTCTGGAATCGGCAGAGCCTAAAAGGCGCGGCATTCAGGTGCATCTGCCGGATTTGAATCAGCCGCCGTTAGCGGTAATGCAGCGGATGACGGCCCTGATTGACCGCTTGGGCGCTGAGAATACTGCACTTGTCGGCAGCAGTCTGGGCGGGTTCTATGCGCTGCAGCTGGCGGTGAAACATGATCTTCCTGCAGTGCTGATCAATCCGGCAATGCGGCCGTGGGCACTGTTCAGCACACTGTTTTCAGCTCAGCAGCTGCCGTATTCGGTAACAGCGCAATGGTCGCTGGATGAGGGGCAATTAAAGGATTTGGAAAATCTAGGTGTCGCCGCAGCCTGCTCATCAGCAGCAGTGTTAGCGCTGCTGCAGCAAGGCGATGAGGTGCTGGATTATGCTGAAGCCCTGACATTTTTCAGCCAGCCTGAAAGCAATGCAGTCACCATTTGTGAAACTGGCGGAAATCACGGCATGGATGATTTTTCAGCTAAAATTCCAATGATTCTGCAATTTCTTTCCGATCAGGTGGTCGCGGTTAAAAAACAGAAAATGTGAGCCGCTTGGTATCAGGCCGCTTTTGACAGCAAAAATAAATGGCGCTTGCTCTGTTCAAATGCGGCTAAATCCCGTAAAAAAGAGCAAAAGAAGGCGGCTGATTCAATGGTTGCGTCATAAATTGACGCTTAAATCCGGTAAAAGCAGGCCAAATAGCCAAAGACACCGCGCCAGAAAATCGATGGATATGCTTTTTTGCTAAAAAGAATATACTGTAGCGCTTGAGATTAATATTTTAACCAATTATGCAGGGAATTTTGCAACGTGACGCAATATACGGCTCAATCACTTGAAGTATTATCTGGCTTAGACCCGGTCCGCCGCCGGCCGGGCATGTATACCGATACCACCCGTCCAAACCATTTGGCGCAGGAAGTGATTGATAACGCTGTGGATGAGGCGCTTGCCGGCCATGCAAATAAAATTACGGTCACCGTTTACAAAGACGGTTCGCTGGCGGTAGAAGATAACGGCCGCGGCATGCCGGTTGATATTCACCCTGAATATGGCCAAAGCGGTATTGAAATTATTCTAACCAAACTGCATGCAGGCGGTAAATTCAGCACAGACAACTATCAGTTTTCCGGCGGTTTGCATGGGGTCGGCATTTCTGTGGTCAATGCGCTGTCGACGCGTGTAGAAGTGGAAGTGCAGCGTCAGGGCAATCTTTACAAAATGGCCTTTGAACAGGGTGAACCTGTTGGGCCATTGGAAGTGCTGGAAGGCAAATGCGCCAAACGCGCCACAGGGACCTCTGTGCATTTTTGGCCTGAAACCAAATATTTTGATTCACCTAAATTTGCATTAAAAGCATTAAAGCACAACTTAAAAGCCAAAGCCGTTTTAGCGGCAGGCCTGCAGATCATTTATATTGATGAAATCAATAATGAAAAGATTGAATGGCAGTTTGAAAATGGCCTTGTTGACTATTTGATGGATGAGCTGCAGGACCGTGAAATTCTGCCGATGCCTGCTTTTGTCGCTGTCGGAGATGCTGACCGCGCCAGTGCTGAGTTTGCCATTTGCTGGAATGTCGAAGGCGGTGATCAGGTTCAAGAAAGCTATGTCAATTTGATTCCAACCGCGCAAGGCGGCACGCATGTCAATGGCTTGCGTTCAGGCGTCACCGATGCCATCCGTGAATTCTGTGAACTGCGCAATCTGCTGCCCCGCAATATGAAGCTGTCCGCAGAAGATGTGTGGGACGGCGTGAATTATATTCTGTCACTGAAATTTCAAGAACCGCAGTTCTCCGGTCAAACCAAAGAGCGCTTATCGAGCCGTGAAGCTTCAGGCGTGGTGCTGAATATTGCCAAAGACGCTTTTGCCCTATGGCTGAATCAAAATTCAGATATTGCCATGCAGCTGGCTGAAATGGCCATCGCGAAAGCAGGGCGGCGCCTAAAAGCGGCTAAAAAAGTTGAACGTAAAAAAATTGTGGCTGGCCCGACTTTACCCGGTAAATTGTCAGATTGCGTTGGGCATACACTGGAAGAATCTGAATTATTTATTGTGGAAGGCGACTCTGCTGGCGGTTCGGCCAAGCAGGCGCGGGACAAGAATTTTCAGGCCATCATGCCGATCCGCGGGAAAATCCTCAATACTTGGGAGGTCTCTTCGGATGAAGTGCTGACTTCGCAGGAAGTGCATAATATTGCGATTGCGATCGGTGTTGATCCGGGCAGTGATGATTTGTCTGAATTGCGCTATGGCAAAATCTGTATTTTGGCCGATGCCGATTCGGATGGCCTGCATATCGCAACGCTACTGTGCGCGTTATTCGTCAAGCATTTTCCTGCCTTGGTCGAAGAAGGGCATTTATTTGTGGCCATGCCGCCGCTGTATCGGATTGATGACAATAAAGATGTGCATTATGCCTTGGACGATAATGAACTCGAAGGCATTTTGAAAAAATGCAAAACCAAAAATCCGCAAATTACCCGCTTTAAAGGCTTAGGTGAAATGAACGCCAGTCAATTGCGCGAAACCACGTTAGACCCGAATACGCGCCGTTTGGTTCAGCTGGATTTGGATGATGTGCATTTTACCGCGGGCTTGCTGGATAAACTGCTGGCAAAAAAACGTTCCGGCGACCGTAAGCATTGGCTGGAGCAGAAAGGGAATTTAGCCGAATTAACGGTTTAAATTAGGAACATTGTGTCAAAAAAAAGCTGCATTGATTGCGGCTTTTTTTTTGCGGGCTTGCCGAGGAACGGCTTTGTCTAAGTACGGAATTGACAGCGCCTGCTAATTGCAGGCCGGATTCATTGTCCCGCGGGAAAAGAATGGATTATTTACATGAAACGGAGCGTTTCTGTGCGGATTGAGTTGCGTATATATACAATTTCTCAGCATATTTTTGATTGAATCGCGTTAATCTGAAGTGAAGATCATGACAAGAAGATAAACCATGGAAGCAAGCTTATATTTAATTCATCCGAATGACTTAGAAACTTTGATTCTAGAGGCTGGTAATTCACAGGCTGTGCTTGAGTCGCCATTTATCCAGCAGTCACTTTATTTAGGCGATACTTGGGATACAGTAAACCGCGCCTTGAATCCCGAAGAGCAGACTGCTGAACATGCGCTGCAATATGTGATTCAGGCCGAGCATCCGCTGTCTGAACGGATTGATCATCCGGAAGCGGTGCGCTACAACACAGTGGTGCGGACGGCTGAAATACAGCAGCAGCTGCGCAGTTTGAGTGTTGATGAGCTTAAAAAGCGCTATCAGTTTGATATTGTGCATACGGCGCCAGAAGCCTTGGCGCAGGAAATCCGGCTCGCGGAGCTGAAGCTGATTTATGTGCAGCTGCAAGATTTGTACCGGACTGCGGCCAGACAGAATTTTGCGGTATTAAGCGTTATACAGAGCAAAATTAGGCCAGAAAAATTAATTTAAAATCAGCTGCATGAGCACGAGATCGCGCCATTCGCCAAACTTTTTACCGACTTGCGGCATATAGCCTGTTTGCACAAAGCCAAATTGCTGATGCAGTGCAATTGACGCCGTATTGCCGTGGTCAATGCCTGCCACCATGACATGCTTGCCCTGCTGTTTGGCCGCGTCAATCAAATGCTGCAGCAGGTGCTTGCCTAAGCCTTGCCGCGCGTAATCCGGTGAAATATACAGTGAATGCTCAACGGTATGGCGATAACCTGAAAAATTGCGAAAAGGCGCGTAGTCGGCATAGCCTGCAATTTTGCATGTTTCCAGATCTTCAATCACAAAAAAAGGCCAATGGTTTTGTTTGAACTCCTGCAGTTTGCGCTGAAAAGATTCAAGGCTGAAAGCCTGATCATTCCAGGTTGCAAACCCTTGCAGGACTTCAGGATTGTAAATTGCCAAGATATGGGGCAGATCCTGTTCTGTTGCGGTGCGGATTGTGAAAGGCATAATCGCAGTCAGATGAAAAATAATAGGATTAGATAGCTCAGGCATAAAAAAAGCAAGGCTGAAAACCTTGCTTTTTGAATTCCGGATGGAATTTAGAAGTGGTATTTCACTAAAGCGCTGACATCATTTTGGTCTACGCCTGAAATCCCGTACTTGTTGTTCCAAACTGAGTGTTCCACACCAAGATATAATCGGGTTTTTGGAGAAATATGCTTGCCCACATTCCATTTCCATTGAGTCGTCCAGTTCAATTCACTGGCATGATCACCTTTTTCCGCAGTAGACCAGTCCAGGAAGCCGTCGACTAAGAAATCTTCAGAGCCTAGTTTAAATGGCACACCGTATGTGATGGTCATTTGGTAGTCATCTTTTTGCACATCGTTGTCTGCGCGGTAGAAGTTTACGCTGGCATACTGTGTATACGGAATATCAAGGTCAAAACCTACACCGTACAAGAAGTTATTGAATTCCTGATTTGTCCGGTACCCGGCATTGTGTTCCCAAGTGGTTGCAATTAATACATCCTTAATTGGGCCTGCAGAAAGTTTTTTTCCAGAGACTTCACCTAAACTTAAACGCGGCGATAATTCTAAATATGTAGAATGATCGTCATTGCCGTCCACTTGCTGGTCAACGAAGAAAAATACATCGGAGTATTTAAGTTTAGCCGCATATTCTGCAGTTACTGTGGTGCGGTCTTCGGTTCCGACTTCATAGTTGTCGCCGTACAGGCCAGTTAAGCTGAAGTCTTGCCATACGATTGGCGAAGCCTGAGTGAGCGCAGCAGCTGAAGCCAGTGCACATGCAGTTGCGAATTGTGTAAGTTTCATTAAAAAATATCTCCCCCGAGAAGCATTGAAAGCATACAGATTCTTTAGCAAAAATAAAGCCAAAAATGACTGGAGGTCTAAAAAGTTCAATTTTAATTTTTTAATTTTGAATGCTTGATATAGGTAAATGTTTATTTTTTAACTTTTTCTTAAATTAATTGAATTCTCAGCTGCACAGCTTTTAGCAGAGAAGCGGTGCAAATCCTGCACCAAATGGCGTGCAGCCAAAGGAAAGCCATAAGCCTTATAAGGATTTCAAAAAAACATAAAATAGCACTTGCAAATTTTTCACTTAGGCCCGATATTCGAAGTATAAGGACACAGTTCTGCAGACTATAAAAGTGTTCATCATTCAATGTGGAGGACGCCGTTCCAAACTGAATTGAAGATGTTCTGGCTGTATTAAAACAGCGAGTGTGAGTGTGCCAAGATAAGAAAGTTTTGCACAAAATTTTATAGATAATCCAGAAAGTTGAGGATGATATTATGAACATAGAAATCCGTACAGATAAAAACATCCAAAATAATGAGCGTTTAATCGAATACGTTCGTGCAGAACTGAATCAGGAATTTCAGCGCCATAGTGAACGAATTACTCACTTTTCGGTGCATTTAAGTGACGAAAATGGGGACAAGGGCGGCAGCGACGACATTAAATGCATGATCGAAGCGCGTCCAGCTGGTCTGAAGCCAGTAGTTGTGAACCATAAAGGCCATAATGTGGACACTGCTATTCATGGCGCAATTGAGCGTTTAAAACGAAGTTTAGAGCATGTCTTTGAGAAAAAAGAAAATCCGCGTGCAACTCAGCCGGCGTTTGCTGATGCAGATGACGAAGAGGCTTAACAGGATTTGTTTTTTAGAAGAACTTAAAAAAGAGCCCTGCGGGGCTTTTTTTATGCGTTGAAGAATTGTAAGCCGCTGTGCCTATTTAAAGAAAATTCAGCTTGTTTTACATTAAGTCAAAACAAAAGGCGCTTTATTCGGCATAATAGTCATTATTCTATCGCCATTAATCATTTGAAGTGAGCTTTCCCATGTTAACAGCCCAGCAGCAAGTTTTTGTGCAAGCTTTAGAAGAGCAGAACCTGACACAGGTTAAGCAGCTATTAGCGGAAGGCTTGAATCCGAATTTTATCGACTTTGATAAAGGCCCTGCGATTTCTGTCTGGTCTGACGGCTTATTCAAATGGTGGGAAGAAATTTGCGAAGCGTATGAAGCGGGCGCGCCATTGTCTGAAACTCAGAAGCAGGAACGTCTGGCTGTGCATATGGATATTTTAGACGCGCTGATTTCAGCTAAAGTGAATTTGCATTTATGGGATGCAGAGGAGCTATATGGCCCATTATGGGATGCTGCCAGCGCTGCGTGCGTGCCTGCTGTAAAACGCCTGCTGGAAGAACAGGTGAACACGAACAGCAAAGACAGCGACGGCTTAACGATTCTGTCATCCATCAGCGATTTATTTTTCGACTGCGATTTCGATGAGATTAACTGGTCTGAATCACTGGATGAAGAAAAACAGACTTTAGAATTGCTGCGCAGCCATGGCGCCAAAATGACCAAAGAATTGGCATAATTAACGGGACTTTCATGACGACGATGAATACAACAATCAAAATATTTGCAATTTCCGCGCTGACAGTCGTCAGTACATGCAGTCTGGCTGCAGATTTTTCGTTTGACCGTCCGGGTACAGGTTTTGGCACAGGCATCACGCCGGTGGGCAAGCTGGCATGGGAACAAGGGCTGCCTAGCGCGGCTTATCAGGAAAGTACCGATGCCGCCGGACAAAAGTCAAAAAATATGACTTTGAACGGTGACATGCTGCTGCGCACAGGCTTGGCCAAAGATTTAGAACTGCAATTGGGCTGGCAGGGCCCTGCATGGTTTAAAACTAAAACTGGCGGACGCAGTGTAGAAAACGATGGTTTGGGCGATGTCAGCATTGGCCTGAAAAAAGCCATTGATTTGGACGATGAACAGCTGTCTATGGCCATTTTAGCTGAAGCCATTTTGGCTACCGGCAATGAAGGCTTCAGCAATGATGATGATATTTACAGCCTGAGCTCGGCAGTTTCCTATCAATACAGTGAATTGCTGAATACTTCGATTACGATGCGTTATGAAGTTCAAAACAGCGACTGGGCGGTTTCCGCTATTCCAACGATTGAATATCAAATTGCTGGGAAATTATCCGGCTATTCTGAATTCGTATTCCGCAAAGCTGAAAGCGAAGATCAGGAATATGCGTTGGGCACCGGTTTAATGTATGCGGTCAATGACCGGATGCAGCTGGATGCCAGTGTGGGCGTCGACTTGAACGGCAAAAATAAAAGCTACCGGTCTGGATTAGGTGTTGCATACCTATTTTAAGGCGGTACAGGTTTTAGATAATCTCAGGATGAGTCTATTTGCATGAATAAATTGGCTTATGGCGCAGCTTTTGCCGTGCTGGTTTGCAGCGCAGGCCTGCAGGCGGAACCGGCACTGCTTTCTCCTGAGAAAGCTTTTCCATTGACGGTAATTTCCAGCTCTGAGCAGCAGGCTGAGCTGAGCTGGAGCATTCCGCCCAATTATTATCTTTATCAGCACAAAATTACTGTACAGCAGGGCACCCAGCCGCTGGCGCTGAATTTACCGCCTGCTGAAAGCCTGCATGACGATAATTTTGGTCAAGTGCAGGTCTATTATCAGCAGCTGCAGCTGCATATTCCGACTCAAGCCTCACAGCAGTATCATGTGACATGGCAAGGCTGTGCAAAAGACCGCGTTTGCTATCCGCCGCAAAGCATCGACTTTCAAACCGATGCCAATGGCTTAGTCAGCCTGCAAAATCAGGGCAAGAGCCGTCAGCTGCTGGATTTAGCCAGCAGCAGTAATGCGCAAAACAGCGCATTGCCTGTTTCTGAGGCCCCCGCGGCAGCGCAGGAAAATAGGGCTGCCGCTGATGATTCAGGAGCAGCAGCCCAAGATCAAATGTGGTCAGAAAAGTTAGCGGAAAGCTCATTGGCATATGGTTTGCTGCTGTTCTTCGGTTTAGGAATGCTCTTGGCGTTCACGCCCTGCTCTTTGCCGATGCTGCCGATTTTGACCTCACTGATTGTCCGTGACAGCAAAGGCTTAAAAGCGTGGATGATTGCACTGACCTTTGTCTGCAGTATGGCTATGGTCTATGCGGTTTTGGGGCTGATAGCATCATCTGCGGGCTTGAATTTTCAGCGCTGGCTGCAGCAGCCGTCTACATTAATTGCTTTTAGCCTGCTGTTTGTGGTTTTTGCGCTGAATTTATTCGGGCTGTTTGAAATTAAATTGCCGCGTGCGCTGGTGCAGCGCTTGGATCATGTGCAGTCGATGCAAAAAGGCGGCAGTCTGGTCGGCGCCGGCATTATGGGCATGATTTCAGCCTTGCTGGTGGGGCCATGCATGACGGCGCCGCTGGCTGGCGCGCTGCTGTTTATTTCACAAACCCAAAGCCAGTGGCAGGGCGCACTGCTGCTGTTTACTTTGGGTTTTGGCATGGGGACGCCGCTGTTGCTGGCCAGTGTGCTGGGTTCGCGCGTTTTGCCTAAGGCAGGCATGTGGATGAACCAGATCAAGGTGCTGTTCGCCTTTATTATGCTGGGGCTGGCGCTGTATTTTGTCCGCCCGCTGATCAGTGAAGCCTGGATGCAATGGCTGTCTTTGGCGCTGGAACTCAGTTTTGTCGGCTATCTTCTCCGGTGTATTTTCCGGCGCAGTGCGCCGCTGAAATGGCTGTATATTCTGGCTCTGGGGCTGGCCGTACCATATATGGCGTACAGCCAGTATCAGCAAAGCCAGCGTTTTTTTGCTGAGCAGGCATCTGCGCAGGCGCTTTGGCATCAGGCGAAGACCGCGGCTGAGTTTCAGCAGATGCTGAGTCAAATTCCGGCAGGCCAAAAGGCGATTATTGATGTCTATGCCGACTGGTGTGTGGCTTGCCAGCCCATAGAACACCGTATTTTAAAGTCCGCGCGAGTGCAGCAGGCTTTGGCGCCTTATTATTTAATCAAGCTGGATTTGAGTCATTATGATGAGGCGCATCAGGTTTTGCTGAATCAGTGGGATATTTTAGGCCCGCCAACTTATTTATTTTTAAATGAGCAGCATCAGGAAGTCCGCGGGCTGCGCCTGACTGGCGCTTTTACAGAAGAAGAATTGCTGCAGCAGCTGAGCCGGTTTTGACTCTTGCCGCTGTCTTAGCTAATCAGGAGTATGGCGATGCAGCTGTTAATCGCAAATAAAAATTATTCCAGCTGGTCCATGCGCCCTTGGCTGGTGCTGAAGGCCTTCAATCTGCCTTTTGATGAAGTCATGATCGTCTTTTCGGATGAACCCTATGCGGGCGAGTTCAAACAAAAAGTGCTGGCGGTCAATCCGAATGGCAAGGTTCCTATTTTGCTGGATCAAGAGCAGATGGTCTGGGATTCGCTGGCCATTTGTGAATATTTGGCGGAGAAATTTCCGCAGCATGCGCTGTGGCCTGCCGATTTGGCGCTGCGGGTTCGGGCGCGCTGTATTTCGGCAGAAATGCATAGCGGTTTCATGAGCTTGCGCAGCCAATGCGGTATGAATATTCATGCCGATTTAAAGGCATTGGGCGCAAAATTATGGGCAGAGGATGAAAGCCTGCGCAAGGATATGGCGCGCATTGAGCAAATTTGGACGGCGCGTCCACGCTTAGATGGCTTTCTGTGCGGAGAATTTTCAATTGCAGATGCCTTTTATGCGCCAGTCGTCATGCGTTTGAATACGTATGGACTGCCGGTCAGTGATTCTGCACAGCGCTATATGGCGCTGATGATAGCGCATCCAGCCGTGCAGCAATGGATGCAAGAGGCTGTGGCTGAACCGATGCGGGTCGCGTATTTGGAAGCCAATCCCTGACCGGGAGCCTTATCGCGCTGGTTCTGAAGCTGAAAAATAGATTTCAACTGAATTTCGGCCGTTGGCTTTGGCTTGATACAGGGCTTTGTCAGCCTGACTGAGCAACTGCTGCGGCCGGAATTCAGTTTCAGAAACGGCAATGCCGAAACTGGCGGTAATGTGAATGCGCTGTCCTTCATCGGCAAACAGTTCAACCTGCTCAATCGCTGAACGGCAGCGCTCTGCAACCTGCTGCGCCTGTTCTAAACTGGATTGATGCAAAATTAAAATAAATTCTTCACCGCCGAACCGTCCAACTACATCAGTGCCGCGCACCAGCTGGCTAAGAATTTCGCTGACTTTCACTAAGGCTTCATCGCCCTTATGATGCCCGAACTGATCATTGATATGTTTGAAGTGATCCAGATCCAGCAGCACCAGCGCATAGTCTTCTTGGTCGGGATCACTTAATCGGTCGAGGCACTGATTGATGCTGCGGCGGTTGAATAAATTGGTCAGCGGGTCCATTTGACTCAGCTGCTGAATTAAGCGCTCGCGGTGGCGCCATTGGCTCAGCAGAATTTCAAACAGGGCGAGGCAAGTGCATAAGATTGGCGTGATAAAAAACAGCATCGACAGCAGCCAAAAATGATTGCTGTAATAGGGGCCGTTGATTTGAAATAGCGGGCCATAGCTTAAATTGCCTGTATAGCTGAGATAAGCGCTGCCAATTAAATATAAGGTGGCCGGGATAAATGCGCTGTATACGATCACGCGCGGAAGCAGCACTAGGCCCACTGTAACTAAGCTGACGTAGGAAATCATGGTGGCGGGGCTGAGTACACCTACCAGATAGCCGTCACGGCAAAGCGAAATCACAAACAGCCCGACCGATAAATAGGGCAGCGCCAGTTTGACCCAGCGTTTATGCTGCCAAGCAAAGCAGGGCCAGATCAGCAGAAGCAGCAGCACGAAAAAAATGCTGTTCAATATGAGCTGAGATTGAACTGAAGGGACATTGACCCATTGCCAAACGCTAGGGGTCAGCAATACAAAGGACTTCCAGATGATCCAGGTCAGATGAACGGCCGCCCCTAAAAAAAGCATGAGTGCGCATTTTTTGAGGATATTCCAGTTCATGACGACTTCATCTTCGAGCATATATTTCAGAATTTTTTGCTCAGAGACGGCTTCGCCTTTTGGAGGAACTATCTTCATGCGTTTATATTCACCTTTATCATAATTATATTTTTTTCTTAAAGTTTATGTAGATAGGCTGTTTTAAAATCTAAAATAGCATGCTTTAAAACATTTGGTAATGGCTATTTTTCAATCAAGACTTAGACCGGAAAGGCAAAATGCCCAAATTGTTCTGAATATGAAACAGTGTGTATTAATGCAGAGGATTATTTCATTCCTGAATTTTTTGTAGACTAGCCTCAATTCATAAATTATAGAAACGGGTTTGATCATGAAAGTTCTGCATATCGATTCCAGCATCATGGGTGACGCTTCAGTATCCCGCCAGCTTAGCCAAGCCATTGTTGCGCAGCTGAAAGACAAGCATGCGGATGCGCAAGTGGATTATTTGGATTTGGCGCAGCAGCCGATTCCGCATTTGACCGCTGAAATTTTGATGGGCAAAGATGCAGAACAGGCCGCTTTGGGTGAGCAGATTATTCAGCAGTATCTGGATGCCGATGTCGTGGTTGTTGGCGCAGCCATGTATAACTTCGGCTTATCTTCTGCTTTAAAAGCTTGGATTGACCGTATCAGTGTGGCAGGCAAAACCTTTAAATATACTGAAAATGGCCCTGTTGGCCTAGCGGGCGGTAAAAAAGCCTATATCGCCAGCAGCCGCGGCGGTGTTTACGGTGAAAACAGCCCTGTCGATTTTCAGGAAGGCATGCTGAAAACCGTATTTGGCTTTACTGGCGTGAATGATGTTGAAATTATCCGTGCAGAAGGCGTCAATATGGGCGCTGAGCTGAAAGACAAAGCCATGGCGGATGCAATGTCTAAAATTCAAGCAATTTAGAATATTTCCTCGGCTGAAGCCTCTCCCTTCAATGGATTCAGCTTTTTATGGTCAGCTTCGGCTGACCTTTTTTTATACTTGGATTCTCAGATGATGCGGCACAAACTGTTGCCTTGCCCATAGCGGCTCAGTCCCGGTCTAGGCGGTGGGCAAAATCAGACAGATCCGCCAAAGCGCGCTGGCCTTCTTCAAACCATGCGCTGAACATTTGAAAATTGTGCCACATCCCCGTATAGATTTTAAATTCAACATCTACACCGGCCTCATCCGCCTTGTCTTTAAAGCGCTGCGCATCATCCAGCAGAATTTCCTTCGAGCCGACTTGAATATGAATGGGCGGCAATCCGGCTAAATCGGCAAAAAACGGAGAAACAAAGGGATCTGCCCGGTCTACAGATTTTGGCACATAATAATCGATGCCTGCTTCAAGCGCTTCAATACTCAGCAGGGCATCATGCTTTTGGTTAAAGCGCAGTGATTCGCTGCTTAAGGTCAAATCTAAAAAGGGTGACATTAAAATCAGCCCACTGACTTGCGGGAGCTGTTCTTTTTGAATCCGCAGCGCCAGCGCCAAGGCTAAATTAGCGCCGCAGGAATCGCCTGACAAAATGATATCTTTGGCCTGTATGCCTTGGTCCAGCAGCTGGCAGTAAACATCAAACAGCGCATCCAGCCCTTCTGGATATTGATATTCGGGTGACAGCGGATAATCCAAATGCAGCACCTGCATTTGTGTGCGCGCGGCCACTTGCGTCAAGAATGCGCGGTGGGTGTTCATTGAGCCGAGAAAAAATGCACCGCCGTGAATATGGAAAATCAGCTGCGTGGACGCATTTTGCGGTTTCAGCTCTTCCGCACGCAGGCCTGCAAGGCGCAGCGGACGCACCTGAATATCGGAATTTTGCGGAATCATGCGGCAGAGCTGTTCCAGTGCAAAACGCAGCGTGCCGGGCGGCAGGTTGAACTGGCTGGGCGCGCGGATTGCCGCTTTCAGAAAACGTTCTGTAAATAATTGTTTCGTCAGTGGAGAGATCTTCATGCTGTTTCCATCTTTTTATCTTTTTTGGCCTGAGTTTGCTTATTTACCAACACAAGTTACAAGGTTACACTAAATGGTCACATTCAAAAATTGCAAATTTGTTGTGAGTTTTTAATAATTAAGCTGTCTATACCAGACCAGGGAAATAAACAAAAATGAAAAAAATTGCGCTAGCATTAGGATTACTTGGGTTGACTGCATTGGCAAACGCTGCAGACCCTTTAAATGGCACATCTTGGAAGACAATTGATGATAAAACCAAGCAGCCGAAAGCTATTGTAAAATTTACTGAGCAAAAGAATGGAACATTGACTGCCAGCATTCAGCAGATTTTGACCAAGGGCGAAGAAAATGCCTGCACCAAATGTGAAGGCCCGTATCACAACAAATCACTGAAAGGCTTGCGTATTGTCAGCGGCCTTAAAAATACCGGTGGTACAAGCTATGCAGATGGGACTATTTTAGATCCGCAGTCTGGCAAAACTTACCGCTTGAAAGGTGAGATTGCTGATGGCGGCAAAAAACTTGAGTTGCGCGGCTTTATTGGCGTCTCTGTGCTTGGCCGTAACCAAACTTGGATTCGCGCGAACTGATTTTGCCCGAGCCGGTCTTGCCTGATCCAAAAGGCAATTCCAGAGAAATTCAAAAAACCTGACTGTATGCAGTCAGGTTTTTTTATACGCGGCCGTCGGGTGTAAGCATCTTTAAATTTTATTTTAAATTACGGTAAGCGCCTTCATCAAAACCGACAATCAGGCCTTGCTGGGTTTGCAGTACCGGGCGTTTAAGCATGCTGCTGTGCGCTGTCAGGGTTTCAATTAAATGCGCCTCACTAGCAAGCGCTGCCTGCTGTTCAGCTTCATCAAGCTTTTTCCAAGTGGTGCCTTTTTTATTCAAAATAATGTCCGCGCCTTTGGCATCCAGCCACGTTTTTACTGTTTCAGCATCGATCCCCTGTTTTTTATAGTCATGAAATTCATAAGCAAGGCCTAATTCATTCAGCAGGTCGAAGGCTTTTTTCATGGTGCTGCAGTTCTTGATGCCGTAAATCTTGAGCATTGGGATATATCCTAAACGTAATAAGTTATGCAATGTTCAACAGATTAACTAAAAATGCGTGAAAGCTCTATGCCTGTGTCCGCCGCTTTTATCATTTTAATTTTTTTTAGCATGCGTGCCGCTGCTGTAATGAAATCGACATAAAGCCGCTCTAGACTGAGAGCCAAGAAGAACAGATCAGCAAATATTGAAAAAAATCGAAGATTAAAATCAAGCGTCTGCAACGCACAGCATAAAAAAAGAAAAATAATAAAATACAACAATACGCTGTGCAGAGATCTCTGCAGGTATTTGCCGAGTAACTGCTTAAAATGCAGGAAAATTGATGAGGGGAAAAAGAGAAAACCCGCATTTAATCATCCTGATCATGCGGGTCTCAGTACAACGTCCATTGTCACATCCATGAAAAACAAGCTAAATCTTTTAGTCTGTTTTTGTTTTCTTCCTACGGCGTCCTATCCTTTTGTGTCATCCTGACATGTCCCTGTGCCGTGCGACAATAATGCGCTGCATTCAAAGTGAGATAAATCTGCTAAAACGGCAGTGCTTGTGAGAAATTGACCTTGATTCAGTGAACATGTGTTTACTTAATCTGCAAAAAATTTACAATTTATAGTCAATAATTACCGGTGCATGGTCGCTGAACCACTCATCTTTGAATACCCATGCATTAACCGTGCGCTCTTTCCAGTCTGGGGAACAGGCATGATAATCAATCCGCCATCCGACGTTTTTGGCTCGGGCTTGACCGCGGTTGGACCACCAAGAATACAATTCTGCTTCTTTGCGCACTTCGCGGAAAGTATCAACATAGCCCAAGTCATCATAAATGTGATCCAGCCATGCGCGTTCATGCGGCAGGCAGCCGGAAGATTTCTGATTGCCTGACCAGTTTTTAATATCAATGCGCTTGTGCACGATATTGTAGTCGCCGCAAACAATGATGGATTTGTCTTCGTCGCGCCATTGTTTCAGAATTTTTGTGTATTCTTCTAAGAAGTGGTCTTTGCGCGCCTGCGCTTCATCGCCGGAAGAGCCGGATGGCAAATAAAGCGAGCAGATGTGCGCCGATTTGCCTAAGCCTAAATCGAACTCCGCAGCAATAAAACGGCCTTGCGAATCCGCCAGTTCAAAGCCTAAGCCGTCTTTGACTGAGAGGAAGGGCAGGCGGCTGTAAATGGCGGTGCCGGCATAGCCTGCGCGCTCTGCGGGGAACAGATGCGTATGCCAGCCTTCCGGTTTGAATTTATCGGTCCATTGCACGTGAGTAATGCGGCTTTCCTGCATGCAGATCACATCGGCATCGGACTGTTCCAGCCACTCCAGCAAGCCTTTGGTCACAGAAGAGCGCAAGCCGTTGACGTTAATTGAAACGACTCTTAGAATTTTTTGATCACTTGGATAGCTACTCTTTGGTATCATGCTCAGGTTTAACCTCAACTTAAAAAAATGGAGCACCCCATGACAGCGCAAGCGGCATTCAACCCTCAGGCTTTTATCGAACTCGCATTATCACGCGGCGTGCTTAAATTTGGTGAGTTTACTTTAAAATCGGGCCGTGTGAGTCCTTATTTTTTTAACGCAGGCCTGCTGAATGATGGTGAAGCCTTGTCATTGCTGGCTTCGGGCTATGCAGATAAATTAACGCAATGCGCAAATGTCGAAGTGGTTTTTGGCCCTGCCTATAAAGGCATTCCTTTTGTGGCTGCAACGGCTGTGGCTTTGTCGCAAAATCATGGCGTGAGCGTGCCATGGGGCTTTAACCGGAAAGAAGCTAAAGATCATGGCGAAGGCGGCGTGTTAGTCGGCGCATCTGTTGAAGGTAAAAAAGTCTGGATTATTGATGATGTCATCACGGCAGGAACTGCAATTCGTGAAGTTGTGACTATTCTGAAAAATGCCGGCGCGCAAATTGCTGGCGTTTTGGTGGCTTTAGACCGTCAGGAAAAAGGCCAAGGTGATCTGTCTGCCATTCAAGAAGTGCAAAAAGAATTGGAAATTCCAGTTCATGCGCTGATTACAATGAAAGACCTAATGGATTTTCTGGATGCGAAAGGTGAAAAAGAAGCCTTAGCGAAAATGGAAGCCTACCGTGTGAAATACGGAATTTAATTTTAAGATCAGCTTTGAATTTTAAAAAAGCCCCATTCATGATGGGGGTTTTTATTGAAAAAATAACAGCATGTGATCGTTTGTATTTTAAATTTTATTGATGAAAATTGAGTTTAAGTAATTATTTATTATTAAATAATTACTAATTGATGCAATGTAAATTTTTCGCATAAAAAAAAGCACCTTTCGGTGCTTTTATTCGTGTCTCTAAAAACTTAGAGAGGAACGATGTTTACAGCGTTCGGGCCTTTTTGACCTTCAACTACGCTGAAAGAAACTTTTTGGCCTTCAAACAAAGTTTTGAAGCCTGTGCTGTTGATTTCTTTGAAATGAGCAAAAACGTCTGGACCTGATTCTTGTTGAATAAAGCCAAAACCTTTAGTTTCGTTGAACCATTTAACGGTGCCAGTAACAGTATTAGACATAATCTATAACCTAGTAAATTTTAGTAATTTTAGTCACGCAAATGACTATGGAATAACTCGAAAATACAACAAGAATTGAAACAACGATCTGAAAAAACGGCGGATTATGAAATAAAACTGCGGTACTTTAAAGAGGCTTAATGGAACAATACTTTTTTCCAGTTAGGCATATCATACACTAAATTAAAAACATTAATGCTTTTATTTTTCAATAATTTAATATTGCTATAAATAATAGCTGCTTAGCATTGCAATTGTTTCTATCTGAGATGATTGAATGGTCTGGCTGATTGAAAATAAAGGCCTGATTGGCCGCCGCTTTTATAGCGGCGCTGTTTCTGCACATGCCTTGCAGGGCAGTGAAAATCCTAATTTTTCTTGGCGGCCTTGCTTAGTCATGACCCACGGGCGATTTTGCCAAGGAGGAGTGTGGCGCACATGCTGCGTATGACCGCAAGCCAGCTCTGCAACCCAATGGCTTTCATCATCTTGGTGAAAACCAATAATGGCTTGCTGCATATTGAATTCCTCAGCGCGCGATGTAAAAAACTGCATAAATAATGAAAAAAGCTGGCCCATTTCCGCACCATTGGGCTAAAGCCCGAAGCAATCCAAGCTGGAGCCGTAGCCGCGTCTACACTTTATCTCATAAAGGCTGGAATGCCAAAAAAAATCGGCAATGGCTGCAGGCTAAAAATTCCGATTTTTTGCATCTTTTTGAAGGCTTATTAGAGGGTGGTTATGCTCAAAATACAGAAAAATTTTTTGAAAATAAACAGAACGCATAAATTTGTATTTCATCTCTATACATGCAGAATTGAAGATAAGCATCGTAAAAAATCAGAAAACATCTGCACCAATCTCCGCTATACTTTTCACCAATCAAAATCTTTATGAGCGTTCCAGATGCGTGTACTTGTTGTGATGGATCCCATCGAAAATGTAAACCTGAAAAAAGATACTTCTATGGCCATGCTTTGGGCAGCTTCCCGCCGCGGCCATGAATTGGGCTATGCATTGCAGCAGGACTTGTATATCGATCAAGGCAAGGCTTTTGGCCTGATTTCTCCACTGAAGGTTTTTGAAGACTACAATCATTACTATGAGCTGGGCGAAAAGAAAAAAGAATCAATTGCGGCTTATGATGTCGTGCTGATGCGTAAAGACCCGCCATTTGACATGAACTTTGTTTACGCCACCTATATTTTAGAGCAGGCGGAACGCGAGGGCGCATGGATCATCAACAAGCCGCAAAGCCTGCGGGACTGCAATGAAAAATTGTTTGCGACACAGTTTCCTGAACTTCAGGTGCCGACGCTGGTGACGTCCCAGCAAAGCCTGATCCGCGAATTTATCAAGGAACATGGCGATGTGATTGTGAAGCCGCTGGACGGCATGGGCGGCATGGGAATTTTTCGTTTATTTCAAGACGGCGTGAACATCGGCTCGACCATTGAAATTCTGACCAATAACGGCACGCAGCCGATTATGGCGCAGCGCTATATTCCAGAAATTGTGGATGGCGATAAACGCATTCTCATGATCAATGGCGAAGCTGTGCCGTACTGTCTGGCGCGCATTCCTCAAAATGGCGAAGTGCGGGGCAATTTAGCGGCAGGCGGCTTGGGTGAAGCGCGTCCATTGACCGAAAATGACAAGGCGATTGCGGCCAAGGTTGGGCCATTCCTGCGTGAAAAAGGCTTGGTTTTTGTGGGCTTGGACGTGATTGGCAACTATGTGACTGAAATTAATGTGACCAGCCCAACCTGCGTGCGTGAAATTGATGCGCAATTTGGCACCTCAATTGCCGATGATTTGTTTGATGTCTTGGAAAATGGGCTGAAAGCTTAATCTTTAAATGGCATAAAAAAGAGCGCTTCGGGGCTTTTTTTTATGCCTGAAGTTTTTTGGAGGTCCTGCGACGCAGTCCCAAGATGGGAGATTTAGGCATTTAAGGTTTAAAAATGTATAAAATTTGACAATTTAGCCCGATTAATAATAAAACTAGTTTAAACTTCAAAATCTGCAGAAAAAAACAATGGTGCAGCCCGTGAAATAAAGCAAATAAACTTTCACGGCAATGCGTTTGTGATTACAATTGTCTGCTTATAACGATTTACTCTAGCCTTATTTAAATTGAAGAATTAGACCGTGACCGATGCACAGCTAAAACAGCCTAAACATGTAATGATGATGGCCGCAGGTACGGGCGGACATGTGTTCCCCGCGTTGGCCGTGGCAAAAGAATTGCAGCAAAAAGGCATTGCCGTGTCTTGGCTGGCAACGCCGGCAGGCATGGAAAACCGGCTGCTGAAGAATCATAATATTCCAATTTATCAGATTGATATTCAAGGCGTGCGCGGCAACGGCATGGTGCGCAAAATTTTGGCGCCTTTTAAAATTTTAAAAGCCACACTCAGCGCTATGCGCTATATGAAAAAGCTGAAAGTTGATGCTGTTGCCGGTTTTGGCGGTTATGTGGCCGGGCCGGGCGGTTTGGCTGCCCGCGCCTTGGGCATTCCCGTGATTGTTCACGAACAGAATGCTGTCGCAGGCTTTACCAATACCCAGCTGTCACGTATTGCCAAGGTGGTCTGTGAAGCCTTCCCGAATACGTTTCCTGCGCAATCCAAAGTTGTGGCGACCGGCAATCCGGTGCGCAAGGAAATTACTGAAATTTTAAATCCGTCCTGGCGCTATCAAGAGCGGGAAAAAGCGGGGCAGCCGCTGCGGATTTTAATTGTCGGCGGTTCTTTGGGCGCACGTGCATTGAATGAATGTGTGCCGGAAGCGCTGAAACAGCTGAATGTGCCGCTGAATGTATTTCATCAGTGCGGTCAAAACAATGCCGAAGCGACGCAGGCGCGTTATGCGGATGCGCCCGCAACCTTAAATGCTGAAGTGTCGCCGTTTATTGAAGATATGGCGCAAGCCTATGCGGAAGCAGACTTGATTATTTGCCGTGCAGGCGCGCTGACAGTGACGGAAATCGCCACTGCAGGCCTTGCCGCAGTATTTGTGCCATTGCCAAGCGCAGTGGATGATCACCAGACAGCAAATGCCAAATTCCTGGCCGACATCAATGCTGCGAAAATTTGCCCGCAGGCCCAGATGACGCCAGAAAGCTTAACAGCGCTGCTGCAGCCGCTGATGAACCGCCAGCTATTACAGGAAATGGCGGTGAAAGCGCGCCAGCAGGCACAGCCCGATGCAGCACAGCATGTGGCCCGTTTAATTCAAGAATTGTAATCAGAGTAATTTATGTCTCCTTCAACTCCTGCTGAGCAAGCGAAAAAATTAATTAAAGTGCCTGAAATGCGCCGGATCAAACACATTCATTTTGTGGGGATTGGCGGTGCAGGCATGTGCGGTATTGCAGAAGTCTTAAAGAACCAAGGCTATAAAGTGTCAGGTTCAGACATTAAGCCGTCTAAAACCACTGCGCAGCTGGAAGAAAACGGCATTAAAGTGTATATCGGCCATGCAGCGGAAAATATTCAAGGTGCAAACGTCATTGTTGTTTCTACTGCGATTGATCAGGAAAACCCTGAAATTAAAGCAGCTATTGAAACACGTACACCTGTGGTGCGCCGTGCAGAAATGCTGGGTGAACTGATGCGCTACCGCCATGGTATTGCGGTTGCGGGTACGCATGGCAAAACCACAACGACCAGTTTAGTGACTTGCATGCTGGCGGAAGAAAACCTCGATCCAACCTACGTGATCGGCGGCTTATTGAACCGTACCGGCGTGAATGCGGCATTGGGCGCTAGCCGCTATATCGTCGCGGAAGCTGATGAGTCAGACGCATCATTTTTATTCTTGGAGCCGATGGCCGCGATTGTCACCAATATTGATGCCGATCATATGGATACCTATGGCGGCAGCTTCGATGTTTTAAAAGATACTTTTGTGCAATTTCTGCAAAAGCTGCCATTCTATGGTTTGGCTGTGGTTTGCGGCGATGATGCCAATATCCGTGAAATCATGCCGCGCATTGGCCGTCCATTGCTGACATATGGTTTCAATGAAGACAATGATGTCCGCGCTGTGGATGTTGAGCATCAAGGCATGCAGTCGCACTTTACGGTATTGCGTAAAGACCGCGAGCCATTGCGTGTCACCATTAATATGCCGGGCGCGCATAACATTCTGAACTCATTGGCTGCAATAGGCATTGCGACAGATGAAGGTGTTTCAGATGCCGCGATTGCGCGTGCATTGGAAGGCTTCAGCGGTGTTGGACGCCGTTTTCAGGTGCAAGGCCAGTTTGCGCTTGAGCAGGGGGATGTCAAGCTGGTGGATGATTATGGCCACCATCCAAAAGAAGTGGAGGCAACCATTAAGGCTGCCCGCGCGAGCCATCCGGACCGTCGCTTGGTGATGATGTTCCAGCCGCACCGTTTCAGCCGTACCCGCGACTGTTTTGACGATTTTGTTGATGTATTGTCACAAGTCGATCAATTGCTTCTGCTGGAAGTTTATTCTGCAGGTGAAAAGCCGATTGTGGGCGCAGACAGCCGCGCGCTGGCGCGCAGTATCCGCCTGCGCGGAGAAGTAGAGCCAATTCTGATTGATCCTGTAGAAGGCAATATTCAGAATGTAATGAAAAAAGTGCTGCAGCCAGGTGACTTGTTATTAACGCAGGGCGCAGGTAATGTTGGAGCTATCTCTATTGAGCTGGCTCATAACAGCCTATATTTAAAATAAGCATTTCATTTGGATGCATTATTTGATTTGATCGACCAGTTTTAAAGTTTAAGGATATAAACGTGTCAAATGCTTCAAAGTTCGGCAAAGTTGCCGTGTTGCTTGGCGGTAAGTCTGCTGAGCGAGAGGTTTCTCTAGATAGCGGTAAAGCGGTACTTGAAGCATTGGTCCGCTCAGGGGTTAACGCCGAAGGTTTTGATCCGCAAGAGCGCTGTGTAACGGAACTGGTGGGTTATGACCGCGCATTTATTGTGCTGCATGGCCGCGGTGGTGAAGATGGTCAAATTCAGGGCGCGCTGGAATGGCTGAATATCCCCTATACCGGGACAGGCGTTCAAGGCTCCGCCATTGGCATGGATAAAGTTAAAACCAAGCAAATTTGGCAAGGTTCTGAGCTTCCTACTGCGCCATACCGCATTATTGCAAAAGATACGAATTTAGATGACGTGATTGCCAGCCTTGGTTTACCGCTCATTATTAAGCCTGTGCATGAAGGCTCCAGTGTGGGCATGAGCAAGGTTGAAAAAGCTGAAGACCTAGCGGGCGCTGTTGAAAAAGCAACGCTGCACGATGCTGTGGTCATGGCGGAAAAATGGATTACAGGCCGCGAATACACCATTTCATTCTTAAATGGCCAGCCTTTGCCTGTTATCCGTTTGCAGCCGCCTGCGGATGTCGCGTTTTATGATTATGAAACAAAATATAATCGTAATGATGTGGAATACGGCATTCCTTGCGGTTTGGCGGCAGACGTTGAAAAGCAGCTGCAAGCGTTGTGTTTGCGTGCTTTTCAGGCCGTTGGCGCCAGCGGCTGGGGACGCATTGATGCGATGCAGGATGAAAATGGTGATTTTTGGCTGCTGGAAGTGAATACCGTGCCGGGGATGACCAGCCATTCATTGGTGCCGAAAGCGGCCAAAACTGTAGGTTTGGATTTTGATCAATTGTGTGTCGCGATTTTAGAGCAGACACTGACAGGTGCGGCTCACTAAGATATGGCTCAACTCCCTGCATCCATGCGCCGCAAGCGCGCCGCAGTTACCTCAATACATGACAAGCCTCCCACCCGTAAAGAGAAGCTTGCGAATGCAGGCGGCTGGCTTTTGCTGCTGATTGCGGCATTTGTATTGGCGGCAGGGGTGTTCGGTCTGTATCGGGTGATGACGGACGCGCAAATCGCCTCGCTGGATGTAGTCGGCACGCGGTCGGATGCCGAGCAGAAACAGGTACTGGCGCATGTCGCTCCAGCGGTGACGGAAAATTATTTTACCTCAGATTTAAAAACCATACGCGACCGCGCCTTAGAAATGTCTTGGGTCGATCGCGTTGTTGTATCGCGTGCCTGGCCAAATGCCATTCGTGTGCGGGTGATGCCTCGCAATGCAATTGCACGTTGGGGAACAGGGCGATTGCTGAGCGACAGCGGAGATGTGTTCACAGAGGTGACCCCTCGGAATTATCAGAATTTGCCGCTGCTGCATGGGCCGGTCAGCCATTCAAAAATGATGATGCGCCGCTACAACGAAATTAATCAATTATTCCTGCCGGTCGGCATTCGATTAAAAGAATTATATTTAACAGAACGCATGACTTGGTTTATGCAGTTTGATTCAGGCCTGCGCATTATTGTTGATCAGGATCAAACCATGAGTAAGCTTCAACGCTTGAGTCATCTGGCCAGCGCGGATTTAAAGCCGGTTTGGCCTAATATTTCAGCAATAGACTTGCGCTATAGAAATGGTTTGGCGATTCAGTGGAAAAACTCTGCGCCGCCTAAAATATTAAATGGTCATTTTGTTGTAACGATTAATGACACAGGCATTGCGGATGGAATAGCGGTAAAGCCATAATGTTTGGCTTTACGCATAGAGGCTTTGAGCCATAAATTAAACGAACAAGTGAATGGTAGTAGTAAATAATGAATGAAGCTGTTCCCTCAGTTGTTGCGATTGACATTGGGACACATAAAGTTTCAGTTTTGATTGGTAAGGTCCATGCACCGGATAATATTCAGGTGATTGGCATGGCGACCGCTCGTAACCGAGGCATGAATAAAGGCAAAATTGTCAGTCTCGATAAGGTGATTACCGCAATTAAAAATGCAGTGCAGGAAGCGGAAGACATGGCGGAATGCCGTGTGCATTCTGCATGGATTTCCATTCCTAGCGCCGAATTGAAAAGTTTTTATGCCTCTGGGCGTACACCTGTAGAAAATACGGACCATACAATAACAACCAATGAAGTGGTGCGTGCATTAGAACTGGCCAAAGCCAGCCATTTAACATCGGATCATTACCTGGTCAGCGCAGTGCCGCTTGGGTTTGAGCTGGATGATGCGCCAGAATGGGTGTTTAACCCGATCCGCATGTCTGCGCACAGCATGACTGGGCACTATCATTTGATGATGCTGCCGATCAGCACCATGCAGAATTTGGACCGTGCATTGAAAGGCGCCAATATCGGTGTTGAGCGCATGGTGATTTCCAGCTTGGCGACAGCTGAAGCCTGCCTGCTGAAAGATGAGCGCGAATATGGCGTCTGCTTGCTGGATATCGGCGCGGGTACCACTAATGTGGCTGTATATTTGGATGGCCGTTTGGCCATGACGCACACGCTGCAGCGTGGCGGTGAGCATGTCACCCGCGATATCGCGGCGGTGCTGCAAACCACGACTGAAGAAGCGGAACGCATTAAGCTGCTGTACGGCTGTGTAGATCTCAAAGTTGTTAAGCCGGATCATATGATTCAGTTCCAAGGCATTGATGGCCCGCAAACCATCAGCCGCATTGAGCTGACGGAAATCATTATCGCCCGCTATGATGAAATACTGGGCTTGGTGCGGGAAGTGCTGGAACGCAATGGCGCGATTCACGGCCTGTATCATGGTGTGGTATTGACGGGAGATGCTGGGCAAATTGAAGGGATGGTCAGTTTTGCGCGCAAAACACTGGGTGTTTCTGCACATTTGGGCAATCCGCCGGTGCAGGTGCATGCCGATGAACAGAATCAGGCTGCGCTGCGCCGTTCGCAATATGCAACAGCAGCTGGCCTGCTGATGTTTAGCCAAAGCGATACGCAGGATACGATTGTAGAGCAGGATGATCCTGAGCGCTTATCAATGACGCAACGCGTCAAGCGTGCTTGGTCAGGCTTGAATGAAACACTGAAATCCATCTTTTAAGTGGAATTTTTTGGGAATATTGTTGGGAAGTTGTACGGAATATCGCTTGAACTTGACAAGCTCAGGCCGGAACCGCATTCTAAAAACAATTTTATTAAGATCAAGGCAGTATACGGGCTGATGTGACTGCCGATTAAGATTAGGAATTTTACAGGTCATGGCCTCATTTGAATTTTTAGAAGATGATCAAAGCGACAGCATTGGTCAAGCCCGTTTCACTGTATTCGGTGTAGGCGGCGCAGGTGGAAACGCTGTGCAGCACATGCTTGAATCAGATATTCAGGGTGTGAAGTTTGTTTGCGCAAATACCGATAAGCAAGCGCTGGACCGCATGAATGCGCAGTTCAAAATCCAGCTGGGCGAGCAGGGCACACGCGGCTTAGGCGCAGGCGCCAATCCTCAAGTTGGACAGGCGGCCGCAGAAGAAAGCCGTGAACTGATCCGCCAGCATTTGGAAGGTACAGACATGGTGTTTGTGACTGCCGGCATGGGCGGCGGCACAGGCACAGGCGCAGCGCCAGTGGTTGCTGAAATTGCGAAAGAGATGGGTATTTTGACTGTAGGCGTGGTGACTACGCCCTTCAACTTTGAAGGCAAGCGCCGCCAGCAGTCCGCAGAAAAAGGCATTGAGGCTTTAGAGCAGCATGTTGATTCCCTGATTATTATTCCGAACCAGCGTTTGCTGAAAGTGTTCCGCGATATTTCAATGAAAGATGCTTATAAAAAAGCAGATGACGTTCTATTGAATGCAGTGCGCAGTATTTTTGATTTGGTGGTCCGTCCAGGGCATATCAACCTTGACTTTGCTGACTTGAAAACGGCAATGAGCACACGCGGTTACGCGATGATGGGTGCAGGTTCTGGCCGCGGCGAAAACCGTGCGCGCCAGGCTGCAGAACAAGCCATCCGCAGTCCATTGCTGGATAACGTGACCATCATGAATGCTAAAGGCATTTTGATTAACGTGACGGGCGGCGATGATGTGACTTTCGGTGAAATTGAAGAAATCACCGATGTGGTCAATCAAATTGTCGATTTGGATGAAGGGCAAGTGTTCTATGGCACAGTCTTTGATCCCGATGCGCGTGATGAAATCAGCGTGACGGTGATTGCGACAGGCCTGACCCGAAATTCTGCAGATTCTGCAGAACCTGTGAAGCGTCCAAGCGTGCAGGCGGTCCGCCAGCAGACTGCGGCGCAGGCGGCGGTTGATGAAGATGATGTACCTGCAATTCAGCGCCAGCAGGCGGATGGCACTAACGGCATGCCGGTTCAGTCGGCTCCTGCGGTTTCCAGCCCGCGCCCGACACCTATGAGCATTCAGGATTATTTAAAAAATCAACAGCGCAAGTAACTATCAGTGCGTTGATTTTTAATAAAAAAATATAAAAAGGTGGCAGTAATGCTGCCTTTTTTGTTTTTTATCAATGGCTAAATATGCTAACGTATAGCGGTTTTATCTACCGATGAATGAGAAGCATGTTGAAACAGCGTACCCTGCAGCGCGTCGTGAAAGCGAGCGGAATTGGTCTTCATAGTGGGCAGAAAGTCATGATTAACTTTGTGCCGCATCATGCAGACGGGGGAATTGTGTTTCGCCGCATCGATTTGGAACCGAAAGTGGATATTCCAGCAGATGCCATGCTGATCCAGGAAGCATTCATGTGCTCAAATTTAGTTCAGGAAAATGCCAAAGTTGGCACCATTGAACATATTATGAGTGCAATCGCAGGCTTAGGTATTGATAACTTGATTATTGAAGTGTCTGCGTCAGAAGTGCCGATTATGGATGGCAGCGCAGGGCCGTTTATTTATTTGCTGATGCAGGGCGGCTTGGCTGAGCAGGACGCGCCAAAAAAATTCATTAAAATATTGAAGCCTGTGGCTGCCTATATTGACGATAAAAAAGCTGTCTTCAGTCCGCATGAGGGCTTTCAGCTGAATTTTACCATTGATTTTGACCATCCGGCCTTTAAAAAAGAAGACCAGTCAGCAACGATTGATTTTTCGACAGAAACTTTTGTTTATGAAGTCAGTGAAGCGCGGACTTTTGGCTTTATGAAGGATTTGGACTATCTGAAGTCTAATAATCTGGCGTTAGGCGCCAGCTTGGATAACGCGGTTGGCTTGGATGACACCGGTGTGGTGAATGAGGAGGGGCTGCGGTTTGCTGATGAGTTTGTCCGGCATAAAATACTGGATGCAATTGGTGACTTGTATTTATTGGGACACCAGATTATTGCTAAATATGATGCCTATAAATCGGGACATGCGCTGAATAATCAGCTGCTGCGCAATGTGAAAAGTGATCCAAGCAGTTATGAAATTGTAACATTTGATGACGTAAACGCTTGCCCAATTTCTTATGTCAGTGTGACATAAGTCATTGTCTTTTAAATGTTGCGTTATAATATAACAAAATAAAATGATAAATATGTCACAAAATATTTTTCAGGCTGAGTGCTGATCCGGCGCCGGTTACTTTTTATTGCTTGCCAAACGTAGCATTGCTTGGCTAAGCTTAGGGTCGCTCACAAAGTCAGCAGCATTGCGCAGAAGATCCTGTGTTTCTGCACTGAGCGGTTCCGAAGCTTTTTCAAGGGACGGTTGCGTTTGAGATGGAACTCTTAGGCGAACTTGAATCTTGTTTAATTCCTTCAATTCATGTATTTGTGAAAGCTGATCAATGTATTGCTTTTGAAGATAAGCCAGCTGGCTCACCAGCGCCTGATTTTCGCCAGTAAGCATCAGCACACCATTTTGATAACAAACGACTTGCCATTGTTCCGGCTGGGGCAATAAAGGTTGAACGAGTTTCGTAAGTTTCTGCCAGGCAGCGACTTGCGTTGAGAGAAACGAAAAGTTTCCTGTTTTTATGTGTTTTCTTGTTTGTTGAAAGACGTTCAGGGGTTCAGACATTCATATTTCCTTCATGTTTATGTCCTAATCTTATGCGCTTCTTTTAGTAGATATCAAGGAAGAGATCACTCAAGGAATTCGATTAAGAACAGTTTTAACGAGGTTTTTTATGCATTTGCGCCGTATTTTATTGGCATTTTCATTCGCCGCTTCAGCAGCTTCAGTTGCCTTTGCGGACTTGGTTGATGTAAATCAGGACGGTTCTACAGACCGTATTGAACAATTAACCCGCACTTTGTCTCAAGGTGCATATTCTGAATCCAACGATATTGATATTCCTGCTGAAACAAAATTGAATGTACAGCTACGGGAAAAGAGCATTGAACTGAATAATGCGTCAATTGCGAAGAAATACGGTTCAAGCAGCTCAAAGTCTTATACATCATCATCAAGCAACCCATATTCATGGCTGGTGGCGCATCCGCTTCCTGATTTGAAGCGCGTCAGCTCTAACTATGGCGGCCGCACAATGGGTGGCCGTGCAGAAAACCACTCCGGCTTGGATATGTCAGCGCCAAGCGGCACGCCAATCTATGCGACAGGCCCAGGCATTGTCACTAAATCAGGCTGGGGCACAGGTTATGGCCAATATGTTGAAATTAATCATGGCAACGGTTATCTGACCCGTTATGCGCATGCGTCCCGTTTAATTGCGCGTGTCGGCGACCGGGTTGAAGCTGGTGAGCAGATTGCCAATGTCGGCTGTACTGGCCGCTGCACAGGCCCGCATTTGCACTATGAAGTTGTAAAAGATGGCCAGCGCAAGAATCCATCGACTTATTTAGCGATGCTGCCATAAGAAGCAAGAAGCTCGTTATTCCAAAACATTTAACGCAAAACGCATAGCATCATAATAAAACCTCAAAAACTGTTTTTTAATAAGGTCATTGTCCAAGCCAGCGCTTGAGCAGTGGCCTTTTTTACATTTTAGATCTACACATTTAAGACTATCATTTTATAGAATAGAAATCGGTTAATATTTGCTCATTATTGGCTGAAATTTGCTAATTTGTGTAACTAATAGTCAATGTCTATTTATTTACTAAATATTAGTCCATTATCGTATTCATCTGCAGCCATAACTGAGCTGGAGCAAAATATGATACATATAGAAGTATAAAATTAGGCACACAGGATAGGTGAAACATGGCGTTCTACGGCGATACAGATGCGCAGGAAACCCAGGAATGGCAAGAAGCATTTGATTCAGTTTTACAGCATATGGGAACGGAGCGCGCAGCTTTTCTGCTTGAAAAACTGTATCAGCGCGCAATTGCTAAGCACGTTTCTATTCAGCGTCTAAATACTCCTTACCGCAATACCATTTCAGTTGAAGAGCAGCCGGCAATGCCGGGCGATCAGGATATGGAGCGTCGAATCCGCGCGCTGATCCGCTGGAATGCCTTGGCTATGGTGCTGCGCGCCAATAAAACAGGCGATGATTTAGGCGGCCACTTAGCCAGCTTCGCATCTTCTGCAACACTTTACGATGTGGGCTTTAACCACTTCTTCCGCGCCAACAGCGACAGCTTTGGCGGCGACATGATCTATTATCAAGGCCACTGTGCGCCGGGTATCTATGCGCGTTCATTCCTTGAAGGCCGCTTAACAGAAGAGCATTTAAACAATTTCCGCCGTGAAGTCGGCGGCATTGGCCTGCCAAGCTATCCGCATCCGTATTTGATGCCGGATTACTGGCAGTTCCCGACTGTGTCGATGGGTCTCGGCCCGATTATGTCCATTTATCAGGCGCACATTCAAAAGTACCTGATGAACCGCGGCTTGATTAAAGAAGAAGACCGTAAAGTCTGGGCTTATCTGGGCGATGGTGAAATGGATGAGCCGGAAAGTCTGGGCGCTATTTCATTGGCTGGCCGTGAAAAGCTGGACAACCTGATTTGGGTGGTGAACTGCAACTTGCAGCGTCTGGATGGTCCAGTGCGCGGTAACGGTAAAATTATTCAGGAACTGGAATCTTTGTTCCGCGGTGCGGGCTGGCGTGTCATTAAAGTCGTGTGGGGCCGCCATTGGGATCCGCTGCTGGCGAAGGATACGACTGGCGCACTTCAAGCGGTTATGGAAGAAGCGGTAGATGGGGACTTCCAGCGCTACCAAGTGAAAGGCGGCGCATATGCGCGTGAGAAATTCTTTGGTAAATATCCAGAAGCGAAAGAGCTGGTTAAAGATTTAAGCGATGAAGATATTGATAATCTGAACCGCGGCGGCCATGACCCGTACAAAGTCTTTGCTGCCTATGCAGAAGCATGCACAGCCAAAGGCCAGCCAACGGTAATTCTGGCGAAAACCGTGAAGGGCTACGGTTTGTCTGAAGAAATTGAAGCGGTCAACAAAACGCACCAAATCAAGAAAATGCAAATCAATTCTTTGAAATACGTGCGTGACCGTTTCAATCTGCCATTCTCTGATGAACAGCTTGAAGAAGTGCCTTTCTACCGTCCAAGCGAAAACTCGCCTGAACTGAAATACATGAAAGCGCGCCGTGAAGCGCTGGGCGGCTACTTGCCTGCACGCCGTAAAGAAAGTGAAATTCTGGCTATTCCAGAGCTTTCGGTATTTGACGGTGTGCTCAAAGGCAGCGGCGGTAAAGAACAGTCAACGACGATGGTGATGGTGCGTTTAATTTCTGCATTATTGAAAGAAAAAGCCATTAAAGACCGCGTTGTACCTATTGTTCCGGATGAAGCGCGTACTTTTGGTTTAGAAGGCATGTTCCGTCAGCTGGGGATTTACGCAGCGCACGGTCAAAAATACACGCCGGAAGACCAAGAACAGTTGATGCATTACCGTGAAGCCAAAGATGGCCACATGCTTCAGGAAGGCATTAACGAAGCGGGCGCAATGAGCGCATGGGCCGCGCTGGCAACCAGCTATTCCACCAATAATCTGCCAATGATCCCGATGTACATGTACTACTCCATGTTCGGTTTTCAGCGTATTGGCGATATTGCATGGGCAGCGGGCGATGCGCAGGCGCAGGGTTTCTTGCTGGGCGCAACAGCGGGCCGTACAACATTGAATGGCGAAGGCTTGCAGCATCAGGATGGCCACTCGCATATCCTTGCCAACACAATTCCAAACTGCGTGTCTTATGACCCATGTTTCGGCTATGAATTGGCGGTAATTGTGCATGACGGTTTGCAGCGCATGTATGTCAATCAAGAGCGCGTGTTCTATTACTTGACAGTGATGAATGAGAACTATGAACACCCTGAAATGCCGCAAGGCGCTGAAGAAGGCATCAAGCGCGGTATGTATTTACTGCAGGAAGATGAAAAAGCCACTGTTCAGCTGATGGGTTCAGGCGTGATTCTGCGTGAAGTGATTAAAGCTGCGCAAATTCTGCGTGATGAATATCAAATTCATTCAAATGTATTCAGCGTAACCAGCTTCAATGAATTGGCGCGTGACGGCATGGCGTGTGAAGAATACAACCGCCTGCATCCAATGGCTGAAACTGCAAAAGAAGCATGGATATCGCAGCAGCTTCGCGGCACGAATGGTATTGTGGTATCGGCTACAGATCATATGCGCGCATATAGTGAACAAATCCGCGGCTATCTTCCAGACAGCCGTCCATTTGTTGCCTTAGGCACAGATGGCTATGGCCGCTCAGATACCCGCGCGAACTTGCGCAGCTACTTTGGTGTGGATGCTGCCCATATTGTGGTTGCAACACTGAAAAAATTGGCGGATGAAGGCGAAGTTGATGCGCGTTTAGTCAAAGATGCAATTTCCAGCTTTGAATTGGATACAGACCGTCCAGTGGCTTGGCTGCCGCAAGCGCATCCTGAACTGCACGCTGTTGCAGACTACAAAGAGGAGAACTGATCATGCAAATTATGACTCCTGATATCGGTGTAGATAAAGCAACAGTGGCAGAAATTTTGGTCAGTGTCGGCGATACGGTGGCGGTAGATGACAGTTTGGTGTTGCTGGAATCAGACAAAGCTTCTGTGGAAGTTCCGAGTACAGCAGCTGGTGTAGTGAAAAGCATTTCCGTTGCATTGGGTGATGAAGTGCATGAAGGCACAGTGCTGATTGAGCTGGAAGCAGAAGGTGCAGCGCCGGCAGCAGAAGCGCCAAAAGCGGAAGCTGCTCCAGCGCCTCAGCCTGAAGCCTCATCTGTTGAGCCTGCTCCAGCACAGCAGGCAGCGCCAACTTCTGCTTCTGCGGTTGTTGATGTGCAAGTGCCGGATATTGGTGTAGAAAAGGCGACAGTAGCTGAAATTTTGGTGAAAGTAGGCGATGCTGTTGCTGTCGATGACAGTTTGGTTCTGCTTGAGTCTGACAAGGCATCTGTAGAAGTGCCGAGTACAGTAGCAGGAACCATTGAAGCGATTGAAATTCAGGCTGGCGACAGCGTGAAAGAAGGCGTGGTGATTCTGAAAGTCAAAACTGCCGGTACAGCGCCGGCAGCAGAGGCGCCGAAAGCAGAAGCTGCGTCTGCCTCAGCATCCGTGAAAACTGAAGCAGCTTCGCAAGCAGCGCCTGTACAAACCGGCGCGATGGAAATTGCTGTGCCTGATTTGGGCGTAGACAAGGCCGCTGTGGCGGAAATCTTGGTAGCGGTCGGCGATACCGTTGAGAAAGACCAAAGTATTGTTGTGGTGGAATCTGACAAAGCGACTGTGGAAGTGCCAAGCACTGCGGCAGGCGTGATTAAGGCAATTCATGTCACGCTTGGGCAAAATGTTAGTGAAGGCATTGCGTTAGTGACAATAGAAGGCCAAGCGCCCGCTCAAGTGGCAGTAACTGCCGCAGCAGAGGCGCCAAAAGCGGAAGTTAAAGCGCAGCCTGCATCAGCAGCAGTTCAGCCTGCTGCTGAACCTGTGCAGCAGCAGGGTGCGGATAAGCTGACCAAAGCGCAGAATGAAGCCAATGCGAAAGTTTATGCAGGCCCTGCTGTGCGTAAACTGGCACGTGAATTGGGTGTGGTTTTATCGGATGTGAAAGCATCTGGGGCGCATGCGCGTGTCATGAAGGAAGATCTGAAGGCATATGTCAAGACTCGCCTCTCTGCGCCGCAGTCTGCACCTGCAGCATCTTCTGCTGTTCAGTCGGCAGGCCTGCCTAAACTTCCAGACTTTACTGCCTTTGGCGGAACTGAAGAGAAAGTGTTGACACGCCTGCAGCAAGTTTCCATTCCGCAGCTGTCTTTAAATAACTTTATTCCACAAGTCACACAGTTTGATTTGGCGGACATTACCGAGCTTGAAGCATGGCGCAATGACCTTAAGGGCGGCTTTAAGAAAGACGGCATCAGCCTGACGATTATGGCCTTTATTATTAAAGCCGTATCGCATTTGCTGAAAGAAGAGCGCGAGTTTGCCGGCCACTTGTCGGATGACGGCAAGTCTGTACTGCTGCGCAACGAAATCCATATGGGGATTGCGGTGGCGACACCCGATGGATTGACTGTGCCTGTCTTGCGTAATCCGGATCAAAAAACGATTAAGCAGATTGCGGTAGAGCTGGGTGTGATGGGCCAAAAAGCGCGTGATAAGAAATTGTCGCCAAAAGATTTGCAAGGCGCGAACTTTACCATTTCCAGCTTAGGCGCGATTGGCGGCACAGCATTTACGCCATTGGTTAACTGGCCTCAAGTGGCAATTTTGGGTATTTCACCGGCAACGATGCAGCCGGTATGGAATGGTCAAGGCTTTGAGCCGAAGCTGATGCTTCCATTGACCCTGTCCTACGATCACCGTGTGATTAACGGTGCGGATGCCGCCCGCTTTACAAATAAGCTGACAAAACTGCTTTCTGATATCCGCAGCTTGCTGCTCTGATAGCGTTTTAATTGTGTGAATAAAACCCTGCTTCGGCAGGGTTTATTTTTGTGAGCGTGCCGCCGACAGTTCACAATACAGGCCAAAGGCGCTGAAAGTTTATCTTATTGTATTATCAGTATTTATAATTCAGTTTGCATTATTGCGCCTATCCCATTAAAATGTTGATACTTCATTGGGGAGTAGCCGCTATTTACGCAAAGTAAATAGGTGATGGTCAACATAATTGTCCTAAAACGGGCATGGTCATCATAGCAAAGAACCAAATGAGCTTTTTCTAAAAGCTTTCTTTTGTTGGCAAGACCTTTGATTTACCGCTCTGCAGATTTTTAGGCTAGCAGGAGAGGTGAGTCATTGGTATTTGTTTTGCTAGCCAGAGAAACCCATCATGCTGTCAGCTTTTCTAATTTCTTTAGCCGTTGTTGCCTTATCCGAGATGGGCGATAAAACCCAATTGCTGGCGTTGCTGCTGGCTGCGCGTTTTCGAAAACCTGTTCCCATTCTTATCGCTATTTTTCTTGCCACAGTAGTTAACCATGGTGTTTCTGCCGTTTTAGGCCAATGGATTACCACCGTTTTAAGTCCGACAGTCCTATTGTGGATTGTCTCATTGAGCTTTATTGCAATGGCCGCCTGGATGCTGATTCCTGATGAATTGGATGATGAAACGGAAAGCATCAACAAGTGGCAAAAGTATGGGGTATTTGGCGCAACTTTCGTTTTATTCTTTTTGGCGGAAATTGGCGATAAAACGCAAATTGCGACGGTAGCGCTGGCCGCCCGTTTTGACAGTATTGGCTGGGTAACGCTGGGAACAACATTGGGTATTATGCTGGTGAATGCGCCTGCTGTATTTATTGGCAACAAATTGGCGGAAAAACTCCCGATTGCTTTAATTCATAAAATTGGCGCCGTTGTATTTTTGATCATTGGTATTGCTGCCTTAGTCCAGCATTATTTTTTCTAATCATCAGCTTCAAAATCTAAATCCTGACTTAAAAAATCGGGATTTTTTTATGCAAATTGGTTCTCAATTTGTTGATATTTCTAATGATACTGGTCTTAAATTTATTGTAAGTTTGTGTAATACCATATATGTTGTAGGGGAATAAAAGTCTTTTAAGAAAAACAGAATTTTCGGGGAATAGGTATGGCATTTGACCGCACTACGTCGCAGGTGTTGTTTGATAACGGCACACACAAATGCATCAGTTTTACCAGCTTGGTTAAAGGTGAAGGCGTACAGGCCAATCAATTTCTGATTTTGGACCATGAACGCGCTGCAGTGCTGGATCCGGGCGGTGATTTAACCTATGTGCCGCTGACCATGGAGCTGAACAAGTATACCCGCTTGACCAACCTCGATTATGTGATGGCTTCGCATCAGGATCCGGATATTATTACGTCTATGCCGCGCTGGCTGGTGTATACCGACGCTAAAGTCGTGGCTTCGAAACTCTGGGCGCGCTTCCTGCCGCATTTGAATTCAGCATTTATGAGTGACCGCATGAAAGGCAATTGGCTGGACCGCCTTGTCGAGCTGCCGGATCACGGTCAAATCATTACTTTAGGCCAAAGCCAAATTGTGGCAGTGCCTGCGCATTTTTTGCATTCAGTCGGCAACTTCCAATTTTACGATCCAATTGCGAAAATTTTATTTTCTGGCGATATGGGCGCTTCAATGGTGGAAGACGCCTCGAAGCCTTTGGAAAACTTTGCAGCGCATATTCCTAAAATGAAAGGTTTCCATCAGCGCTATATGTGCAACAACAAAATCATCCGTTTATGGGTCAACATGGTGCGTACTATGGATGTGGAAATGATTGTGCCGCAGCATGGCACGCCGTTTGTCGGCAAAGAGCAGATCAACCAATTTTTAGATTGGATTGAAACATTGGAGTGCGGTACGGATTTAATGGATGAGTCTGTATTTACCTTCCCTGAATAGACGCTGCAAGTGATAAAAAGATATTGAGCAGCGGGATAGTATTTTTTAATATTCAGCTTCAAAAATGATTTTTGATGACGAGAATTAATAACAATGCTGTCTCAAGTACCGACACAGGATGCGTGTTTAAGCTGTGGCGCCTGCTGCGCCTTTTTCAGGGTTTCATTTTATTGGGCGGAAGGGATGAATATGCCCGAACATTATACGGAGCCGGTAACAGCCGTATATTCATGCATGGCGGGTACAAACAGTTCCTCACCGCGCTGTATTGCTTTGGAAGGCACGGTCGGGGAGCAGGTCAGCTGCGGCATGTATGAGGCGCGCAGTACTTCCTGCAAGGAAGTGCAGATTGCCGATGCGCAGTGCAATAAGGCGCGTAAGGCGCATAACATGATTGCCTTTGTGCCGATTGAGGCGCCGCCTGCTGTCAATGATGAAGATTTTGATCAAGTGTGCTGATTGCGCTGTAAAAGCAGAAGAATGCTTCTGCTTTTACAGCATAAAAAGAAAGTTGGATTGCATAAAAGAAGATTGAAAATAATAACTTAAAGCTTAAATAATAATGAGAAAAGCTCAGTTTTGAAAAAAAAATCGGCAATGGCTGAAATAGGCATGAATTAAAGCTAATTTTTTGTTTATAATAGCGCACGGAAATTACCAGTGAGACTGTTATGTTGACCATCGTTCAAGAAGCGCTAACCTTCGATGATGTCTTATTACTCCCTGCCTACTCTACTGTCCTCCCAAAAGATGTCTCTCTAAAGACACGCCTGACTCGCGGCATTAATCTGAATATTCCCCTAGTTTCAGCAGCAATGGATACTGTGACTGAGTCACGTATGGCGATCGCGATGGCGCAAAACGGCGGTATTGGTATTTTGCACAAAAACATGGATATTTCAGCACAGGCTGCTGAAGTGCGCCGTGTGAAAAAATTTGAAGCGGGCATGGTGAAAGATCCTATCACCGTGACACCAGAAACCACAGTCCGCGAGCTGATCGCTTTAACGCAAGCCAACAACATCAGCGGTGTGCCTGTAGTCAAAGACGGCAAAGTGGTCGGTATTGTGACTGGCCGCGATACACGTTTTGAAACCAATCTGGAACAGCCGGTCAGCAACATTATGACTGGCCAGGACCGTTTGGTGACTGTGCGTGAAAATGAATCTAAAGAACATATTCAAGCCTTGCTGCAAAAGAACCGCATTGAAAAAGTGCTGGTTGTAGGCGCAAACAATGAATTGAAAGGCTTAATTACGGTGACTGATTTCCGTAAGGCCGAATTATATCCAAACAGCTGTAAAGATGATCTTGGCCGTTTGCGTGTCGGCGCTGCAGTTGGTACTGGTACAGAAACACCAAGCCGTGTTGAAGCATTGGTAGAAGCGGGTGTGGATGCCATTGTTGTTGATACAGCGCATGGTCATTCTGCTGGCGTAATTGAACGTGTACGCTGGGTAAAAGCCAACTATCCGCAAGTTCAAGTGATTGGCGGCAACATCGCAACTGGCGATGCAGCGCTTGCACTTCTTGACGCTGGCGCAGATGCTGTAAAAGTAGGTATCGGCCCTGGTTCAATCTGTACGACGCGTATTGTTGCCGGTATCGGCATGCCGCAAATCTCTGCAATTGACAGTGTTGCCAATGCCCTGAAAGATCAAATTCCATTGATCGCAGATGGCGGTATCCGCTTCTCTGGCGACATGGCGAAAGCAATCGGCGCAGGCGCAAGCACCATCATGGTCGGCTCGCTCATGGCGGGTACTGAAGAAGCGCCGGGCGAAGTTGAATTCTTCCAAGGCCGTTACTACAAAGCTTACCGCGGTATGGGTTCTTTGGGTGCAATGGCGGGTGCGACAGGTTCTGCTGACCGTTATTTCCAAGACTCGAAAGCGGGTGCGGAAAAATTAGTGCCGGAAGGCATTGAAGGCCGTGTACCGTACAAAGGTCCTATGGGCAATATCGTGCATCAAATGATGGGCGGCTTGCGTTCTTCTATGGGTTATACAGGTTCTGCGACTGTTGAAGATCTGCGTCAAAATGCAAAATTTGTGAAAATTACGTCTGCGGGCATGTCTGAATCGCATGTGCATGATGTAACCATTACTAAAGAAGCGCCAAACTACCGTGTTGGTTGATTTTTAGTAATCAAGGCACTGAAAGGCCGTCATTTCTATGACGGCTTTTTTGTTTTTGGTGTAAAGTGAATCCAGTTTAAATTGGTGGATTGTTATCACCGAACGTTAATAAGAAAGTGAGCAGAAGATGAGTTATTTTGGTACGGACGGCATTCGCGGAAAATTTGGGGAACTTCCGATTACACCTGACTTTGCATTAAAGCTGGGGTTTGCCGCCGGTAAAGTATTAAAGCGCACCAGTAAAAAAAGCAAACCAATTGTTGTGCTGGGTAAAGACACCCGCCTTTCAGGCTATATTTTAGAAGCCGCTTTACAGGCAGGCTTAAATGCAGCAGGTGTCTATGTGCATTTGCTTGGCCCATTGCCGACCCCTGCAATTGCGCATTTAACCCGTGCGCTGCATGCCAGTTTAGGCATCGTGATTTCAGCATCGCATAATCCGTATTTTGATAACGGCATTAAATTCTTTTCCAGTGAAGGCAAAAAATTGCCTGACGAGCTGCAGGATGCCATCAATCAAGAATTAGAAAATGACATGGTGATTGATGACACAGCCAATTTAGGTAAAAGCGTGCGGGTCAAAGATGCCAACGGGCGCTATATCGAATTCTGTAAATCGACTTTTCCCTACCATTTAGACTTATCGCATTTGAAAATTGTGGTGGACTGCGCCAATGGTGCAGCTTACAGCGTAGGGCCATCGGTATACCGTGAATTAGGCGCAAAAGTGGTGGCGCTTTATAATGACCCAGATGGTTTGAACATTAATCAGGACTGCGGTTCTACACACCCCGAAGACCTGCAGAAAGCCGTGCTGGAGCATCAGGCGGACTTGGGCATTGCCTTTGATGGCGACGCTGACCGTGTAATTATGGTTGATAAAAATGGTGAGCAGGTAACAGGCGACCATATACTGTACATCTTGGCGACTCAAGGCAGCCATAAGCCGGCAGGCATCGTCGGAACGGTGATGAGCAATATGGCGCTGGAACTTGCGCTGGATAAAGCGCAAGTGCCTTTTGTACGCGCAAAAGTCGGTGACCGTTATGTTCTTCAGGGCTTGGACAGCAATGGCTGGGTCACTGGCGGTGAACCTTCAGGGCATATTTTAACTTTAGACAAGAGTACAACGGGCGATGCCATTATTGCCTCGCTTCAGGTGCTGACCGTGATGGTCGAGCAGCAAAAAGCGCTGCATGAATTAACCGAGGGCTTCCATTTGTTGCCGAACGTTTTGGTCAATGTGCGTTTGAAGCAAATGTTTGACCCGTATGCCGTTCCCGCCCTCGTTGCGGCGTTTGACCAAGCGGAAAAACAGCTGAAAGGCCGCGGCCGTATCCTGATCCGAAAATCAGGTACAGAGCCGGTCATCCGTGTGATGGTGGAAGGCGACCAGCTGGACGAAGTGACGGCATTGGCGAATCATTTGGCGGATGCCGTGCGTGCGAACGCTGCATAAAGGTGCAATATCATGAGTGATATGATCAAAGATTTAAGTGAACTGCGCATGAGCTACCAAAAAGGTGAGCTGCATGAAGATCAAGTCAATGCAAATCCGCATGAACAATTTTTATTGTGGTTTAATCATGCGCTGGAAGCGCAGCTGCACGAGCCTTATGCAATGTCATTGGCGACAGCCAATGCGCAAGGCCGTCCGCATGTGCGTACAGTTTTATTGCGCGGCGCAGCGGCTTCCGGCTATGATTTTTACAGTAATTATGACAGCCAGAAAGGCAATGATTTAGCTGAAAATCCTTATGCTGAATTGCTGTTTTATTGGCAGGAACAGGAACGCCAAATCCGCGTTTCAGGCCGTGTCGTGAAAATTTCTGAAGCAGAATCTACGGATTACTACCATAAGCGTCCGCGCGACAGCCAAATCGCAGCCCATATTAGTACCCCGCAAAGCGGCATAATTGCCAGCCGTGAGGAGCTTCAGCAGCGTTTCCAAAACTTGCATGACCAAGTAGAACAGAAAGAGACACTGGCGAAACCTGAGTTTTGGGGCGGCTACCGTTTAGAGCCGGATTATTATGAATTTTGGCAAGGCCGTCCGAACCGTCTGCATGACCGTTTATGTTATGAGAAACAAGACGGAAAATGGATTTTGCAGCGATTGATGCCTTAAATGCCGAAAACTCTCATACAGCAAAGACCCTTATTGACGCGCCCTGAATTGATTCAGGGCGTTGCGCCGTTTATCGCGCAGATTTTGGCGCGCCGCGGCGTGACTTCTAAGCAGGAACTGGAGCTGAAGCTGAAACATCTGCTGGCGCCGGAAATGAAAGGGCTGCAGGATGCTATTCAGCTGATCGATCAGGCGATTGATCAGCAAAAGAAAATTGTGATCGTCGGCGATTATGATGCCGATGGCGCAACCAGCACAGCGTTAATGCTGCTGGCTTTGCGTGAAATGGGCGCTCAGGTGGATTATTTGGTGCCTGACCGTTTTAAATACGGCTATGGCTTAACGCCGGCGATTGCAGATTTGGCTTTTACATCATTTAGGCCGGATTTACTGATTACGGTGGATAACGGCATTTCCAGTCACACTGGCGTGGAACAGGCGCAAGCGCATGGCATGCAGGTGATTATTACCGATCATCATCTGACCACCAAAGCTACGCCGCCTGCAGAAGCGGTGGTGAATCCAAATCAGCTGGGCTGTGACTTTCCGAGCAAAGCGCTGGCGGGTGTCGGGGTCGCCTTTTATGTGCTGGCCAATTTGTCCAGCTTGCGCGCCAAACAGGGTAAATCTTCTGCCAAGGTGGTCCGTTATTTGGACTTGGTGGCGCTGGGGACTTATGCCGATGTCGCCAGTCTGGATTATAACAACCGGATTTTAATTGATGCGGGTTTAAAGCGGATTCAGCAGGGGCAATGCCGTGCCGGCATCAGCGCTTTGCTGGATATTGCAGCGCGGGATCCTGCAGAGCTGAAAGCGCAGGATCTGGGTTTTGTGCTTGGGCCGCGGATTAATGCTGCCGGCCGTATGGACACCATGGACATTGGCATCGAGTGTTTAATTACGCCGGATCTGCAGACGGCTTATCCGCTGGCGCAGCAGCTGAATCAGCTGAATGTTGAACGCCGCCAAGTCGAATCGCAGATGAAGCAGGATGCATTGCAAGAACTGCAGCAGCTGCAGCTGGATCAGGAAAACCTGCCGCCAGCGCTTATTCTGTTTGAGCCGCATTGGCATCAAGGGGTTATAGGCATTGTCGCTGGGCGCTTAAAAGAGCAGTTTCACCGCCCGGCCATTGTGTTTGCCGCAGATGAAGACGGCAAGCATATTAAGGGTTCGGCGCGTTCGATTGAAGGCATTCATATCCGTGACAGTATCGAGCTGATTGCTGAGCAGCATCCGCATTTGGTCAGTCATTTTGGCGGGCATGCGGCGGCGGCGGGCTTGACCATCCTGAAAGAAAATTTTGATGCTTTTAAAACGGTATTTGAACAGCTGATGGCTGAGCAAGATGAAAGTTTATTTCAGTCTATAGTGTGGACAGATGGCTGCCTGCCTGAAGATGCATTTCAAATTTCGACGGTTGATACCCTGCAGCAGCTGACGCCGTGGGGGCAAAAATTTCCAGCGCCTATTTTTGAAGGGCGGTTTAAAGTATTGGATTACCGCTGGCTTAAAGATGTGCATCTGAAATTGCGGGTTGCATTGGCTTCGGGACAAGTGCTGGAAGCCATTGCCTTTAATGCTGCGGATCAGTATTCATTTGATCCGATGAAAGGGCAGGTGCATTTGGTGTATGAACTGGATAAAAACACCTTTAACGGGGCAACCAGCCTGCAGCTGCGGATTTTGCATTTAGCGCAGTAAAGGAGGCGTATGCTGCCTGTACGCAGACTGGCCAAATTGAAAATAAAAAAACCGCTCTTTCGAGCGGTTTTTTCTATCTGGCTAGATAGATGAACTTGGATTAGAAGCGGTATTTCGCTGCTACGCCAAATGAGTTGTAATCATTGCTGCCAGCTTCACCAAAACCGACACGGCCTTCTAAGCTGACTTGCTGGTTAAGGAATTTACGGGCATTGATGCCGACTTCACTTTGATCTGTCAGATCATTGTTGTAGTAGTCAGCACCGACACTGAATGTTTTGTCGATGAAGTAGTCTGCTGCCAGATTGAATTCATCCAAATCGCCAAACGCAGCGCCGGCTTCTAAGTTGATGTCTTTGCCATTGCTTAGTGTAGTTACGTATTTCGCGCGCAAAGTTGGATCTACACCGTCATCATTGTCGTTGTCATAACCTTTTAAACCAGCGGCAATTAAGAAACCAGGTGCGGGAAGGTAACCGACTTCAGCAGCATAGTATGTGGTGTCAAAATCAACTTTGCCGGCTGGAGTTTTACGCTCTAATTCATTTTTGCTGATATCGCCGCTTAAGTAGAAATCTGAGTTAGGCACGAAGAATTCAACGCCAGCGCCATAAGTATTGTCATCTACATCACCGCGGTCTGCGAAATTCACATGGGCGTTGACGTTGCTGGCGCGGTCAAGGAATGCCGCTTCTGCTAGGGGCGCATTACGGGTTTGTACCGGATTGAAATAATATGTACCGTTCACGCCGAATTCGCTGCCTGAGCTGCCGTTGTCAGGATCGATATAGCCCGCTGAAGCACCGACTTCTGCTTGGTAAGCATGCGCAGTACCTGTAATGGCTAAAGCTGACAATAAAGCTGAAGCAATCGCTAATTTTTTCATGGATCATACCCCTCTGAAATTTGGCTTAAATAATACATTTTTTGTTACAACTTTCAGTCTAGAGCAATTCCTGAGCACGTCAATTTTTGGAAAGTTACAGAAATGTGTCCACGGTAAGTTTGTGTAAGTTTTTAATTTTAAGATATTGAATAATATAAATAAAATATTAATGTTTTGTTTTATTAAAACTGTGTATATATTGTGGATTTTTAAGTTTTTGCATAAAATTTAGACACAATTTAAAGAAAATGCTGCAATGCCTATATAAAAAAGGCATCTTGCAGAAGATGCCTTTTAAATGTTTTCGCTTAAAGGTGTTTTATTAGAAGCGGAAGCTTGCATTGATATTGAACAGGTTCACATTGTCACCGAAACCTATTGCGCCGCCTACAGCAAAATCTGAATTGATAAAGTATTTGGTGCGTAAAGCAAAGAAGTCAGCGTCATCATCCCCATTGTCTTGAATGCTGTATTCTGCGCCCAAACTGAAGGCAGGGTTGAAGTAGTAATCTGCGCCCAGCATAACCGTATCGGTATCGCCAAATGCGCCGTCGGCTTCAAGGTTGAGGGACTGGCCGTTATTTAATGGCGTGACATATTTGGCTTTTACGGCAAAGCGGTTGTCTTCATCGTCATCATCGTCATCATCGTCATCATCGTCGCCTTGATAGCCGTCAATACCGGCAGCCAATAATAAATTAGGGATCGGCAGGAAACCTGCTAAAGCCCGGTAGTTCGTAGAATCGTAGTCTTCATCAAAGACCTGAAAGCCATTCAGTTTGCCTTCAGCATTTGCTCGGGTAAAACCGAGGGCGCCTTCAAAGTAAAACTGTTCATAAAATATTCAATGCCTGCGCTGATGTTGTTGCTTTTGTTGTCCTGCTCTGCGCCGGCAATATTTTTGCTTTCCCAATAGCCGTAAGTATAAGCCAAAGAAGCATTGCTGCTGTGGCCTAAGAAAGCGGCTTCATTCAGCGGGCCATTTTTTGCATTGACCGGATTGAAATACAGCGTGCCTTTTACATCGAAAGCGCCTGAGCTGTCAGTGATGTCATCATCATAGTCAAAATAGGTAAATCCGCCATCAATTTGACCATTGTAGAACTTGAAGATGCAATKAACGTGAGGCCCAAAGCCAGTAAAATCAGACCCGCGGAAAGTACGCGCGCTGTCCCAGGCAGTGGCAATCAATTCAGCTGAGCTTAAGCCGCTGTTTAACAGTTTTGATTTCAGATCCGCCACTTCAGCATCAGACAGAGTGTAATCTGCAGCTGGAAT
>NZ_LUAW01000018.1 GCF_001605895.1 Acinetobacter pragensis
ATATAGCAGCAACAGATAAACAAATGCATGGTCCGTCATGATGGCTGCCTTCAAAATGGCTTTTAGTCCGGAGAATATGTAGAACCGCATATCTATTGCCGTATATGGCCTTTTWSMWAYMGMWMTTMAKKTCACGGCCTGTGTTCGCAAGCGCACAGAATGTGAAACGAACCGCATCTGTACCGTAAGACTGAATACCTTCTGGGAATTCTTTACGCGTTGATTTCTCAATTTTTGATGCTTGTTTCGGGTTCATTAAACCAGTGGTACGTTTTTGTACCAAGGTTTCAAGATCCACACCGTCAATCAAGTCGAGTGGGTCAAGCACGTTGCCCTTAGATTTAGACATCTTCTGACCTTCGCCATCACGTACCAAACCGTGTACATACACAGTTTTAAACGGTACTTGCGGTGTGCCGTCTTCATTTTTCATGAAGTGCATGGTCATCATGATCATGCGGGCAACCCAGAAGAAGATAATGTCAAAACCAGTGACAAGGACATCAGTTGGGTGGAAAGTATTTAAGAAATAGTTTTCTTTATCTTTCGCAGCATCGCCAGTCCAGCCTAAAGTTGAGAATGTCCAAAGGCCAGAAGAGAACCATGTGTCTAACACGTCTTCGTCTTGATCCAATTGAACATCAGCAGGAATGCCATTTTTCGCACGAACTTCCGCTTCGTCACGGCCAACATATACATTGCCGTCTTTATCGTACCAAGCTGGAATGCGGTGACCCCACCACAATTGACGTGAAATACACCAGTCTTGAATGTTGTTCATCCAAGCCATGTACATGTTGCTGTATTGTTCAGGCACAAACTTAATATCGCCATCTTTTACAGCTTTAATTGCAGGCTCAGCAAGCGGTGCAATTTTCACATACCATTGGTCAGTCAATAGCGGCTCAACGATCACACCTGAACGGTCACCGCGAGGCGGTTTCAGCGTGTACGGCTGAATTTGATCCAACCAGCCTTCAGCTTCAGCTTGTTCAACCAATTGCTTACGTGCAGCAAAACGTTCTAAACCTACGTATGCAGCAGGTGCAGGGATGGTTTTAGAAATTTGTTCGCCCGCTTTCGCGATGTATTCAAACTCAGCCAACACTTCCGCATTTTTGTTGAAAATGTTGATGATTGGCAATTCGCAGCGTTTGCCGACTTCATAGTCATTGAAGTCGTGCGCAGGGGTGATTTTCACACAGCCTGTACCAAATTCTTTGTCTACATACTCATCTTTAACGATAGGAACAGCACGGCCTGTAATTGGCAGAATAATGTTTTTGCCAACCAATGCCGCATAACGTTCGTCATCCAGCGCAACAGCAACAGCGGTATCACCTAATAATGTTTCAGGACGAGTGGTTGCAACAACGATGTGATCTTTACCGTCGTGGGTACGAACGGATTTATCTTCAAAGAAATATTTGAAGTGCCAAAGTGAACCTGCTTCTTCTTTATCAGACTCAACTTCTAAGTCAGACAGCGCAGTTTGTAATTTTGGATCCCAGTTGACTAGGCGTTTACCGCGGTAGATTAAGCCATCTTCGTGCAATCTCACGAACACTTCTTTTACTGCGTTCGATAAACCGTCATCCATGGTAAAGCGTTCACGTGACCAGTCTACCGATGAGCCTAGACGACGGATTTGACGGGTAATGTTGCCGCCAGACTGTTCTTTCCATTCCCACACTTTTTCGATGAACTTTTCACGGCCAAGATCATGGCGGCTGATGCCTTCAGCACCCAGCTGGCGTTCAACAACCATTTGTGTTGCGATACCCGCGTGGTCTGTACCCGGCTGCCATAAGGTATTTTTACCAGACATACGGTTAAAGCGTGTCAGGGCATCCATGATGGCATTGTTGAAACCATGACCCATGTGCAAGTTGCCTGTGACGTTAGGTGGCGGAATCATGATGCAGAATGATTCACCCTTTTTAGATGGCTTGAAGTAGCCGCGTTCTTCCCAAGTCTTGTACCATTTTTTCTCGATCTCGGTAGGATCGTAGGTCGTAGCAATATTTTGCGCTGAATCAGTCATAGTCTAAACAGATCAAAAGTAGATAAAAAATTGCATCTATTGTAGCAAAAAAAAACTGGGTTTAGGCATTTTGAAGATATGGAAACTTCATATGTTTGCATGTTAGAAATAAGAACTGGTTGGCAGTTTTCATCCGAAGCCTTATGATAGAGTGAAGATAAAAGCGCCAAGTTCGCAGCCACTATAAATAAAAAGAGGAGCCGATGAATGAGCTATAGCATTTCACTGAAAATTCAGCCGGAAACCCATCAGCGTTTTATCAATCTGCATCAGCGTTTGAATACTGGGGACGCATCCAATTTAGCCAAGCCCTTAGGTGAAAATTTGGCAGATATCGCCTGTGAAATTATCGATCAGGTTTTTGGCAATATTGCTAAAATGTCTAAATCCGGCGACCGTGAATCGGAAAAAATTATTCAGCATATTTTAGAAACAACGCGCAAATACATGCCGTGGTCAGTGTCTTTTTTCGGCAATGAGCGTTTGCTGCCGATGGTGAATTATCTGCATGATTTAACCATAGAAAAGGACGGGCACTTTTATGTGACCTATCCTATAGATCATACGCTGGCCAATGCGCTTCTGGGCCATGTTGAAAAAATGAAAGACGGCAATAATGCTTATGTTCCGCCGGCTTTAAAAGCCTTTACAGAGGTGGTGGATCAAGGGGTAACGCATTTAATCCGTGAACCGAAAAGAATGCTGAAATTCAATGTGGTGGTGGATAAAACCTTAAATGGCGTGATTAATGTGACCACGCAGCTCGGCTATAAGCGGTTTGATAAATTGGGTCAAATTTATGATGCAAATTCTATGAGCGGATATTTTGATCACTTTTTGATTTTTTTAAATAATGAGCAGAAACAAAAAAACGATTAAACTGCAGGATAGCAACTTTTTAATAAAACAATGATTTCATGAGGAATGCATCATGGCAAAGCTGGATGATTTAAACGGTAAAGTCGTATGGATTACAGGCGCTTCATCCGGTTTGGGCAAAGCCTTGGCGCAGGAATGCGCGTTGCAGGGCGCGCAAGTGGTGTTGACGGCGCGCCGTTTTAATGAACTGGAAAATGTCCGTGTCAGTTTGCTGAATCCGGATCTGCATGTATCTATTCCAGCAGATATTACAGATGAAAGCCAAGTCCGCCAAGCGTATGAAAAAGTGCTGGAGTGCAAGGGGCGGATTGACTGGCTGATCAATAATGCAGGCTTAAGCCAGCGCGCTTTAATTGCAGATACCACCATGCAGACTGAACGCGCGATTATGGAAGTCGATTACTTCTCTCAAGTCTTTTTGACCAAAACGGTATTGCCGACTTTTCTAAATCAAAAAACTGGCCGTATTGTCTTTGTTTCGAGTGTTGCAGGCTTACTGGGCACACAGTACCGCGCTTCGTACTCGGCGGCTAAAGCGGCTATTCATATGTGGGCCAATAGCCTGCGCGCAGAAGTGGCGGATGAGGGCGTGGATGTCTCGGTGATTTTTCCCGGATTTGTCAAAACCAATGTTTCTTTCAATGCCTTGAATGGCGAAGGGAAAGCTCAAGGGCATCAGGATGAAGCGATTGAAAATGGTTTGGAAGCGGATGAATTTGCGCAAATTTCAGTAAAAGCTTTACTGAAAGGCGAGGAGTACATTGTGGTTGGTGGCCGCAAAGAAGTACTTGGTACCTGGGTGTCGCGTCTGTCACCAAGCACACTGTATAAAATGATTCGTAAAGCGAAAGTGAAATAACGCCTATTTTCTTCCCTCTCTTTTAGGGAGAGGGAGAGCAGGAGTTCATTTAAAAAGTTCAGCAACGCCCTATCACGCAGAAGGAGCAAAGCCTCAGGCTTTTATCGCCGTTCCATAAGCAAAGACTTCAATCATGCCGCCTTGCATGCCCAGCTCAGTGGTGCTTAAACGTAAGCCCATAATGTGTGTTGCCCTCATTTTTTCAGCTTCAAGCTTTAAGCGGACGACCGCTTCACGGCGCGCGCGGTCAACAACGCTTTCATAGCTGGTCAAGCGGCCGCCGAAAAAATTCTGGATATTGGCAATGACATATTTAAAATAATCATGGGAAATCACCACATTGCTTGAAACCAGCTGACCTGAATGTTCGCTAGTTTTGAAGCGGTTATTGTCAATTCGGATATACGCCAAGCGCTGTTCCTGTATTTCCAGCTGTTTGAAATGCTTGCGCTCTGCATGCCGGCCAAATGTCCAGCCGACTGCAAATAAAATCACAAAGATAGCGACTTTAAATAAAAAAGCATCCATAGCTTCAGCCTTGAGCAGGGAATGAGTCAGCCAGCTTTGGCGCCAGCGTTTCTACACGCACGGCTGTACCATAAACAAAAAGTTCTGAGGCGCCTTGGGCAATATTCGACGTTGAAAAGCGGATGCCGACAATAGCATTGGCGCCTAAGCCGCGGGCTTTCTCAATCATGCGGCTCATCGCTTCCTGACGCGACTCTTCCAGCAGTTCGGTATAGCCTTTGAGTTCACCGCCGACAATATTTTTTAGGCCAGCCATAAAATCACGGCCGACATGCTTGCTTCGCACCGTGCTGCCGTACACCACATCTAATTGCTGAGTAATGGTGTGTCCGGGAACTGTTTCAAGATTGCTTAAAATCATAGCTGATTCATGTGTTTATTTTTGATGTATTGAAGATAGGCAAAGTGATTGATAAAAGCAACTTTGTTCGCCAATAAATAAGCGGCAATAAAAAAGCCCACCGGAGTGAGCTTTTTCTATTTTAAGGCAATGGCTTATTTAGCCGCATCTGCCTTGCGTTCTGCTGTAGACGGCTGCTGTTGAACAGCATCGCTAGTATTGGCTTTAATGCCGCCGCCTAAAGATTTATACAGCTCAACTTGGTTGTTTAAATTTGCTTGTTCAAGCAATAGCAAACCTTGTTCCGCTGAATAAGACGTACGCTGCGCATCCAATACAGTTAAGTAGCTGTCAATACCAGCACGGAAGCGGGCATTTGACAATTTATAGGTGGTATTGGTCGCATCTACCAAGCGGCGCTGTGCAGATAAGCGGTCACCGATGTTTTGACGTACAGCCAATGCATCATTCACTTCACGGAATGCAGACTGAATTGATTTTTCATAATCAGACAAAGCGATCTGCTGGTCTGTTTCTGAAATTTTGATGTTGGCTTTACGTGTGCCCCAGTCAAAGATTGGAATATCTAAGCTTGGCCCCAAGCCCCATACAAAACTGCCAGACTTAAACAAATCGCTTAAGTCTGTAGATGCATAGCCGGCAGTACCTGTCAGGCTGATGGTCGGGAATAGGCTGGCTTTGGCAGCGCCAATATTCGCGCCAGCTGCAGACAGTTTATATTCGGCAGCGCGTACATCCGGACGGTTGTTCAGCAAGTCGCTTGGCAAGCCAGAGCCGATTGTGCTGTTTGAGGTAATGCGGGTAATACGCTGACCAGGCAGCATATTTTCAGGCACTTGCTGACCGACAAGCAAATTCAGCAAGTTTTTCGCTTGCGCCACTTGAGTCTTATAATTGGCAACGTCGTTGCGCGCAGTTTCTACAGAAATTTGCGCTTGGCGTACAGGAACTTCGCTGTCAATGCCGACATCAAAACGTTTTTTGTTCAGATTGTAAGATTCAAGCTGAGCTTTGAGCGTTTGATCTGCCAGTTTCAAGTTTGCATTTGAAAATGAGTAGCTGAGCCATGCTTGCGCCACTTGGCCGATCAATGCAATTTGAGTTGCATCACGCGCGCTTGCAGTTGCAAGGTAGCTATCTAAAGCATTGTCTTTTAGGCTGCGGACACGGCCCCACAAATCAAGCTCATAGGCTGTCACGCCTAAACCCACGTTATAAGACGTAATCGGTTTTTGAGTGCTGAGCGTATCTTGACGCAAGACACTGCCGCTGGCGCCAATGGTCGGCAGCTGGTTGTTTTCAGTGATTTGATATTGCTGCTGCGCGCGTTGAATATTCAGCGCTGCAGTACGCAAATCACGGTTATTTTCCAAAGCTAAATCAAGTACTTGAACCAAACGTTGATCTGAGAAAAAGTCTTTATAGCCTTGCGCCGCTGCTGAAGTGCCAGACGCGCTCTCAGTGTAGCTTTGCGGAATATTTGCCTGAGCGGCCGGTTCTGGACCGCGCATGCTTTGGCAGGCAGCCAAAGCAAGCGCTAGTGAAGAAACCGCAATGCTACGACCTGTAATAGACCATATATTTTGCATCACGATGTGTGCTCCTGATTATTTTGTTGTTTTGGTTTGTACTTAAAGATACTTCGAATCCATACGTAGAACACAGGAATGAAGAAGATACCCAGTAAGGTCGAGCTGATTACGCCGCCCAGTACACCATAGCCGACAGAGTGCTGGCTGCCTGCACCTGCGCCAGAGGCCAGCGCAAGCGGAAGTACACCAAAACCAAAGGCTAGGGTAGTCATAATGATTGGGCGCAAACGCATTCTTGCGGCATGCATTGTCGCTTCAAACAGATCTTCGCCTTTTTCCTGAAGTTCTTTCGCAAATTCTACAATCAAAATCGCGTTTTTGGCAGCCAAACCAATGACTGCAACGATCGCGACTTGGAAGTAGATGTTATTGGAAAGATTGGAATCTTTAAGCAATACCATGCCAAGGAAGGTGAGCGCTACCGCACCGACAACACCTAGAGGGACAACTAAAAGTACAGAGAATGGAATTGACCAGCTTTCATACAGCGCAGCCAGACACAGGAATACGATCAATAAAGACAGTGCGTAAATAATCGGCGCTTGAGCACCAGATTCACGTTCTTCAAGTGATAGGCCTGTCCATTCGTAATCAAAGCCTTTTAGGCCCATAGACGGAAGTTTCGCAATGATTTCTTCCATAGCTGCCATTGCATCGCCAGAACTGACACCCGGAGCAGGCGTGCCTTGAATGTTCATCGATGAAATGCCGTTATAGCGTTCCAGACGCGGTGAACCGTAAGTCCATTCGCCTGTTGCAAATGCCGAGAACGGAACCATTGTGCCTTGGCTGTTGCGTACATACCATTTGTTCAAGTCTTCAGGCATCATGCGGGAATCTGCTTCGCCTTGAACATAAACTTTTTTCACGCGGCCGCGGTCAACAAAGTCATTGATGTAAGAACCGCCCCAAGCCATACCCATTGTGGTATTAATCTCAGAGATGCTTACACCCATCGCGCCAGCTTGCGCTTGGTCAACAATGATTTTGTACTGAGGCGTATCTTCCTGACCATTCGGACGCACGCCAGCTAAGCGCTTGTCTTGTGCAGCCATGCCTAAAATCGCATTACGCGCATTCAGCAACTGATCGTGACCTAAGCCGCTTGAATCTTTCAGCTGCAAGTTAAAGCCAGCAGTCACACCCAATTCAGGCATTGCAGGAAGCTGCAATGGCATGATGTAAGAAGCATCTTTAACGATCATGTTCAATGCCATACCGCGCTGAATAATCTTACCGATTTGAGCTTCTGGTGTTGTCCGGTCTTCCCAGTCTTTTAATTTAATAAAAGCCAAACCAGCGTTTTGACCGACACCTGTAAACGAGAAGCCAGATACGCTGAATACAGATTCGACGTAATCTTTTTCCTTGTTCAGGAAGTAGTCTGTCATTGTGCTGATTGTTTTGTCTGTACGGTCCAATGTCGCGTTTGGCGGCAACTGCACCAGTGTCATCACCACACCTTGGTCTTCATCGGGAAGGAACGAAGACGGCAGTTTAGTGAACAGAAGGCCTAAAATAATAATGACAACGCCATACAGTAAACCTGAGAACACTTTATGGTGTGTCATGCGGTTTACGCCGTTTTGATACTTACCGGCGACTTTGTCGAATGTTTCATTAAACCAGCGGAAGAAACGCGCAGGCAAGCTGTTGCTTGGCGCCGCATTTTTGTCATGCTGTTTTAGAATGGTCGCACAAAGGGCAGGGGTAAAGGTCAACGCGACAATCAGTGACAGGATCATGGCTGTCACCAGCGTGATCGAGAACTGACGGTAAATTACACCTGTTGTACCGCTCATGAATGCCATCGGTACGAATACCGCAGACAGTACAGATGTAATACCGACCAATGCGCCGGAAATCTGCCTCATCGAGATCTCTGTGGCTTCCACAGGGTCAAGATGCTCTTCGGCCATAATCCGTTCAACGTTTTCCACCACAACAATTGCATCATCGACCAGCAGGCCAATCGCAAGCACCATGGCAAACATGGTTAACGTGTTGATAGAGAAACCGAAGACATTAATTACAGCAAATGTACCCAATACCACCACAGGCACTGCCATGGTTGGAATGAGGGTCGCGCGCCAGTTCTGCAAGAACAGGAACATAACCAGGAATACAAGGATCACCGCTTCAACTAAGGTGTGAACAACACTCTCAATTGACAATTGAATGAACGGAGTTGTATCAAACGCAAGTTTATCTTGCATTCCTGTAGGGTAGTTTTTACGAAGATCGACCAGACGGGCTTCAACTGCAGCCGCTGTATCTAACGCATTCGCGCCAGTAGCCAGTTTGATTGCTACACCGCCGGCAGGCTTGCCGTTGAATTTAGAGTCAAACTGATAGTTGTCTGCGCCTAATTCGACACGGGCAACATCACCTAAACGGACTTGCGCGCCGCTTGTTGTGTTTTTCAAGAAGATATTTTTAAATTCTTCAGGAGTTGTCAGCAGGCTTTGCGCATTGACTGTCGCGTTCAGCACTTGTCCTTCGACAGAAGGCGCACCGCCTAATTGACCGACAGCAACTTGCGCGTTTTGTGTTTTCAGCGCTGCAGAAATATCGCTTGGAGTTACTTGGAGGCTTGCCATTTTGGCAGGATCCATCCAGATACGCATCGCATATGAGCCGCCGAATACCTGTACTTCACCGACACCAGCAACACGGCTGAGCGGTTCCGAAATATTCGAGTTCACATAGTCTTTAATGTCATCTGCAGATAAGCTGCTGTCAGGCGAATAGAATGCAATTACCTGCAGGAAGCTTGCGCCTGATTTAGTAACCTTTACCCCTTGACGCTGAACGTCTTCAGGCAAAAGCGCAGTCGCAGACTGCAGTTTGTTCTGTACTTGAACTTGGGCAATATCAGGATCTACACCTTGTTCAAAGTTCAGAGAAATAGAGGCTTGACCGTTACCTGCGCTGTTTGAAGAAATATAGCGCAAACCGTCAAGGCCGTTCATTTGCTGTTCGATGATCTGCGTCACTGTATTTTCAACAGTCGCAGCAGATGCACCCGGATAAGTTGCAGAAATCGTTACCGTTGGCGGGGCAATGGTTGGATACTGCGCGATAGGCATTTTTGTCAGCGTGAGAATACCCGCCAGCATAATGACTAACGCAATCACCCAAGCAAAAATTGGGCGATGGATAAAGAATTGAGCCATTCAGTCTACCCCTTATGAATTTGAAGTAGCTTTTTGTTCAGTCTTCGCAGCAGCTTGAGCAGCTGGTTTCGCTTGGCCAGCGGCGCCTTGAGCACCTTGCGGCGCAGCAGCTTGAGGCTGGTAAGGTTTAGCCGTAACTTGCTGTTCAGGCTTAACTTTCGCAATGCCGTCTACAATCACTTTGTCGCCAGCTTTTAAGCCGTCAGTCACGATCCAGTCTTTGCCTTGAACGCCAACAGTCGTAATTGGACGAGACTCAACAGCGCCTTTTGCATTAACCAGCATTGCAATGGCCTGACCTGTTGGAGTACGGGTAATTGCGGCTTGAGGAATCAAGTAAGCATTTGGAATAATACCTTGTACAATTTTTGCGTTCGCGAACATGCCCGGAAGCAGCAGGTGATTCGGGTTGGCGAAAACAGCGCGCAAAGTGACAGTGCCTGTATCAGGGTTAACGCTGGCATCGGAGAATGCTAAACGGCCTTCTACTGGGTAGTCGCTGCCATCTTCCAGCTTCAACTGCACTTTGGTGTTGTTGCTGCTGTCCAATGCGCCTTTGCTTAACTGCTGACGCAAGCGAAGCAATTCTGCGCTAGATTGGTTAATATCCACATAGATTGGATCTAAGCGCTGAACTGTGACCAGCGGATCGGCTTGATTGGCTGTTACCAATGCGCCGACAGTGACCGTAGAACGGTTGGTTTGACCTGAAATTGGCGCACGCACTGTTGAATAGCCCAAATTAATTTGGGCATTTTTCAAGGTCGCTTGGTTCGCATTCAAAGTCGCTTCAGCCAATTTTACTTGACCCACGATATCGTCATATTCTTGTTTAGAGATGGCATTTGAACCGACCAATTGGCGGTAACGGCCTTCTTTAATACGCAGAACATTCAGTTCCGCTTCAGCGCTGGCAATAGCCGCGCGCGCATTATCAACAGTTGCACGGTTCGAGCTTGAATCGATCTCGTAAAGCGCCTGGCCTTCACGGACATAGCTGCCTTCAGCAAACAGACGTTTCAGAACGACACCGCTGGTTTGCGGACGCACTTCAGAAATTTCATATGCTGTAGTACGGCCCGAAAGTTCTACAGACTGCTCTACGCTTTGCGGCTGGGCAACAATCACGCCAACTTCAGTTGGAGGCATCTGCTGAGCAGCGCCAGCTTGCTGGGCATCTTTTGGATCTTTGCTACAACCGACAAGTGCAATACTTGTTGCTAATGCGCAAGCAGTCAGGGCGGGAGCCCAAAGCTTTGCAGACATCATTCTTTCACCTCTATTAGATTCTTATCTAAAATTATTTATTTAGTTCGCTGATATTTAGTTAACGCCAAATACAGCAACGTGATCCAAATAAAACTTATGCTCCAGCCAGAAAGGACATCGGAAGGAAAATGCGCGCCAGCATAAACTCTTGAAATTCCCATCAGCAAGATCCAAATACTTGCAATGAGGCAGATCAGTTTATGCTGTGAATGCTGCAGGGAAACGTACATCGCCAAACAGCCTAAAGCAGCTGCATAAAGGCTATGTCCACTTGGAAATGAATCTCCGTAAGTTTTCACCAGAAAATACATTTCAGGTGGACGCGGTCTTGAGACGAGGTACTTCAGCATCCAGGATAAGCAAATACTTCCAATCATTCCTATACTGATAAAAACAATCTCTGAATGTTTTTTATACCATGCACAGTGTAAACACCATAGTGTGGTTAAAAATAATACAAATGGCATGCCGCCTGCGATGGAAAACCCTTGAGCCGCTATATTGAAAGCATTGCTTCTGTGGTCATACATCCATGCTACAGCGCCTAAATCATAAGCGCTAAAAGCATGTGAATTATACAGCAACATACTGATAATCAATAAGAAGAAACCCAGGAAAAGCAACAGTTTCGGCATGCTTAAATCCTTGTTTTTTTATTGGGAGCGAGTCCGAATAAACTAAGCAGTAAAGTGTACTCATCAGTACACTTTATTTCAAGTGCGTGTAAATTATGCTAATTTCTTTTTTGTGTTTTTTTAACACTTGATAATATAAATTAACAATTTCTTTAATGACTTTGTTTATGCGGGCCGGATGAATCTTCAATTTCCAAAGGCTGTTTCGGCGGCCAAAAGAAGTCGCTTGGACGGGTCAGGAAATGCGTCAGCACCAATTTTGCCAATGGTTTCCATTGCTCAAAACGTACACGGCGCGCGCGCAGCGCCACAATAATAGTGAGGGTGAAGCTGACAAATAAGTTGGTTAAGCCGATGCACAGCACGCCTAAAAACGAAACAATCGCTAAACCGATTTCCGGGCCGCCGTTAATGCACATTAAGCCCTGAATGAAATTGGCTGATGCAAAGGCAATATGACGGATATCCAGCGGCAAGCCTAGAATGTAGCCCAGTGTTCCCATGCTTCCCAGCATGATGCCGAATAAGAAATTACCCGCCAAAGCGCCTAAGTTGCGTTCTATATAAGATGCGAAAGCATCTAAACGGTCTTGCCCCATCCAGCGTTTCAGAGCCGGATGCGCCTTTAGGCGGGGGCCGACTTTGCGGTAAATGGCCATGTTGTCAAAATAGCCGGCCAGCAAGCCAGACAAAAATAAACAGACGCCGGCGATTGCCGCATGCGGAATAGCCAGAGAGGTAAACGGATCAAGGCTGTGCAGCAGATGGGACGCTTTGGCATGATTCAGCAGAGGTTCATCCATGCCGAGCTGCCAAAAATAAGTAATTAATGCAGCGGTTGGAATGGCAATGGAAATATTGCCTAAAATGGCAATAAATTGCGTCCGGATAATGTTGATGATCAGCGCCGCCAGTTCTGCAATTTGAGCGTTTTTGGAACCCTTGCGGTGCTGAACGGTGGACGCCAGCGCAGCTGCCGTCATGGCCGGCTGCTTGGTCGCGACAGTGAAATGCAGGACATGAATCAGCATAAAGCCCAAGGAGTAATTCATGCTGAAAAGAAAGGCCTGCATCAGCGGCGCTAAAATTAGGCGCGCCGCTAAAATTTTAAGCGATGCCATGGCTGCGATAATGACGCCAGCTCCAGCCGCGGCTTTATACATGTCAATAAAGCCTTTTTTGTCGCTGCTGACATAGTGTTCGCCAGTTTTGCTGGCATTCTCAGTCACCTGCAGCGCCATTAATTCGCTGTTTGTGGCTAACAGCGAGCGGACACTGCGCTCGCTGTACAGCGCATCGGTTACATCAACCAGCAATGAGCCGATGGAACTGTATCGGACATCATCTTCTTCAACAATCAGGTTCAGCAGAATTTCTATTCGGTCCAGACACTGTTCCAGCAAAGACAGCAAATAAGTCAAGCTGACGCTGACGCCGCTGCGTTTGGTCGCTCTGCGAATTTTCAGCACAACTTCACGGCATTGATCCAGCATGACCAGCGCTTGAGAAGCATCCGGCGGCACCACGGCGCTCATTTTTTCGGCATTTTGATGAAGCTGTTTATATTGCTGAATAAACTCATTAATTTCACGGTTCTGAACTAAAAAAGGCGATTCATACTCGGTCAGTTCGGGGTGCGCATTAATGAACTCAGGGTATAGGCCAATGCCGCTGACACGATAAGACAGCACAGTTATGGCTTTAATCAATTCACGGCGGATTTGTTTTTTTTCCTCCTGATTGGCATGCCCCTGATTAAACAATCTGAACAGTTTCTGCCATTCAGATTCCTCAATACTGTCCAGCCAGTATTTATCACTGCGCTGATGAAACACTTGGCGCAACAGATCCTGCAGCTGGCTTGCATCATTAATCAACGGCAGAAAATGCGCGCCGAGACGCTGAAAAAACTGATTTAAGAAACCATCTAAAGACAGAATTCCCGTGTCGGCATAGAGGCTGGTCTGTTTGTACTTGCTGATTAATCTAAGGACAAAACTTTGCAGGGTGGAGGCTGCGTCAGGCGTCAGCAGCAGGGCAGTATAAAAAGCTTCAAAATTTTGGTGTATTTCTTCTGTGTTTTTGGTGTCTGCAGGGCGAATGCGGTTTACCAGTTCAATCAGCAGATTGTGATCCAGCACAGCCTGACTGCTGTCAAGCTGCTGCTGCATTTGCAGGAATAAATCATTAAATTTTATATGCATAAGCAAGTGGTAACTATTCTTTAGTTTTATTGAATGCGATGCAATGCCAAATTCGCAAGATTAATCAGTGCTTGGCGGTATTCACTGTCTGGAAGCGCATTGAGTGCATCCAGCGCTGCGTTGGTTTCTTCAGTTGCGCGCTGGCTGCAATAATCCAATGCGCCGGAAGTCTGCACAATGGAAATCACCCGTTCTAAATCAGCAGTCCCGCCTGTTGCAATGCTGCGGCGGATAATTTCATGTTCTTCGCCAGCGGTATTCTTCAGTGCAGAGATTAACGGTAAAGTCGGTTTGCCTTCCATTAAATCATCGCCAATATTTTTACCTAATGTTTCAGCATCAGAAGTGTAATCTAAAATATCATCAATAATTTGAAAGGCATTGCCAAAGTGGCCAGCAAATTTACGCAGCGGCTCACGGTATTCAGGTTTGCCTGAAAGAATCGCTGCGCCTTCAGTCGCCAACTCAAACAGGCGGGAAGTTTTACCGTGAATAATATCTAAATAGGTCTGTTCCGATGTATCCGGCTGGTGCTGAGACTGCAGCTGCAGAACTTCGCCTTCTGCAATTTCGCACGTGCCTGTCGAAAAGTCTTTTAATAAGACCATGTCATTTAAGTCAACCAGCAGATCAAATGCGCGCGAAATTAAAAAATCACCGACCAAAACTGCGGTTTGGTTATTCCAAGTGGCATTGGCTGTTGGGCGTCCGCGGCGTAAGCCTGATTCATCGACCACATCATCATGCACGAGTGTTGCCGTATGCAGCATTTCAATAATAGCCGCCAATTTGCGGTGTTTTTCTAAGTCTTCTGCGCCGCAGGCTTTGGCCGCCAATAGACACATAACAGGGCGCATGCGTTTACCGCCAGCTTCAACAACATGTTTGCTGACAGCCATGACTAAAGCGACTTTTGAGGTGATCCCTTCATTAATAAATTTGTCCATCGCGGCAAAGTCAGTAGCAACAGGAGTGAGAATGTCTTGCTTGAAGTCGATGGTCATGTGAAGAAGAGCCTCAGTAATTTTAAATTGCTGCTGTAGTTTAGCAACTTAGTATCATAATTACAGATAAGAGCTCAGCAATTGATTAAAATTAAGTATAAATTTAAAAACAGAGCCGAGTTCCAATCACCCAATGCAATATGGAATGTCTGATCATTTAAACATTCCGGCATTTCGTCATTTGTATATAGTAGCGAATTGATTTTAAAAATCTATTTGAATTTTTGATAGATGTTTTGGCTGCTGGCGTCAATGTTCTGGCGTTTTTAGAAATAGTGCATAAAGCAATCATGGCTTCTTTGATAATTTTTGTGCAAATGGCTTGTTGTTTGTTTGCATATCGCTTAAAATCCTTGCCCTTGTATAACCCCAGTGGCGATCGTCTTAAGATCGGTATATTCCTTTACCGGCACGACGACACGGGCATGCTTGGAGTACATCATGTACGCAGTTATCCAAAGCGGTGGTAAACAGCACCGTGTTGTTGAGGGTGAAACCCTTAAAGTTGAATTATTGAAAGCTGAAACTGGCGCAACTATTACATTTGACGATGTATTGATGGTTGTGAATGGCGAAAGCATTCAAATCGGTGCACCAGTTGTTGCTGGCGCTACTGTAACTGCTGAAGTAGTTAGCCATGGTCGTCACGACAAAATCCGCATCATCAAAATGCGTCGTCGTAAACACTATCGTAAACAACAAGGTCACCGTCAATGGTTCACTGAGTTGAAAATTACAGCTATTTCAGGCTAATTACGAGGAGTAAATAGACATGGCAACTAAAAAAGCCGGTGGTTCGACTAAAAACGGTCGTGACTCGAATCCTAAAATGTTAGGTGTTAAAATGTACGGCGGTCAATCTGTGACTGCTGGTAACATTATCGTTCGTCAACGTGGTACAGAATTCCACGCTGGTGCAAACGTAGGTATGGGCCGTGACCATACTTTGTTCGCTACTGCTGACGGCGTAATCAAATTCGAAGTGAAAGGCCAATTCGGTCGTCGCTACGTATCTGTTGAAGTTTAAGCTTTAATAGAAAAAAGCCCGCAAATTTTGCGGGTTTTTTTTTGCCAAATAAATCATTACCAAAAGATTTATTTAAAAAAATAAATAATAATTCACAGTAAAAATAAAGAAATGTTTTGAAATCTTTACTAATAATTACGTCGCAATTATGTAATATAATGTGATTTGCGTCACAAAAAAATACATGTGTAATAGGAGGGGAGAAATACAAGAAAAGGATAAGGACATGAATAAAATATTAAGAAATGTATTGCTTAATGACTGCCCCAAAAAAAATCGGGAACTTTCAGAAAATAATTTGAGAATTACGCTGTCAAATGATCAATCCAGCTTCTCAAGCCATAAATTATATAAATCAACGTCATCTAATCATCGTGTTCAATGCATGCCTAGAGCATTGATTGCAAGCGCTCTTTTCGCTGTAAGCGGTATGGTGTGGGCTGGCGGCAGTTCTGATCCGGTCATTACCGATAATTATTGCCGTACAGGCTGTCATTCAGGTACACCTGGTCCACAAGGTGAGAAAGGTGATACAGGAGCAACGGGTGAAACTGGCGCTAAAGGTGATACAGGAGCAACGGGTGAAACCGGCGCTAAAGGCGATACAGGAGCCACAGGTGCCAAAGGCGATACAGGTGCAACCGGCGCTAAAGGCGATACAGGAGCCACAGGTGCCAAAGGCGATACAGGTGCAACCGGCGCTAAAGGTGACACTGGAGCCACAGGTGCCAAAGGTGATACAGGAGCAACAGGCGCTAAAGGCGATACGGGAGCCACAGGCGCCAAAGGTGATACTGGAGCCACAGGAGATACGGGTGCAACAGGCGCTACAGGCGCCAAAGGTGACACTGGAGCAACAGGCGCTAAAGGCGATACAGGTGCAACAGGTGCAACAGGTGACACTGGCGCTACAGGAGCTCAAGGTGTTGCAGGTACAAATGGTGTGAATGGGAAAGATGGCGCAACGGGTGCCAAAGGCGATACTGGCGCGATAGGCGCTACGGGAGCAACAGGTGCTGTAGGTTTAACTGGAGACACCGGTTTCAGTGCATATGAAGTTGCTGTAAATAATGGTTTTGAAGGTACAGAAACTGAATGGCTGATTAGCTTAAAAGGTTTAGCTGACCCTTATATTAAAATTCAGTCTAATGTGGCCAATACCGCTCCTAAACCTACCGCAACCGGTCAGGATGCAATTGCTGTTGGCGCTGGCAACACTGCAGCGGGAGATCAATCAATTGCTGCTGGTGTAAATAATACGGTGTCAGGCAATAATTCAGGTGCAATCGGCAATAATAATACCGTCAGCGGTGATAATACCTATGTACTGGGCAATAACGTCAGTACATCTGCCACCAATGCGGTCGTTCTGGGCAACGGTTCTGCATCGGATAGAAACAATACGGTTTCTGTGGGCGCTGCAGGTGCTGAACGGCAAATTATTCATGTCGCCGCCGGTACACAAGATACTGATGCTGTAAACGTTGCTCAAATGCGGCAAGCGGACTTGAATGTGCTGAATGAGTCTAAGACTTATACAGATCAGCATGGCGCAACTGTTTTGAATCAAGCCAACAGTTATACCAATAACCGCATCAATGATTTAAACCGTAATTTTGACAACTTGAAAGACGGGCTGCATGCAGCTGTAGCATCCAGTATTGCGATTGCTTCTTTACCTCAGCCTACAGATGCCGGATACAATATGTTCAGTGTCGGTGTGGGTACATGGGAAAGCGAGCAAGGGTTTGCTGTCGGTTTCAGCGGCGTGACTGAAAGCAATAAATATGTCTATAAGCTTGCAGCTACAACCAATAGTGAAGGTGACTTTGGTGCAGGCGCTTCTATCGGCTGGCAATGGAAATAGCTTAGATGCCCAATATGCTCAACTTTATTAAGATAAAAAGCCCTCATCAAAAAATGAGGGTTTTTTATTTTTTGACTTTTCTCCATCATGATGAATAAAATTTCGCATTTTGCATTAATAACAATACAAAACTTATTGTTTTCACTCATATTAGTCTTAAAAATTGGTTTAAGATGGGCAATCTGACAAATTGCAATGCTGCAAATATAAAAAGGTGAATCTATGAATATGCTTCGTAAAACCATGTGTGCTGTGGCATTGGGTGCGGCGACATTAGCACCTGTGATGAGTACAACAGTTTTTGCTGCCACTGCAGCATCGGAGCAGCAAGCGACAGCCAGCTTGGTGAAACAGCTCAGCGGTGTGAAAAGTTTTTCTGCCAATTTTGAACAAACCACAAAAGTCAGCAGCGGTAAAACTGCACAGAAAAAGGGCTTGTCTGCTCAGCATATGAATCAAACTTTTAAAGGCGTGATGAAGGTTGAGCGGCCTGGTAAATTTTTCTGGGAAACGTCAAGTCCGTCTAAGCAGACGATTGTGACATCGGGTAAAACTGTGTGGATTTACGATCCAGACCTGCAGCAGGCCGTGCGTCAAAACTTAGATGATCAGGTTGCAAACACTCCGGCGCTGCTGCTTTCGGGCAATACCAGCCAAATTATGCAGTCATACCGGGTGACTCAGCCAAATAACACCAAGACTTATTACACGCTGTATCCTAAAAATAATGATGGCGCATTTCAAAGCTTAACCATCAGTTTTGGCGCCAATAAAGCGCCAACATTAATGATTCTTGCGGACTCACTTGGCCAAACCACATATGTGCGGTTCAGCAATATGAGAGTGAATGCATCTATTCCTGCATCAACTTTCAATTTTACACCACCGAAAGGAACTGACATCATTGATCAGTAAGTTATGATCAATCTGTTCGGCAGAAAATTGTTTGCTGATAGTGAGACAGCTTTAAGCAAACGGAAAAAGCAGGCATTCGCCTGCTTTTTTTTATTGATGTAAAAGTCACGCAAAATTGGAGATACATTTCGTAATGTTATCAGTTGTATAGAGTAGGTATAGTGGGATCGTTTATTTGTTTTGCATTTTGGGTAGTAGGGAACTCGTCATGAATATGCTTCATCAGAAAGTTTTTCATAAAAAGGCTGCGGCAGCTGCAATTGCTGCATTTTTTTCAATCAGCCTGCTGACGGCCTGCCAGCCTAGAAATGAACCGGTGCAGGACAGTGATAAAAATAAGCAGGCAGCAGCTGTCAAAACTGATAGCATTCCTTTAATTGAATCCAAAGCTGCGGCCATGAAGCTGACCAAGCCGGAAGCCTGCGATGCTGAAGGCTGTACGCAATATTCGATACAGACAGTAGAGACCAATGTAGATTGGATTAATCAGTATTTTGCAGAGCGTATTCAGAAAGCTGACCCGATTGCATTTTCAACTGTGCCGAATGAAAAGGTGAATTTAGCAGAAGGTGCAGAACCGGGTTTGGGGCAAAGTACAACCAGTGTGCGCTATATCAGCCAATGGGGCAAAATAGCGACATTCGCTTTGGAAAGTTACACGTACACGGCGGGCGCTGCGCATGGCATGTATCATGTGGAATACGTCAACTTTGATTTAAAAGCAAAGAAACGTTTGGCGCTGCAGGATGTATTGCTAAAAGGCGCAGAGGCCAAAGTGATGAGTGCGCTATATGACGCCAATTCTATGTGGCTGGAAGAGCACAATATAGAACGCGGCAAGCTGCAGCTGAGTGATAATTTTTATTATGGCGCCAGCGGCATTGTGTTTGTTTATCCGCTGTATGAATTAGCCAGCTACGCTGAAGGCATGACAGAACTGAATTTGCCTTATCAGATGACTAAAGGAATGTTCAAGCCTGAATATTTGCCGAATTTGCCCAATTATGAAAATCAGTAAACTGTAAAAATCTTGCAGTTTATTGTACTAATAAGCCCCAGCTGTAAGCTCGATTACTGTATTTTTTAGCGTTAAGAGCTTACACTATAGCCAGTTTTTTTCTTTGCAAATGATTGGCTATGATCGACCCGAAATTACTCAGAAATAATATTGAGGCTGTAAATTTAGCCTTGGCAAAACGCGGCGTTCAGCTGGACGCGGCAGAATGGGCTGCATTAGAAGCGCGCCGTAAAGAAATTCAGTCTAAAACTGAAAGCTTGCAGGCAGAACGCAATGCGGGCGCAAAACAAGTCGGTCAAATTAAAAAATCGGGCGGCGATGCGTCCGAAATCATGTCGCGCATGTCTGCCATTGGCGATGAAATTAAAGCTGCAGAAACTGCATTAGCAGAACTTCAGGCAGAAATTGAAACTAAATCTTTATCCATTCCGAATATGCCGCATGAATCTGTGCCTGAAGGTAAAGATGAAAGTGACAATGTTGAAATTTTAAAATGGGGCACACCGCGCGAATTTGATTTTGACATTAAAGATCATACCGATCTTGGCGAAATGATGGGCGGTTTGGAATTTGAAACTGCAACCAAGCTGACCGGCACCCGCTTTAGCGTGCTCAAAGGTCCTTTAGCGCGTTTGCAGCGGGCTATTACGCAATTCATGCTGAATACTCATACTGATGTGAATGGCTATACAGAAGCGTATGTGCCTTACTTGGTAAATGCTGATTCTTTACGCGGCACAGGTCAATTACCTAAATTTGAAGAAGATTTATTCAAGCTTCAAGGCGAAAAAGAATATTATTTAATTCCGACCGCAGAAGTGCCGGTTACTAATTTTGTCCGTGATGAAATTATCGATCCAGCGCGCCTTCCTTTGAAATATGCGGCGCATACCCCATGCTTCCGCAGTGAAGCCGGGTCATATGGCCGCGATACACGCGGTTTAATCCGTCAGCATCAATTCGACAAAGTTGAGATGGTGCAGATTATTAAGCCTGAAGATTCAATGAATGCTTTGGAAGAGCTGACAGGCCATGCAGAAGGTATTCTTCAAGCGTTAGGCCTGCCATACCGTAAAATTATCCTGTGCGGCGGCGATATGGGTTTTGGCGCGATCAAAACCTATGATTTAGAAGTTTGGGTGCCTAGCCAAAATACCTATCGTGAAATTTCATCATGTTCTTGCATGGGCGATTTTCAGGCGCGCCGGATGAAAGCGCGTTACCGTGCCGATCAGAAAAAAACTGAATTTGTTCATACGCTGAATGGTTCCGGTTTGGCTGTGGGCCGTACGCTGCTGGCTGTAATGGAAAATTATCAGCGTGCAGACGGCTCAATTGAAGTGCCGGCTGTATTGCGCCCTTATATGGGCGGCGCAGAGTACATCGACTAATTTCAGCCGATGCATAGCGTAATTTTGTGCACGATAATTGCTTAAGACAGTCAGAACAAATGTATTGAGGTCATGTGTGGATATTTTTCCAATCTCGTTGAAGCTGCAGCAGCAGCCTTGTCTGATTGTTGGCGGCGGCCATATTGCTTACCGCAAAGCGGTGCTGCTGCAAAAAGCAGGTGCCGCTATCCATGTTATTTCTCCGGAAATAGCGGCTAATCTGCTGGAAATTGTAGAGCAGAGCGGCGGGAAATATGTGCAAGCGCTGTTCAGTACAGGCTTGAAACTGCGGGACTACCGTTTAGTGATTGCGGCGACTGATGATAAAGCAGTCAATCAGGCGGTTTTTGAGGCCTGCGAGGCTGAAAATGTTTTGGTCAACAGTGTGGATGATCCGCCGCATTGCCGCTTTATGGTTCCAGCCATTATTGACCGTTCACCGCTGGTGGTATCTATTGCGACCAATGGCGCATCGCCGGTTCTGTCGCGTCAAATCCGTACTCAGCTTGAAAGCAGTATTCCGCACGGCATGGGCAAGCTTGCAGAATTCTCAGGAAAATGGCGGGCTGCAGTAAAAGCTAAAATTGAAAATCCAGATAAGCGCCGTATTTTTTGGGAAGACTTATATGCCAGCCCGCTAAAAGAGCAAGTCTTCAACGACAATATGGCAGAAGCTGACCGCCTGATTGAGCAGGCTTTAATTGAGTGGACACAGCCGAAAGGTGAAGTCTATTTGGTCGGTGCCGGCCCAGGCGACCCTGAACTGCTGACGTTAAAAGCATTGCGTTTAATGCAGCAGGCGGACGTAGTCATTTATGACCGGCTGGTGTCTGATCCAATTATGGATTTATGCCGCCGCGATGCGGAAAAAATCTATGTCGGCAAAGCGCGTTCTAATCACGCTGTGCCGCAAGACGGCATTAATGCCTTGCTGGTTAAATATGCGTCAGAAGGCAAGCGGGTTTGCCGTTTAAAAGGCGGTGATCCCTTTATCTTTGGGCGCGGCGGTGAAGAAATTCAAGAACTGTTCGCTGCCGGTGTCGCTTTTCAAGTTGTGCCTGGCATTACCGCCGCATCCGGCTGTTCTGCATATGCAGGCATTCCATTGACCCATCGGGATTATGCGCAAAGCGTCAGATTTTTGACTGGACATTTGAAAGAAGGTTCTCCTGAATTGCCATGGGATGAGCTGGTTTATCAAAACCAAACTTTAGTGCTGTATATGGGTTTGGTTGGTTTGGAAAAAATCTGTGAAAAACTGATTGCGCATGGCCAGCGCCCCGATATGCCGGTTGCATTGGTTTCAAAAGGGACCACACCTGAGCAGAAAGTGGTGGTTGGCACACTGGCAGATATTGCATCTAAAGTGTCCGAACATCAGATACAGGCGCCGACATTAACGATTATTGGCGATGTTGTGAGCCTGCGTGAGCAATTGCAATGGCATGAGCAGGGATAGCAGCGGTCACGCTGCCCGAGTGCAAGGCGAATTACGCCTTGCTTCATTTATTAAAAAGTAGAGAAAACCAGTGATCCATGTAGTTTTATACGAGCCAGAAATTCCAGCGAATACAGGGAATATCATTCGTTTGTGCGCCAACACAGGAGCACAGCTGCATTTGGTCAAGCCTTTAGGCTTTGAGCTGGATGATAAGAAATTGCGCCGTGCCGGTTTGGATTATCATGAATGGGCGCATATGAAGGTCTGGGAAAATTTTGCGGAATGTCTGGCGCATTTGGAAACGCAGGGCATCGCTAATGATGCAATTTATCCTTTAACCACAAAAGGGTTTGAAACGCCGCATACTTCAAATCTAAACCGTCCAGTGGCATTGCTGATGGGGCCGGAAACCCGCGGTTTGCCAGAAGATGTACGCATGATGTTCCCAGAAAAACACTGGATCAGATTGCCGATGGCTGCCAATTCACGCAGTTTAAATCTGTCCAATGCGACAGCGGTTATTTTGTATGAAGCATGGCGTCAGCAAGGCTTTAAAGAATTGCTTTAAATCGATTCAATAAAAAAAGCCGCTCTATTGAGCGGCTTTTTTATAGGGAGCAGGCTTTTTCAGCTTAAAGTGATGAAGTTTTGTAAAATTAACAGCCAGCAGCTTCTGATGAAATGTAAAAATGTGTATAACGAAAATGATGAATCAAAAACAGGCACTTAGAACTTGAAGTCAATATATTTGAATTTTGCAGCGGTGATTTTGACAGCTGGTTTCGCTTCTGCACCCAGCTGGGCGGCGAAGATTGAAACTGCACCTGAGTCTATTCCTGCCGTCTCTATGGATGAAACGGTATTAGAGGCGGATGTCCGCCCATTAAGCAAAGAAGAGCTGCAGCAGGGGCTGTCGGAGTTGCGTGAACGGCAGAATCAGCGGATTGAAGACTGGGGCCAAACCTTAAAGCCTGAAGATTTTGAACGAAGCTGGTTTGGGCGCATTCTGAAAAAGCCGAAACGGCAGGAAGTGTGCGGCATTTATCAAAGATCGGTAGATGAAACGCTGAAATTGGCGCAGCAAAACCAAAACCGTTTACCGGAAGCTGATCAAAAGCTGCTGAGTGACCGCAATGCCTTTATTCAGAGTCTGGGATATAAAAACAATATTGTAGATACACGGATGGGTTTCAACTGCCGTATCCGTTAAGCCTAAAGATTGTGCTCGGACAAAAATCTGAATATAAAAAAGGCGCTCGAAGCGCCTTTTTTATGGAATAGATAGGCAAATCAATGCGAGTCATCAAATTCATTGTGCTGCGGAGCAGGGTGCTTGAAGCCTTTGGTTTTGTAGCCAAGATACAGAATACCGAACATTGCCCACCATAAGCCAAATTTCAGAGCAGTTTCTTCAATTTCCAGCCACATGGCAAAAATGCTGATAAAGCCAAGCAATGGAATCACCACAAAACTGAAAATATCTTTCATGTTCTTAGTGCGGCCATCACGCAGCGCATACCGTGAAATCACAGACAGGTTTACAAAAGTGAATGCGGTCAATGCGCCGAAGCTGATCATTGAAATCACAATGTCCAAATCCATAAAGCCGGCAGTCAATGCCACTGCGCCAACAATTAAAATATTGTAAGACGGTGTAAAGTTTTTCGGGCTGATATGTCCGAAAATCTTTTTATTGATCACGCCATCACGGCCCATGACATACATTAAGCGTGAAACACCTGCATGCGCAGAGATGCCGGATGCCATGACAGTCACAATCGCGAAATAAAGCACGACTGTTTTAAATGCTGCGCCGCCTACAGCCTGAAGGATATCCGGCTGAGTTGCCGCCACATCTTCAAAGTAGGTCTTAGGATCGTTCGGGAAGTAAATCTGCATGAAATACGTGCTGATAATGAAGATCACGCCCGCAATCAGTGCAGTTAAGAAAATTGCTTTAGGCAGGGTTTTTTCAGTATCTTTGGTTTCTTCTGCAAGGGAGCTGAGTGAGTCAAAGCCTGTGAATGAGAAGCAGAGCAAAGTTGCGCCTGTAATTAAAGGGCCTATTTGCGTCAATTCATTCCAAAACGGCTCTAGGCTCCAGAGCTGATATTTTGCATTGACCAAAGTGCCGTCAGCATTTACGCCGCTTTCAAGCAGGCTGTAGACCATCCATGTGAAATAGGCAACCACAGCCAGCTGGATAAAGACAATAATACTGTTGAAGTTGGCGACAAATTTAGCGCCGCGCAAGTTGACGGCTGTCATGAATGCAGTCAGCCCGATGACCCACACCCAGTGATTAATTTCTGGGAACAGCGCTTCCAGATAAATTACGGCCAAAATGATGTTGACCATTGGCGACAGTAAATAATCCAGCCATGAAGACCAGCCCACCATAAAGCCGACATTCGGATGAATTGATTTTTGCGCATAGGTGTATGCGGAACCCGAAGACGGATAGCGGCGGATCATGTGTCCGTAACTGATGGAAGTGAACAAAATTGCAATTAAAGCAATAATGTAAGAAGTAGGCACATGATAATGACTTTCTTCCGACACCAAGCCGAAAGTATCAAATAAGGTCATTGGCTGAATATAGGCCAAACCAATGATGATGATGTGCCAGAGGCCTAGCGTTTTTTGCAGTTTTGCTGCCGATTGAGTCCCAGAAGTATTAGCCAACGGCGTTTCCTCTAAATCGTTGATCAAGGATCAGTCATATTGAATAAGGATCGTTTGAGACGAACGATCCCCCCTGTGTTTATTTTTAAAAGCGCGCCAATCTACTCTAAAAAGGCGGCTTTTGTCAGCAACTTTTGAATTTTTTCAGCAGAAAGCATGCCAGTTTGGCTAAAAAGCGCCAAACGTTATCTTCTGCAAGATAAAAGCCCGATGTTTAAAAAAACATCAGGCTTGAATTTGCGCTATATTCGCTTATTTTTCAGCAATTACCAAGCTTTTTCTAAGATAGTTTTCAGATCCTGCAGGGTGGCTTCTTTCGGGTTGTAAATGATTGAACCGTCATTCAGCGCTTTCTCTGCAATCTCATCAAACTGAGTTTCAGAAACTTTACCGGTTTCTTGCAAGGTACGCGGTAATTTAGTCAATGCATAGATACGGTCACGCATGGCTTGAAGCGTTGAAATGGTTTTATCCGCCCGCAGATGGGCAGGGGTCTGCGCATAAATATCCGGGCCGGCCAAAGGCAGCAGTAAATCTGCAAGCTTCTCTGCATTGGTTTCTTTATTGAATTCCAAAACATAAGGCAAGAATAGATTCATGCACAGGCCATGCGGCAGGTGGGCAACAGCACCTAAAGAATGGCCGAGAGAATGCACTAAACCGACCATTGAGTTAGAGAAGGCAATGCCTGCCATTGTTGAGGCTTGGGCTAATTCTAAACGGCCATTGGCATCAGTTGGGTTATCCAGCACGTTAAATAAATTGGCGCTGATTTTTTTAATCGCCGCGGTTGCATAGGCGTCAGAAATAGGATTGGCGGCAAGGCACGTGTAGGCTTCAACCGCATGGGTCATCGCATCCATGGCGGTCATGGCGGTTAAATGCGGCGGCAGAGTTTGGGTCATGCGCGGGTCTAAAATTGCTGCATGCGGCATCAAGTAATACGATGCAAACGGCATTTTTACATTTTTCTGATTATCAGAAACGACTGCGACCATAGTGACTTCTGAACCCGTGCCTGATGTCGTCGGAATGACGAAAAAAGGCTTTAATGGTTTTGGCAGATTGTGCGCGCCAGAATATTTCAGCAGGTCATCGCCGCCCTCAGAGACCAATATATTTGTGGCTTTAGAAGTATCAATTACTGAGCCGCCGCCTACAGCAATAATGGCATCACAGTTATTGTCACGGTACAGCTGCGCTGCCTTGCGGACAGTTTCTAGGCTTGAATCAGGCGGCACATCATCAAAAATATAGCCGATTACCGCATCAGTCGATTCAAAAGCGGCTTCAATCGGTGCAAGCAGATTGTTGCTGCGTACGCCTTTATCGGTAATGATCAATGGGCGGGCCGCGCCTAAAGCGGCAAGTTCAAACGGAATATGTTCTAAGGCAGCATGGCCTGCAATCACTTTTACTGGACAGAAAAATTCGTAATAAGGTTTAGCCATGTGTTATGCGCTCCGTTTGAAATAGGATTGAGCCACTTTGAGATAAATGTTGGCGGCTCCAGTAAGTTTTTCTTTTAGGCTTAAATCGCTTGGGTATTCTTTGACAGCCAGTTCTGCGACCAGTTTCGGCAGAATCAGCGCTTCCATTTTATTTAAGCAGCGGACAAGGCGGATGGCATAGGAAATGTCACCATCGGCAATCATGCGGTCATTGGCAAAAGCCTGAGCTGTACTTTCCTGAAAAGAAAATACTAAAAAAGCATGATGCAGATGTTTAAAGGTAATGGTGAGATCGGGTTTAGATTCTAAATTCGGCACCAACTCCAGCTGCTTGCCAGCAGTCACACGGGCAATAAAAGCTGGCCCATTTGGGAAAACTTTCATTGAAAGCGTGAAATTTTCTGGAAATTTAGTGACTTCCTGTTTGACTTCTTCATCAACTTGGCTCGCCATCACCAAGCCTCTGCCAATCACATCCATCATGAGCTTGACATAGGCTAGCTGTAATGCGGGCTTAACAGATTTTGCTGCAATCACGCGGTTATCCCTTTTTTAGATCTTATTTATTTAGAGTAAATACTCTAATTTATTTTCATACTGAAAGCAAAAGCTTTATCGCTGTTCTATCTGAATCTCTTTAAAGTAACCGCTGTTTTTCAATGTTTCAATGATATCGACGCACAAGTTCTCAAATTTAGGGTAAGGATCTGCGAGGTCTTGAATGCGGACCATTTCCAGACCTGCATAGCCGCAAGGATTGATGGTGTGAAAACCGAAAAGGTCACAGTCAATATTTAAAGCCAGCCCGTGGTATGAACGCCCTTTGCGGATTTTAAAACCCAGAGAGCCAATTTTACGTTCATTCACATAAACGCCCGGCGCATCAGCTTTGGCATACGCATCAATACTGTATTTTTTAAGCAGTTCTATCATTAAATTTTCAGCATAAGAGACTAAGCTTCTGACATTCCAGCCTAAGCGGTTCAAATCAAACATAAAGTAGGCGACCAATTGCCCAGGTCCATGCCATGTGACTTGACCGCCGCGGTCTGTCTGCACAACAGGAATGCTGCTGGCCATAAGAATGTGCTCAGGTTTGCCTGCTTGACCTTGGGTGAGAACATCGTGGTGCTGCAAAATCCACAGCTCATCCGGAGTGTTTTCATCACGCTGCTCAGTGAGCGTTTTCATTTCTTGAAATCGGTCTGCATAGGGGGTCAGCTGGTTGTACTGACGAATAATCAGTTTGGGTTTTTGCGCAGTCTCAGTCACGCTCGGAGTGTCCTTGTGATGGCAGATGTATAGATTCATTATAATGAATTGCAGCCCAAATGGGGCACTGAAGCACAGCAGGCTGTTGCTAAACAAATTAAACAGGCATAAAAAAACACGCCCGAAAGCGTGTGTTTTTATTCAGCAGGTGATTACAGCGCTGTGCGGATATGTTCGCAAGCCGCAAGATCTGCATAAAGCGCATGAACTTGCTCAAGCTCTTCAAAACGAAGCTGCGCAGTAATAGAGTGATATTTACCTGTACGGGAAGGCTGCACTTTTAAAGTCGCTTCATCAAAGGCAGGAAAATGCTTCACTAAAATTTCTACGACAGCACCGTGCAATTCTGTACCTGCATTACCAATGAGTTTAATTGGGTAGTCCATTGGAAATACCCAAAGATCTTCACGGAGTTCGCGAGATGGAGTGCGGTCTATCATAGTTCACCTCAAATTATAGACAAAGCCTGCAAAAGTGCAGGCTTTGAGATTCTCTTAACTACATAATGGAGACGGTCAATGAATTTTCAAGTCTGCATCATGCCTTAAGAAGTTAGATTGTATTTTAAGCAATCAGTCATTTTCCAAGAATGAACGCAAGTGTTCAGAGCGGGAAGGATGACGTAATTTACGCAATGCTTTAGCCTCAATTTGACGGATACGTTCACGCGTTACATCAAACTGCTTACCCACTTCTTCTAAAGTATGATCCGTCGGCATATCAATACCAAAACGCATTTTCAATACTTTCGCTTCACGTTCAGTCAGGTTTTCCAGCACTTCACGCGTTGCTTCTTTCAAGCCTTCAGATGTCGCGGCATCAATTGGAGATGTGATGTTGCCATCTTCAATGAAGTCACCCAAATGTGAATCTTCATCATCACCGATTGGAGTTTCCATCGAAATCGGTTCTTTGGCAATTTTAAGTACTTTACGTACTTTCACTTCGTCCATTTCCAAGCGTTCACCCAATTCCTCAGGTGTCGGCTCACGGCCCATTTCCTGAAGCAGCTGACGTGAAACACGGTTGATCTTGTTGATCGTTTCAATCATATGCACAGGAATACGGATGGTACGCGCTTGGTCGGCAATCGAACGGGTAATTGCCTGACGAATCCACCATGTAGCATAAGTAGAGAACTTGTAACCGCGGCGGTATTCAAATTTATCTACTGCCTTCATCAAACCGATGTTGCCTTCTTGAATCAAGTCAAGGAATTGCAAGCCGCGGTTGGTGTATTTCTTCGCAATCGAAATCACCAAACGCAAGTTTGCTTCAACCATTTCTTTTTTCGCACGGCGCGCTTTCGCTTCACCGACAGCCATACGTTTAGAAATTTCTTTAATTTCTTTCACGTTCAGTTTGAGTTCTTTTTCAATATCTGCAATTTTTTGCTGGAAAGCTAAAATGTCAGGGCGAACTTTTTCCAAATAAGCTTTTTGATCTGCAGGCGCTTTAGCAATTTGCTCATCTAACCATGCAAAATTTGATTCTTGACCCGGGAAAGAGGTACGGAACTGCGTACGGTCCATACGGCCGCGGCGGATTGCATAACGCATCACTTCACGTTCAGATGTACGGATCTGTTCATGCGTGCCGCGGATCAGTTCTGAAATAATTTCAAATAAACGCGGTGTAAACTTGAACATCATGAACACAGAGGCTAATGCTTCAAGCGCATCTTCGCCTTCTTTGCTGCTGCGGCCATGTTTTTCAATTGCGGTGCGGGTGTTTTTCCACGCATTTTCAAGTTCAGTGAAACGCGCTTTCGCTATTTCAGGATCTGGGCCTGATTCGCCTTCTGAATCATCATCGCTTTCAGACTCTTCTTCTTCTTCGTCATCATCCAATTTTACATCTTTGGCTGACTTTCCTGAAGTATCATCTTCTTCTGCAATTTCAGCTTCATCTTCCAGAACTTCCGGAATTTCTTCATCACTTTCAGGGTCTAAATAGCCTGAAAGAATGTCAGCAAGGCGGCGTTCGCCCGCTTCATAATCTTTATATTCCTGCAGGACAACTTCAACTGCATTTGGCCAATATGCAATCGAATGAAGAACGTCACGGATGCCTTCTTCAATGCGTTTTGCAATGCTGATTTCGCCTTCGCGCGTCAACAGTTCAACTGTACCCATTTCACGCATGTACATGCGCACTGGATCTGTTGTACGGCCGGGTTCGTTTTCTACAGAGGCAAGTACTGCAGCGGCTTCTTCTTCTGCAACTTCATCAGCCGCTTCATTGCCGCCTTCGAACATTGTATCGTCAGATTCAGGCGCGCGGTCATGTACAGGAATCCCCACGTCATTCAGCATTTGAATGATGTCTTCAATCTGCTCGCTTTCCGTGATCGAGTCCGGGAGATGATCGTTAACCTCGGCGAAAGTTAGGTAACCTTGCTCTTTGCCTCGGCTAATCAGAGCCGCTACTTGGGAAGTAGGGGAAGTCATATCGCTCATCTTTTGCTTACTCTTCTCGTTGAATCTGTGGCAGTAAAAAACCGTGCATTTTAGCACAATTCGCTTAAATTTATCTGTGAATAGCTTGCGTATTTCATCAGGGAATTCCAGCAAGATGCTGCCTGATAAAATATTAAAATATAAATTCAGTAATTTAGATGGGGCTGAAATTGTTGTTTTCAAGTTCATCCCTAGCGTATTCCTATTCTGTTTTTCAGAACAAGTTTCCAGTTAGACCTTAATTCAAGAATGCGCGTTTATAAAAAGACGCTTGCAAAAACTGGAATTTAAAGTCATAAAACTGAAAAGACGCAGGGTGGATTATATCATGCCATAGAAATGGGTTAAAAAAAAAGACCAAAAATCAAATTAAATGCCATAAATGCAAATAAAACTTGACAAGGTTCTGGAACAAAGATAAATAGCGGCTAGGACCTTCACATTTTTCATTATGAGGTAGTTTTAGTGTCTTCGACAGATTTTGAACTAGATGATAACTACGGTGATGATGACGTTAGTTTCGATGAAGCCGGCAGCAAGATAAGTGCAAAGGAATCGTTGGAAAAACGCCGCTTAATCGATGATCTTTTGGCGCAGCGCCGCCTGGAAAGAGAATTAAAAGAATTTGATTATGATTTCGACGATGATGATCTGGATGACGAGGACGAATAAAATCTGATTTTTTGCAGGCCACGAAAATGTTATGCTACGGCTTTAAGTTTCTAAGTTTGGATGTGAAATGAGTGCTTTAGATTTAGACCTATTGAGTGAATATCTGGACGGTGACGACAATGAACACGGTCTAGATTTTGCCGCGACTCACGGTTTTCTTTGTGCGATTGCTGTTGGCCCAGCTTTTGCAAAATGGCTGGATGAACTTTTTGATAACAATCAAAAGAAAGTGCCGGCTGAAATTATTGTGCAAATCAAAGCATGGCTGGAATCCATTCGCCAAAATTTGGCGAATGAAGAAGGGATTGAATTTCCTTTTGAAATTGAAGAAGCGGATGTTGAATCCAGCTTGGGTGACTGGAGTGTGGGCTTCGTTGACGCGATGTTCCTGAATGAAGATGCTTGGTTTACTGAAGAATTTGAAGAGCAGCTGGTCGATCTGACATTGCCGATCATGGTGTTCAGCGGTGTAGACGAAGAAGATCCGCAAATGGAAACATTCCGCCGTAATGGTCAGTTAATGGATGAATTGGCAGAAGAAATTCCAGAAAATTTAAATGAATTGTATTTGATGTATCACACACCGGATTAATTTATTTAAATATAAAAAGCGCCTGAATGGCGCTTTTTTATTGTTTATCGATTGAAACAGCGATTATTTAAAGCCAGTTCGGACGCTTCGTTTTGCAAACCAGCCGAAAGATAGTGACAAGATTAAATAATGGATGAAAATGGTCAATAAAATGGCGATGATCCAAATCCATATGGGAGCCGTGCCGAGGATGCTGAAGAAATCAGAAGTCTTGAAGAAAATGAGCAGTGACATGGCAGAAGCAATGATACTGATCACGATTGAAGCAAAAAGGCATCCCCAAATCAGCTGTTTCTTTTCATGAGAATTAGGCGGGCGCCGCTGATCCTGCGCGAATTTCATTGCCGTTGCAAAGCCGGCTGCAATCAAGCATGCCGCGGAAGTTCCGCCCGACAGATCAAAAAAGCTGACAATAATGGCGATAAGCGCCATGGCTGCCGCATAACAGATAGAAAAATAGACGATATACTTTTTCATATTCATTCTTGCTTTAGCTGTAATGTTGAAAATTGTGTGGTTTAAAAATTATAAAAGTTTGAAAACCGCTGTCCTGCTCATTAAATGTAGATTCAAGGCAATTTTTTTGTCATGCCGGAACTTTTTATGTTTGTGTGAAAGTCCTTGGGCCTTTATCTAGGTACGTGAATATCCAAAAATACCGATGTGCCGCAGCAGGAGCAATATCATTCGCTCCGCATCCGTTATTTACCGGTTTTGGCGCGCTTGCGCAATTGACGCCGGTAAATCAGCCAGATCAGTAAAGTGCTGACAATACCAATAATTACATAACCTACGCGGCTGAAAATTTCATGCATCAAGGCCTGATTTTCACCAAAATAAAAACCGACAGCAGCTAGGAATGTGGTCCATATCATTGTGCCAAGCGCACTGTAAAACATAAATTTCCAAAAAGGCATACGGCTCATGCCGGCAGGAATGCTGATCAGTGAGCGTACTGCGGGAATCATCCTTCCAAAAAATACTATGCGGTGTCCATATTTTTCAAACCATAGCAGCGATTTTTTTACATCATCAGATTTTATAAATAGGAATTTTCCGTAGCGGTCGACAAAGCGGAAAATCGCCTCATGATTGAATTGGTAGCCCACCCAATACAGCAGCGCCGCTGCAGTTAACGAGCCGATACACCCGGCAGCAATAACGCCGCTCAACAGCAGCTGTCCTTGTGAGGCGGTAAAGCCAGCAGACGGCATAATGATTTCAGACGGAATAGGCGGGAACACATTGTCTAAGAACATCAGCAGGGCAATGCCTAAATAGCCCAGCTGTTCCATGATGGACAATATCCATTCAGTTAAATTCATGCTTTAAAGGTTCAAATGTATCCAAAATATCCTAAGGGTTATTGCGCCGCCGGTAAAGCATCAATGCGCTGCTGCCTAAGCTTTTTCTTTTATTGTTTAAGCTGGACATAATTCCGGTATGCAGGCTGTGTTTTATGCATTGCCGCTGTAAGTCCTTGAGCAGAGGCGGCTGATCATTCCTCATCATCTTGCATATGCACAAGGGTATATATGTAGACCTCACGCAACAAATAAGGCAAAGCCATAGGGATTAAACTGAGCAGCGCTATATTGGCGGCTGTGGTTTCCAGATGATATCCGATTAAAAGCGAGATTAGTGCACCGATGACAGTGCCCAAGCCAACAATGAAAAGATGGGATTGCTGATGCAGCAACTGATTGATTTTATTTAATTCAGCATACTGAGTATTTTGCTGTACAGTCTGATGATATTGCACTGACGTGATTAGGTTTTTAGGCATTTTTACTTTCCTTTTCAATGAATTATGAATAGAAATGGCAATTTAAAATTCAGAATATAGAGCAGGAGAGCCGCCGAAAAGAGTTTAAATTGTGATTTTTGTCACTTTTTATGTCTATTGTGTATATTGAGTAAAAACAGGCCCTGCTAAGAGGGCCTGCTGAATACAGCTTTAAATGGGCAGTTGGCTGTAAAATTTATAGGCGTTTGCGTTTGGCTGCCAAAATTTGAGACTGACGCATACGGAAGCCTGCTTTTTGCTGCTCCGATGTTTTATCGATGCAGTATTTGCAAGACACACCGTGTTCATAGCTGGTCAATTCAGCTTCTGCAGGCAGCAGCGGCCAGCCGCACGCGTGGCATTTGATATTCGCGCCTTCTTCCATGCCGTGTGTTACGGCGGTACGGCCGTCAAATACGAAACATTCGCCTTCCCACAAGCTTTCTTCAGCTGGGGTTTCTTCTAAATATTTTAGAACGCCGCCTTTTAAATGATAGACATCGGTAAAGCCTTCCTGCAGCAGTAAAGAGGTCGATTTTTCACAGCGGATGCCGCCAGTGCAGAACATCGCAATTTTTTTATCTTTATGCTGTTCCAGCTCTTTTTTGACGTAGTCTGGAAATTCGCGGAAAGTTTCCGTTTTCGGGTCGATTGCGCCTTTGAAAGTACCCGCTTTGTATTCGTAATCATTTCGGGTATCAACCAGAATGACATCATCGCGGGCAATCAGTTCATTCCATTCTTTCGGGTCGAGATAATGCCCAACCAAATTGCGCGGCTTAACCTCTACGCCTAAGGTCACAATTTCTTTTTTGTGTTTGATTTTCATTTTGCGGAATGGTTTTTCAGAGCTGTGAGACTCTTTATATTCCATGGTTGAAAAACCTTCATTCAAAAGAAATTGATGAATAGCATCAACGGCTGGGCGGTCACCCGCAACAGTGCCGTTAATGCCTTCATCTGCCACAATCAGAGTACCGCATAAGTTGATGGTTTTTACCAAATCTAAAAGACGTTGCTGTAAATCAGCAGAATTTTGAACTTCTTTGAATTGATAAAGCGCCGCAACAACCCAGCCAGTGGCCGCATGCTGTTCTACAGGTGCAAGCTGTTCTACAGTAGCGTTCATGGATACTCCAATTATGACAATAAATTTTTGAAAGGCGCATATTTTAGCGTGATTTATGAGAATTAGCGAGTCATGCAATGCAGATTCACAGCTTCAATTCCTGCTGGAGAGGGTGTATATTCTTGGCCTGTCAGTTTTGTGCTGACAGTGCAGATGAACTATCTTTTTAGGAGCATGCCTTGAGTACGGATCGCCGGATTGCCTCATTAACTCCATGTGCGGGACGCTGTTCGACGGTGTTTGGTGACTCAGTCTGCCGCGGCTGCAGGCGCTTTAACCATGAAGTGATCAAGTGGAATACATATACCGCTGAACAGCAGCGAACTGTTTGGCAGCGGCTGGATGCACAGCTTGATCAGATTTTAATTCCGATGATGCCCTTGGCTGATTTACGTCATGTTGAAGGTTTTGTATTGTCGAAGCGGGTTCGGCTGCGCCCGGATGCGACACGCGGCAGAAAACTTTACCATGCTTTAAAGCTGTGTGAAAAAAACCGCCATTTTACAGAGGAAAGCGGCCTAGGCATTCACTATAAGCAAGTCCGCCCGCTTTGGGATGAATTTGAACGCCGTATATTGGCTTTAGCAACGGCCAGCTATGATCTGGCTTTTTTAAGAGCCGATGGCATAAGTATTCATTTGCTGCAAAGCATGGATGAAGAGGACTGAGTCCTCTTTTTTTATGGATGACCCAGTTTTTTATGAATGGAGCGATAAGTGAATTTTACAGAGTATTTTTTATACTGTGTTGCAGTTGTTGTTATGATCGCTGTGCCAGGACCTGTAATGCTTCTGGTGGCAAGTGCGGGGCTTAAAGGCGGTTATCAAAGAGCGCTTCAAACAATATTTGGAACAAATTTTGCCTCATTAGTGCTGATTATGCTGTCGGTATTCATCTTAAAAGGCATTCTGAATGTAAATGAGCAATGGCTCACAATAATTAAAATTTTGGGCTGTCTTTATATTGCCTATATTGCCTATATTGGCTTTGATATCATCAAAGAAGTGCTGCATAGCCCGCATACACAGCCCAAAATGCAACTGAACACTGATTCAGGCGGTTTTAAACGGGTTTTTTAGTCGGCATTTCCAATCCGAAAGACATTATTTTCTTCGCTTCTTTTTTTCCGCAGTTTGTCGGTATAACAGCAGATTTGAATCTGAGTTTGATTGTTTTGGACTTTGCGACACTGTCACTGGTGTATCTGTCATTCAGTAAGCTGTCAAAATCTCAGCTTTATCCTAAACTGCTGGGAATGTGCGGATTGATACTTGTTATTGTGGCGGCTTATGGAATTTACAGTGCACTGTTTTGAAATTGCTGAATAATGCCAAAAATAATTTTTTTACTTTCAGCTGCTGTTTCTACGCTGTAGCCTTCCACTAAATAACGGCTGATTAAACCTTCAAGCTGCAGATAGAATAAGACGCTAATATCATGGCTGCGCTGCATTCCTGCAGTTTTATCATCAATGAGTAAACGCAGCCATTTTTTATGCGCTTGCGCAATTTCAATAATCTCTTTGTCATCTGTATTTGATTCCCCCACAGCACGTACGAACAGGCAGCCTTTAAAGTGATCCTCTTGAAACCACTTCATATGCCAGTCATATATTTTTTCTAAAGCATCTATTTTATCTAAGTTCTGAACAGTTTGCAGAAGGCTTTCCTTGAAGCGCTGATCACGGGCTTGCAACACACTTTTGACTAGCTGATGCTTATTGCTGAAATAGGTATACAGAGTTGTTTTAGAACAGCCGGATTCATCCCGAATGAGATCAACTCCTACAGCACTGAAGCTATGCTGATTAAATAGCTGTTCAGCCGTATTTAAAAGTTTCTGTGCAGATTTTGACATGTCGCTTCTCTAAATTAGATTTGTAAAATAAAACTTATAAATAGTACAGATCTGTACTATTATAATTATAGCGCGCGCTTCAATCAAAAATCAATTAATTAAGAGGATACGGCCGTGAACATATTGGCTGGAAAAGAAAAACTGTCGCCAAAGCCAGCAGGATGGGCAATGCTGCGCGGTTTTAGTGGCGGAACATTGAGCATATTGATTCTATTTTTCCTGGGAGAGCACTCTCATCATTTATGGATCATGGCGCCATTTGGGGCTAGCTGTGTATTATTATACGCAGTGCCGCAATCACCTTTGGCGCAGCCAAGAAATGTTATTTTCGGACATGGAATTTCTGCAGCCATTGGCCTGTGCATTGCGATGTATTTCCCTTTGAGTATATTCAGCACTGCTATCGCTGTGGGTTTGGCAATTGCCAGCATGCAGTATTTTCGTTGCGTACATCCGCCTGCGGGTGCTAATCCGTTGTTGATTTTATTAACTGCGCAAGCAGTGGAATATGACTGGAGTTTTTTGCTGTTCCCTGTGCTGTCAGGTGCAATCAGTCTTGTGGCAGTGGCATATGCAGTAAATAATTTTGGGAAAAATCAGCAATGGCCTGAGTATGGTTTGGGGATTTTGGATCGGCGAGCTAAGAATCAAGATATTCCTTAATCAATAATACTGGATTCCAGCAGGTTGTACCTGCTGAAATCCTATCGCTAAAAATGTTTAAGCATTGCGTCCTTTTAAAGATTATGCGCTAAACGGTACTGAACAATTTCTTCAATGGTAATCAAGGTCAGGTGGTGTGTCTGTGCATAAGACAGGACTTGAATACCGGAAGCCATTGAGCCATCGGGATTCGTCACTTCACAGAGTACACCGGCAGGTTTGAGGCCTGCTAAGCGGGCCAGATCGACACTGCCTTCGGTATGGCCACGGCGGCTGAGAACACCGCCGTCACGCGCGCGTAAAGGAAAGACATGGCCAGGACGGTTTAAATCACTTGCTGCTGCGCCATCTTTAACGGCAGCATGTATGGTGGTTGTACGGTCTTTGGCTGAAACGCCAGTGGTGACGCCTTCAGCGGCTTCAATGGTGACTGTAAAGGCGGTTTTGAATTGGCTGGAGTTGTCTGAAACCATAGGCGGAAGTTCTAAATGGTCGGCCAGTTCATTGGTCAGCGTGAGGCAAACAATGCCAGAGCCGTCACGAATCATGCGGGCCATGGTTTCAGTATTCAGTGTTTCAGCAGCCACAATCAAGTCCGCTTCATTTTCGCGGTCAAAATCATCCATAACTAACACAGGCTTGCCTTGGCGGATATCTTCCAAGGCTTGCTGTATGCGCTGTTCAAATGGCGGAAGGGCTGAAAAGAAAATTTGAGGTTGAATTAAACTAGACATTGAAACGCTCTCGTAAGTTTTAAAATACGGTTGAACATTTCAGGACATTGAAAAATAGGCGCAGCAGATCAATTACAGCACGGGCTGTTATCAAAACTTTTAACGTCGTCTTCTTTCATCCGGACTATACCGTCGGCTTTGGTTTCTCACCAAATCTGCGAATCGCGGTTAAACGATAGGCTCGTGGGCTGATTCAGTCATTATCAATTGCTGAACTTACCACCGGTGGGGAATTGCACCCCGCCCTGAAGCGATGTGCAATTAGTATATTCCTGTTTTAGTGCTTAAGGGGATGTTTTTTATAGCGAATCATTGCAGAATTTAAGCTAAGTAAAACAGATAACTTGATTTGTAAGCTTTTTTATTCAATCTGCAAAAGCGTGCTATCTTGCCAAAAGATCTTTAAAACGGATGAATAATCATAAAAATGACTGATTCTGAATTTTTAGCGCCCAAAAATGAATTTTCTCCGCGCTTATTTTGCAAAGCCCAAGTTCTTCAATATTTTCAGGTTATTGGACTGTCACTGATTGCTGCCAGCATCGTGTATTTAATCGCCGCGAATTGGCTGATGATTCCAGCATATTTTCAGCTGGCAATTCCGATGATTCTGCTGCTGTGCAGCGCCTTGTCCAGTGTCTATTTTTCAGCGCAGCAATGGATTCGGCAGAGTCTAGACGGCTTCAGCGGGTTAATGCTGGGAATGTGCATGGCGGTGATTGGGCAGGTGTATCAGACAGGAGCTGACAGTTATCTGCTGTTTTTAATTTGGGCTGTGCTGCTGTTACCTTGGCTATACCGGCCAAATATTGGCGTATTCGCACTGTTCTGTACGGTCAGCCAGTTGGCGCTGTATTTGTTTTTTAAACAAAGTTTTCTTTTAGAGCAGAAAGAGTTGGCTTATTTATGCGGCATGAATGTGCTTACCGCACTAAGTGCAGTGTTTTGCCTAAAGTTTTATCCAGCTTTGCGGTTTGTGTTTATTGCTTTTATTGCGACATTATCGGCGTATTGCATGTTTCGCTTTTCTTATAATGGGGTGGAGCAGTATCAATGGCCGTATCTAGCGCTTTCAATTATTTTACCGCTTTGTCTCTGCGGCTATTTTTATAGACAGCAGCAATCTTTAGAAACCAGTTTGCAGGCAGCGGGTTTGGCGGCTAGTTTCAGCATTTTAATATTCCATTTTGCCGAACAGATGCTGGAGGATTCCATTGCAGGTTTACTGGTGCTGGCTTTACTGGTTTTTGCTTGGTTTGCGGCAATTAGCTTACTGCTGATGAAAATGCTGCCTAAGGCCCAATTTGCTGTTATTCCTCTCGCGATTGGCGCTTGGTTTGCAGGCATTATTTTGGCGTCTTTGCTGCTGACGTATTGGGAAGCTTTTTCTATTTTGATGGGGCTGGCCTTTGTTGCTGTGGCTTGGTGGATGATCCGCCGTGTTGCCAGTGTATTTCTTCGTCAATTTGCCTATTGTTTATGGTTATGCGGTCAAGTCGCTGTATTGGTGCATACGCAAATGCTGACAGATAGTCTTGCCCTGATTGTGCTGATTCAGCTGGGCTTTACCCTGCTGTGCATGCTTAGCCGCATGCATTGGCTAATTGTGCTGATTCAGCTGGCGGTCTGTTACGGATTGAGTATTGCTGCTTTGGCCCTAGGGGATCTGTTCAGCGCAGATGATCATTTGTTTTTCAGCATTATGACGCTAAATAATGCGCTGCTGATTGGGCTGCTGTGTACAGGAGTTTGGTGGCAAAAATCCATGTACCGTAAGGCATTTGCACTTTGGATGCTGTTTATTGTATTGGCTGCGGCGGTGCTGCAAACACTGCTGGGCAATTTTATGCACTTGGCGTTTTCATTGAGCCCGATGGTGCAGAATACTATTTTCTACGGTCTGCCGCTGTTATGGCTCTGTATGTATATATGGTTAACAGATCGGCGTGATACGAGTATAGAAAAATGGCTGGCGGCCGCTTTAGGCCTTACGCTGATTTTGCTGGGCTATTTTGAAATTTTCCTGCTGCTGGTGTTCTTGTCATGGGCTGTCGTATATCACCAGCGAGTAATGCAGGGGCTAACGATTGTTTTGCTGATCTTTATGCTATGGCTGCTGTATTACAATTTAGATTTGAGTTTTCTGCTAAAGAGCCTGAGCATTTTTGTTTCTGGCGTGCTGCTGCTGACTATGGTTGAGCTACTGTTGAAATCTTCAGATACGAAATTGCAGGGAGCTGAATCATGAAGAAAATGATTGCCTTATGGCTGGCTGTATTCAGTATTGCGCTCTTTCTTATGATGATTGGCCTGCATGAATGGCATTTGGCGCACAGTGACAGCATTTATGTAAAACTTAAGCCAGTCGATCCGCGCTCTATTTTACAGGGAGATTATATGGCGCTGAATTATGAGCTGTATTTTACTGGACTGCCGCCTGTGCTTGAAATCAATGCAGACCATTTACCATCTGATGCTGTAAAAGAGTATTTTTATAATAAATCCAGCGTCTTAAGCTATGTACAGCTTGATGCACAGCGCAAAGTCATTCAGACCCGCTTTGATCCGCAGCTGTTGAATGACTATCCCTATTCATCTGCAAAATTAGTGCTGCAGAATCCTCGAAATACCTTTGCGGGGCTGTATCCAGCCGCCAGCAGCTTTCTTTTTGCAGAAGGTTTGGAGCCATGCTATCGAAATGCGCAATTTGCTGAATTGAAAGTGCGTGAAAACGGCCAGCCGCTGCTGGTAAATTTGGTGAGCGAAAACTTGAAAGCACTGAATTGTGAACAGCAAAAGGATTGGTGGAAGGGCAGTCAAAACTAAAATTTTGAGTTTAAAAAAGCCCGCATGAATGCGGGCTTTTTTAAGGAATCTAGGTATTACGCAACTTGAACTGGAATGCAGTTAGCCGTGTGGTTCACGGTGTTGTTCGGGTTTGCGTAAACTAAGCGGGGCTTATGCGCATTGGCTTCGGCTTCTGTGAAATCGCCGAATGTGGCAATAATCATCAAATCGCCTACGTCTGCCTGAAGTGCAGCGCCACCATTGACTGAGATAATTCCTGAGCCTTCTTCACCGCGAATTGCGTAAGTTGTGAAGCGCTTACCATTAGTCACGTTCCACATATGAATTTCTTCATATTCGCGGATACCGGCTAAATCCAATAAAATTCCGTCAATTGCACAAGAACCTTCGTAATGAAGCTCTGCTTGTGTAACTACACAACGGTGAATTTTAGCTTTTAATAAACGAGATAGCATGGCTCGCGTCTCCTTAGTGGACCTAGGATCTTGATCTTGTCGCTGAATCAATCTGATCTTGCTGGGTAAGCAGTCAGGCAAGCGCATTTTGCCTTTAAAACGGCAGCATGGCAAGCAGGATTGTTCAACAATTTATAGACTTATCAGTTTGGTTTGTAAGCATTGATTTGATTCATGGCTGGCTGAATTTCACCGTTAACCAGCATTTTAATGCGGCCTAAAGCATGGTGAATTGCATTATCCATTAAATCTTGTTCGCTGCTCGGCGCTTTGCTTAAAACATGTCCAGAGACACGTTCTTTAGAGCCTGGGTGGCCAATTCCAATGCGTAAGCGGTGGAAGTCCGGACCGATATGAGGAACAATGTCACGCAAACCATTATGACCGCCATGACCGCCGCCTGTTTTTAAGCGGATAATTCCAGGGTTCATGTCCAGTTCATCGTGTGCGATGAGCATTGCTTCAGGAGCAATATTATAGAATTTGGCGAAGGGGACAACGCTTTTACCGGAAAGGTTCATAAAGGTTGTTGGCAATAGCAGACGAACGTCTTGACCTTCAATATTGCCGCGACCGCTGATTCCATAGAATTTAGGGTCTGCTTTCAGATTAATGCCATATTGATCTGAAAGGCGCTGTACGAACCAGAAGCCTGCATTATGGCGGGTTTGGGCATACTCAGAACCTGGGTTGCCCAAACCGACAATCAGTGAAATATTTGACACTAATTACACCAATAACACTTATGCGCGAACGAAGTCAGCGTGCATAGGCGTGTTTTTAGCAGGGTGACGCTGTAACGCTTTGATTTTAACGCTTTCAGTTTTGTCGCCTACTTTGATTTCTACAACTTCTTCAAAGAAAGCGTTGTTTTCTAAAGCTTTAACAAGCTCGCGAAGTTCTAAAGTTACCGCTACAGGCTCAGCAGCACCGCCATAGATGATTGCTGGTACTTTGTTTTGCAAACGAAGGCGGCGGCTCGAACCTTTCCCTTGAATTGCTTCTTCACGTGCTGCTGCGTTTAATACGAAGTTTGCCATGATAGACATCCTATTTTAAGTTAATTGAGCTGAGCTTTCGACCAGTTCAGCGATAGAAAACCCTGCAAAATGCAGGGTTTTGAAAATTCAGCGCTATATTATAGATAAGAATCAAACATTGCGCTAATAGATTCTTCGTTGTTAATACGACGAATTGTTTCAGCAACCATGCTTGCTACTGAAACTTGGCGAATCTTGCCAAGAGCTTTAGCTTCATCTGAAAGAGGGATTGTGTCAGTAACGACCAATTCATCAATAACAGAGTTTTTCAAATTTTCAATAGCTTTGCCAGACAGTACCGGATGAGTTGCATAAGCAACGACACGGCGCGCACCGAATGTTTTCAGCGCGTCAGCAGCTTTACATAGCGTACCTGCTGTATCAACCATGTCATCGACAATAACGCAGTCACGGCCTTTTACGTCACCAATCAAATGCATCACTTGTGATTCATTTGCTTTTTGACGGCGTTTATCGATGATTGCGAGATCAATATCCCCCATCTGCTTCGCAACAGCGCGGGCACGGACTACACCGCCAACGTCAGGAGAAACAACCATTAAGTTGTCATGTGACTGTTGACGCAAGTCTGCAAGCAAGGCTGGTGTACCGTAGATGTTATCTACAGGAATGTCGAAGAAGCCTTGGATTTGGTCTGCGTGAAGATCGATCATTACCACACGGTCAATACCTACAGTTGTCAGCATATCGGCAACAACTTTAGCGGTAATAGGCACACGGCTTGAACGGGGACGACGGTCTTGACGGGCATAACCGAAGTAAGGAATGACAGCTGTAATACGGCCAGCACTTGCACGGCGTAAAGCATCGGCCATAACTAAGATTTCCATAAGGTTATCATTAGTTGGGGCACAAGTTGGCTGTACAACAAATACGTCTTTACCACGCACGTTCTCAGTGATTTCTACAGCAATTTCACCATCAGAAAAGGTTGAAACTGAAGCAGCACCTAAAGGAATGTGTAAGTGGCTAACGACTTTTTGAGCGAATTGTGGATGCGCGGTTCCACTAAAAACGACAAGATTGGGCATGAAGCACCCTTGGCGGTTGATTTGTATGGGAATAGATGGCAGGGGCGGCTGGATTCGAACCAACGGATGCCGAGATCAAAACCCGGTGCCTTACCACTTGGCGACGCCCCTAATGCGGCAGAATTTTAATATTTTCGAGCTTTTTTGTCAAGGTAATTTAACAGGCCAGCCACAAAAGAATATTCTGTCTTTTTTGAGAAAATGGCAGGGGCGGCTGGATTCGAACCAACGGATGCCGAGATCAAAACCCGGTGCCTTACCACTTGGCGACGCCCCTAATTTGATGACTGTAAAATGGCAGGGGTAGCTGGATTCGAACCAACGGATGCCGAGATCAAAACCCGGTGCCTTACCACTTGGCGATACCCCTAATACAGATCATCTACAGGTGAATTTAATGGCAGGGGCGGCTGGATTCGAACCAACGGATGCCGAGATCAAAACCCGGTGCCTTACCACTTGGCGACGCCCCTATCAAACTTTAAAATGAAGCAATGGCGACTCTGTCAAACTGTTGACCATATAAGCTTTACATGGCGCGTTTTTCAGAATGTCATTTACATTCATTTGTTCAGTTATTTCAGCAAAAACACAAGCACCTGTACCTGTAAGCTTCGCGGTACCGAACTGATCTAAGTACTGCATCGCTTCGTCTACTTCAGGATATAAACTTCTTGCCACAGGCTCAAAATTATTTCCAAAACTAAACGGCGTTAGCTGATAGGCGCAAAATTTAGTAGGCTTCGTGTCTCTTGTCAATGTTTTTTGCGAAAAAAGCAATTGAGTGCTGATAAAACAATCAGGTTTTAGCACAATGTATTGTTTTTGATCTAAGTCTATGAATGTTAAGTGTTCACCAATGCCTTCCGCCCAGGCATTGCGTCCATGAACAAAAATAGGCACATCTGCACCCAGTTTAAGCCCAAGTTTTGCTAACTGATCAGTATTCAATCCACATTGCCATAACTGATTCAGCACAATCAGCACAGTCGCGGCATTTGAAGATCCGCCGCCCAGACCCGCGCCCATGGGAATGTTTTTTTCAATGCGGATATTCAAGCCGGAAGGCTGCTTTGCATATGGCTGCAGCAGCTGCGCGGCGCGATAGATGAGATTTTGTTCAAGATCGACGGCGTCTAGTCCATCTATGGAAATTTGATTTGATTCTGTTTGCGTAAATTCCAGCCAATCGAATAGATCAATCAGCTGAAAGATGCTTTGCAGTTCATGGTAGCCGTCTGCGCGGCGCCCGGTAATATGCAAAAACAGGTTGAGTTTGGCAGGAGAGGGAACTCGAATCATAGCAATATCAGCTTAAAATGAACTTAGCGGTTTTGAATGACCATTGTAATACGGTTTTCTTTTCCAGTTTCAAGCGCTTGCTTCAAAACCAGCTTATTTGGCAGTTCTGTGTTGTCGCTGTAGTTTAAATCGACTGTCCAGCCATCTTCAATAATTTGGCCAATGCGTCCGCTGCTGTCTTTGTTCAGCTGCGCTTGCCGAGTGGCCGGTTTGGCCTGTACCCATTTCACTAAATGGGTGATGGGCGCATTCCAGCCGGTTGCGCGCTCCAGCAGTTCTTCTGGTGTGGCTGCGCTGATGAGGCCTGTTTTGGCGCTGTTTAACGTAACTTCGCCCGGTTTGCCATTAATTTGAGTTTTACCCACACCTAGAATGCCGCTCAGCTCTATATCGAATTCATCTTGTTCCTGCACCCAAGTAAAAAAAGCGCTGCCAGACTGCTGCGGTGTTTTGACACCAATTTTACCTTGCAAATTAAATTGATCCGGCGCTTCAACAGCTGGCGCAGGATGCTGCTCCTGAGGCTGAATATATTGCTGGCATCCAGCCAAAGCCAAGGTGCTGATGGTCATGACAGACAAGCAGAATTTTGAAAAGGTATGCATAGACTGGGTTTAACTCTTTTTCATTTGCTGGGGTAACAATAGCGTATTTAATTGATCTAATTGAGGATCATTCGGGTGTTTTTGTTTGAGTTGTTGTAACACTTGGCTAAATTCTGCAATGTGGCCTTGCATGTATACGGAACGCGCATAACGGACACCAATTTTTATGCTGCCGCTGAGTTCATACGCTTTTTTCAGTACGGCTGCGGAGGTTGCAAAATCGTTTTGCAAAAAGCAGATATATCCTAGAGTATCTAAAATGGAGGCTTGCTCTGGCGCAAATTCCAAAGCATGTTCGACAAATTTTCGCGCATCATCCAGCCGCCTGTTCTGCAATGCGAGTGTATAGGCATAGGCATTCAGATAAGTCGGGCTGTTCGGTTCAATTGTTAAAAGCCTTGTCAGGAGATTGTCGAGCTTGTCTCTTTCTTGATAGGGATCAAGAATCAGGACTTCCGCATAAATCAGCTCAGGGTCATCGGGCAGATTTTTTATCGCTTCATCTAACAGGCGCATCGCTGCTTTTTTATTGTTCATGCGCTTTAAAATATCGGCTTGCGTAAGATATAGAAAACTGGCGTGCTGCGGGTAATTGACCCGTTCCTGCGTTAAAAAACGCAAGGCATCATGCAGTTTATCCTGCTGGGTAAAAATATTAATCATGCTGCGGCGTGAAACCGTGTACAGGCTGCCATCCACCAAGCGGTAATAGGCTTTTGCTGTTTCAAAGTGCTGCTTGCGTTCGGCATTGACAGCTAAATAGTAATAGGCTTCATTTTGATACTGTGCGGAATAGCGTAGCTCAACCAAGTATTTTTCAGCTTTTTCATATTGTTCCAAGTCAATGCTGGTTAAACCGCCAAGGAACAGGGCTTCATCGGCTTTGGGCCATTTCTTGATGATTTCATCAAGTTTTTGCAGCGCCAGTTCGGATTGATTGATCTTAACCAAATATTTAGCTTCCGCTAAACGGACATCTACGTTATTGCGGTGCTTGCGGCTGGATTTTGCATACCATTGCAATGTGGCGTCTTCATCGCCAAGCGCAGTTAATAAATTGGCTTTCATTAAAATATAGCCCGTTGTTTTCGGGCGTTTTTTTAATGCTGTATTAACTGTATTCAGAGCTTCGTTCAATTGCCCGTTTTGCGCTTCTAAAGCCGCAATCAGTACCAGAATGGAGGGGTTTTTATTTTCTTTGCTGGCGCGCAAGGCGTTAATAAGAAAGTCCCGGTCATCGGCAGATTCGGGGGAGATGCCGGCTAAAATCTGTTCTAAATCGGCATTCGGGTCGATATTCAGGATTTTATCTAATGTTTCTGCCGCCAGATCATATTCATGTGCTTTGAGCGCAATATGTGAAAGGTAAAATAGGGCGGGAACGTCTTCAGGCTCCTGCACGACCCAATGGGTCGCAATATCTAAAGCGGCCTGCAAGTCATTTTGTTCCAGCGCAACGTTCAGGGCGCGCTGCTTGACTGCGGTGGAATTGCTTTTAATCGCCAGAACGGTATAGTTGTGAAGAGCGGTCGGAATGTCATCATAAGCAAGCGCAAACTCTGCAATCATGCTCTGTTTTATGGCATCATAATTTGAATTGGCGTGGTAAACTTCTCCCGCTGCTCGAACTGGAACACTGGAAGCCATGCTACCGACCAGCAAGAATGTGGTAGAATACTGCTTAATTGTCGCGCCGCTCAGTCGGCTATTTGTTTGACGCAATTTTTCTTGATCCAAGTAATGCTTTTTATGACACCGATATTGCACAATAGCATAAATTTAGCGGAATGATGATCTGATATGTCTTTCTTTGCATTGGGTGTCAACCATCAAACCGCCTCTGTAGAGCTGCGTGAAAAAATTGCATTTAACCCTGAAAAGTTAAGTGCTTTACTTGCGCAGCAAAGCCAGAACGGCTGCCTGAATGATATGGTGGTCGTGTCTACATGCAACCGTACAGAAGTTTACGCCATGTCTGAAAATGCAGATATGGTGCTGAACTGGCTCGCCCAAGCAAATCAGATTGATGTCAAGCAGCTGTCAAATCATGTTTACCGCTATGAAAATGCACAAGCGGTGACTCATCTTATGCGGGTTGCCAGCGGACTGGATTCTTTAATGCTGGGTGAGCCGCAAATTTTAGGACAAGTGAAAACAGCGCTGTCCTTGGCCAAAGATGCAGAGACAGTATCGGCCAGTTTAAACAAAATATTCGAATATGCTTTTTATGCGGCCAAGCGCGTGCGTTCGGAAACAGCCGTAGGCAGTCATGCAGTGTCTATGGGCTATGCTGTTGCCCAGCTGGCGCTGCAGGTGTTCAGCAAGCCCGAACAGTTAACAGTCATGGTGGTGGCTGCTGGAGAAATGAACAGCTTAGTGGCGAAGCATTTGGCTGAAATGGGTGTCGGCAGGATCATTATCTGTAACCGCACCCGCAGCCGTGCAGAAGCGCTGGCGCAGGAAATTGCGCACCGTGTCGAAGTTGAAATTATCGATTTTGATCAGCTGGCGGATAATCTGCACCGCGCCGATGTGATTTCCAGCTGCACGGGCAGTTTGCATCAAGTCATTTATTTTAAAGATGTTAAAGCCGCTTTAAAAAAACGCCGCTATAAGCAGATGCTTTTGGTCGATTTGGCTGTGCCGCGTGATATTGAAGGCAAAGTTGAAAGCTTGGATGGTGTTTATCTTTACGGCGTAGATGACTTGCAAAGCGTGATTGATGAAAATCTTGCGCAGCGACGCCAAGCGGCTGTTGAAGCGGAGGTCATGGTCAATCAGCTGGCGACTGAGCTGGTGACTAAGCAAAAAGTCAACTTGGCCGGGGCCACCATTCAGGCTTACCGAGAGCAAGGTGAGGTCTTAAGGCAGGAAGAGCTGGCTCAGGCTTTAGAGCGTCTGCAAAAAGGCGAATCTGCTGCCCAAGTACTGCAGGAGTTTTCTTACCGTTTGACAAATAAGCTGCTGCATCCGACATCAATTGCGCTGCGTCATGCCGCGACTGCAGAAGATCCGGCTTATTTTGAAATGCTGGAACAGGATTTAACTGAAGCGGCTGAAAAACGCCGGAAGCCTAAGCGCTGATGCGGCAATAGTTAGGCTGCAACTGCGCTCACAATTGTATTTTTAAGATCGTTTACTCATCTAAAAGAGTAAGCGATCTTTTTTTGCCAATTTCATAAATTTTCTGTTTCAGATTGCGCATTTCTGCAAGGCTTGAAAATTTCTTGGATTTGATTTTTTGCTGCAGGCATTCGTACTGCAGTTTGGTTGAAAAATCAGCGGCTAATTTGTCGGCCTGTTCAGGCGATGAGGTGTAGTCGCTGATATTGGCGTTTTCTAAAATATTGTGCAATTCATGATGATAGGCTGAACATGCGCCTAAAGCATAGTAGCGGGACAGCTCAGGATCATCCGGCAGATCATCAAAAATAATATTGAAAATATTTAAAATGTTGAACAGCAGCAGATCAGGCGAGATTAAGGCGCGCAATGGTTCAAAGTGAATATACAGATAGGGGTGATTGATCAGAATGGCAATCACATATTCTTCGGCATCAATTTTGGTGCTGAAGCTCAGTGAAGCGTCATTATTCACTTGCGGCTGCCATTTGCGGCTAAAACCGAGTTTTTCGCGGAAGTACTGCTGCAGCAGATAACGGTAGGAACCGCCTTTCGGCAGCAGCTCTGTCAGCTGTTTCAGTTCGCCCATCACCTGACTTTTGCCTTCCGGAGAGGCGACATCAAAGTTTTGGGTCAAATGCGCAAAGACAAATTCGGACAACAGTGGAGCTGTGTCTAAAAGCCGTCTAAAATTTTCAATGCCTTCGCGGCGGATCAATGAGTCTGGATCATGCTCATTGGGCAAGACAAAGAATTTCAATTCACGGCCGTCATTCAGCAGCGGCAGCGCAATCTCAAGTGTTCTGCGGGCAGCTTTCTGGCCCGCAGCATCACCGTCAAAAGCAATCGTAATGCGGCTATTCTGCTTAAATAGAATATTCAGATGTTCAGTGTTGCTGGCCGTGCCTAAAGTCGCGACAGCGCCGGCAATGCCATACTGCTGCAGGGCGATGACATCCATGTAGCCTTCGACCATCAGCCAGTCTTGCGCTTTTTGCTTGCGGCCTTCATACAAGCCATACAGCAGCTGGTTTTTGTGAAAGACTTCAGAATCGGGGGAGTTGATATACTTGGGCTTGATCTCGTCATTCAGCGCACGGCCGCCGAAGCCGACTACACGGCCTTTGGCATCGCGGATTGGGAAAATCACCCGATCACGCAGCAGGTCAAAGTCACGCCCGCTGTCACTGGTGCGGATCAGGCCCAGCACTTTTAAGCCTTCAATATCTTGCGGAAACGCTTTTTCTAAATGCTGCCAGTCTTCTGGCGCATAACCTAGGCGCCAATAGGCAATGGTTTCTGCCGATAAACCGCGCTGTTTGAAATACTGCTGCGCGGTTTGGCTGTTGGGAAGCTGGCTTTCGTAAAATTGCACGATATTTTCCAGCAAGTCATACAGGTTGCCGTCCGGCTGCGTTTGTTCAAATGCTGGCGTTTGATCAAACGCAGCAAAAGGATCATTGCCATAAAAAGCATCATCCTGAGGCTGAAACTCGGCAAATGGATCATGTTCAAATGCCGGCGCCTGTTCATTTGACGCAGTTTTCTTTTCAGCGGCGGCGGGCTGGACAGCCGGTGCGGGCGCTTTGGGCTTAGGGGCTTCGCGTTTATATTTTAATTTATTGGAATCAAAATTATCTTTGGGCAGTTCAATGCCTGTTTGGCTGGACAGGTCTTTCATCACTTCGATGAAATTCCGGCTGCCGATATCCATTAAAAAACGGATGGCATTGCCATTGGCCTGACAGCCAAAACAGTGAAAATACTGCTTGTCGCGGTAAACGTGAAATGAAGGAGATTTTTCCTGATGAAAAGGACAACAGCCTGAGTAGGTACGCCCAGTTTTTTTTAATTTCACAAATTGGCCAATCACATCGATAATATCGGTGCGGTCCAGAATCTGATCAATGGTATGCTGAGGAATAGCCATGCTGTTATATCAATATGTCTTTAAAGTCATTGGAAAATTACAGCAGCTGAATAAACTGCGGCGATTATGCTTAAGTGAATGCCGCTTAAGCAAACTGAACCAGCTGGCATGTGCGCCAATGAATCATTTGTATCCTTTTTGATCACTCAGTTCAAGCACTGAAACGCCGAGCTTAGAATGATAAAAGGGCAAGTATGATAACTTGCCCTTTGCGAAAAATCATCCTAAAAGCAGGATTTATTCGGCTGGCTGCGCTGCATCTGAGGCTTCTGCTTCTGCAGGCGGCTGAATTTCAGCAGCTTCGGCTTTCGGACGGTCCAGCAATCCAAAAGATAAGCGGTTGGTTAAGCTGCGCTTTTCTTCTGTTTCAGTATTTTTAACTTCATCCTGCTCAGAGTGGGTCTGAGCTTCTTTGCCGAATACACCTAATGTTGCACGGTTCCAGAAGCTGCCTTCACTGCGGGCCGCACGCATATTTACCGTACCGTCAGATTTAACCAATTCTGGATAGTTCATTTTCAGCACTTGGATGTATTGCTGAGACGCTGCTTTGTCGCCTAATTTGTCATAGCCGTAAGCCACGGTTGCCAAAGCTTCCGGTATTTGAGGCGTTTGCGGATAATGTTCAATTACCCACAGTGAGCGTTCAATGGCAGCCAAATACGCTTTACGCTTAATGTTGAAGCGGGCTGCGTTCATTTCGCTTTCAGCCAGTTCCTGACCAATGAACTTCATGCGCTGTGCAGCATCTACTGCATAGGTGCTGGAAGGATAGCGGCGGATAAAGTCAACAAAGTTTTGATAGGCGACTTTCAAATAGCTGACATCACGGTGCGACTGCTTTAAAGACGTATAGCGCAGCAGGCCGTCATAGTTTTGTTCCATATTGGAAACGCCGCGGACATAGTAGGCATAATCTACATTCGGATGCTGCGGATTCAGGCGGATAAAGCGTTCGGCCAGTGTGATTGCGCCTTCATAATCTTTTTGCTGGAATTTAACGTAAAGAAGCTCCAGCTGCGCCTGAGTGGCATAGCTGCCGGTCGGGTAGTAAGTTTCCAGCGCTTCCAAGTGTTTAGCCGCATCTGTATATTGATGGCGATCAAGCGCTTTTTTTGCTTTTTCTATATAAACTTGTTCGCTGGATTGCGGACCAGTATCGACCACATCTTTTTTGGGATTGCTGCTGCAGCCCGCCATTGCTGTTGCAATGCCAAGGGTTAGAGCAAGCATTGTCATTTTATAATGTGGTAGCGACATAAAAATTCCTCTGTTAATACTGGCAATGAGCTACAATTGCACTATTAAACCACTTTTGCCTGAATGATCAAATGACTCAAGCACAATCTTCTAATTCCAATATCCCTGAAACTGACTTCAATTTGCTTGAAGATTCTGAGGATGCAGATAACCATACTTCAGACTCAACTGCAACACGTTTATCGTTGCAATTTCAATTGGATGACAGCTTTTTTGGACAGCGTATAGATCAGGTCGCAGCTATTGTCTGGCCTGATTTTTCCCGTGAAAAACTGAAACAATGGATGAAAGAAGGCCATTTGTTAGTGAATGGTAACAGCGTCAAACCGAAGTATAAATCTGAGGGTGATGAACTGCTTACGCTGGAAGTTGAACTCGAAGCGCAAACTAAAAGCATGCCCGAAGATATTCCTTTAGACATTGTGTATGAAGATGATGACATTATTGTCATTAATAAAGCCGTCGGTATGGTTGTACATCCTGGAGCAGGAAATTCGTCTGGAACTTTGGTGAACGCGCTGCTGCACCATTATCCTAAATCGGTGGAGCTGACCCGTGCGGGCTTAGTGCACCGTATTGATAAAGACACATCCGGTTTATTGGTTGTTGCTAAAAATCTGGAAGCGCAGTTCTCGCTGAGCAAGCAGCTGGCCAAGAAATCGGTTTACCGAATTTATGATTTAGTGGCGTATGGCGCCATTATTGCCGGCGGCACCATTGATGAGCCGATTAAGCGCCATCCTGTGGAACGCGTTAAAATGGCGATTTTGCCGGGCGGGAAAGATGCAGTCACACATTATAATGTGAAAGAGCGTTTCCAGCATTTCACCCGCATTCAAGCGCGTTTGGAAACCGGGCGCACGCATCAGATCCGTGTGCACTTCAGCTATATTGGGCACGGCTTAATCGGTGACCCTGTATACATGAACCGTGTGCGGGTGCCAGCCGGCGCATCAGAACTTTTGGCAGATACGCTGCGCGGCTTTAAGCGTCAGGCGCTGCATGCAGCTAAATTAGGTTTGGTGCATCCGCGGACAGGTGAAGAAATGATGTTTGAAGCGCCTTGGCCTGAAGATTTCACCCATTTGGTTGAGGTTTTACGCAGCGAAAACAAGGCGTATTGATCGGAGTTGGATGCTGGCTGAGGTCAGCATTCAGCCGGCCGCTATAGATTACCGACAAAAGGAATGGGACATGCAATTTGTTCAAGGTTTGCCTAAAGGCGTATTTGCTGGCCAGACCCGAGTGCATCATGAAAAGGCGCTGCCGGCATCAACACCCGAATTGGCAGGCTTTAATCTGGCCTTGCATGTTCAGGACGATCCTCAGCGGGTTCAGCAGCACCGTATGGCGTTGCTGGACGAGTTTTCTGTTCATGCTGTGAAAAAGATTACGTGGATGACTCAAACGCACAGCACCATCTGCCGTACGGTCAATGCTGAAATGCCTTTTGATGCGCCAGAAGGAGACGGTTTGGTGACTCAAACTGCTGGCCATGCCTTGATGATGATGACGGCAGATTGCTTGCCTGTGGTCTTAGGCAATGCTGACGGTACAGAAGTCGCCAATTTGCATGCAGGCTGGCGCGGCTTGGCTGGCGGCATTATTGAAAACACCATTGAAACAATGCAAAGCCAGCCTTCATGGGCGTGGCTGGGCGCTGCGATTTGTCAGGACAATTTCGAGATTGGCGAAGAAGTGAAATTAGCGTTTTGCGCTAAATATCCTGAATTGGACTGCGCTTTTAAAGCTGGCATGCAAGACGGAAAATTTTATGCTGACTTGTATGCCATAGCCCGCTATATTTTGGCGCTGCACGGTGTTCAAACCGTTTTAGGCGGCGATCAGTGTTCGTTTGAACAGCCAGATGATTATTTTTCTTACCGCAGAAAATCCAACACAGGCCGTATGGCGACATTCGTGTTCATGGCATGAAACTGTTAAACTTGATTGAATCTGTAGACTTTTAATTATTATGTCTTTACCCGCGCCTTTATCCATGAAATCTATTGCTATTGTTTATCATAGCCCTTATGGGCATACCGCCAAAGTTGCTTCATTTATTGCGAACGGCGCCGAAAAAACGGGCGCTGCTGTGCATGTCATGAATGTTGAACAGATAGACTGGGACATTTTAGACCAAGCCGATGCCCTTGTATTTGGCTGTCCAACTTATATGGGCAGTATTACTTCGGCTTTAAAGCTGTTTATGGAGCAGTCTTCCAAGCGTTGGCTGGCGCGGGCTTGGCAAGGCAAGCTGGCCGCGGGTTTTACCAATGGCGGCGGCTTAAGCGGCGATAAATTGGCAGTGTTGCAGCAAATTAATTTGTTTGCCATGCAGCATGGCATGCTGTGGTCTGGCTTGCCGATGATGCCATCCGGACGCGGCAGTGATGATTTAAACCGGATGTCCAGTTTTTTGGGTTTAATGACGCAATCGGACAATGCGCCGGCAGAAGTGACACCGCCAAAAGGCGATTTGGATACAGCCATCTGGTTTGGTGAATATTTAGGATTTCTCTTGAATAAGTTTAAATAATTCATTTTTAGAATCATGTAAATATTCGTTTATAACATGATGAAAAGCCAAAAGAACTTAACCGGTCTTTTGGCTTTTTCTTTTCCGTGATTGGCATTTTTCATCAGTATTCTGGCAACTCTGTCACAAAAAGATATTTTAGTTGGGGTCATAAGTTGATTTAATCTTGTTATAAAAAAATGCCATGAACGGCACAAAAAATGAAAAGGAATAAATCAGAATGAGAAGTGCCATTGCAGTATTTGGAATATCAATCATTTATTCTTCAGGGTGTTTGGCTTCGGACGGCTTAACACAAATGGATGATAGTGAGCTGTCTAGCATTAATGGACAGGCATTGATGAATCTAAGCTATACAGACCCATCTCAAAGCAATGCGCAAATGAAAACGCAGAATATCGGCTTCTATAAACTGGGTTTAGATGCAATTATGGAGCTGAATGCAAATGTGAAAAACTTGCAGTTGGGTTGCGGCGGTGACAATGGGGCAGGCGCATGTGATATTGATATTTCAAATTTAGCGCTGAGCGGAAAAGCCAATGGCGTGGATGCGCAAGGCAATCCGACCTTTAATGGTGAACGGGCATCGACCAGTGCTGAATTTAAAAATCCATTTATTGAATTTGCAGTTAAAAATCCAAATCAGGCCTCCACTCGTGAAGTTAAGGGATTTCGGCTCAGTGCAGAATCCATTACCGGATTGCTTACGGCGGGGACAGCGAATGCCAAGTCACCCATAGATGGCATTAAATCACTCAGCGGTTATATGAAAATTGCACAAACAACGGGAATGGCAAAAACTCAAGCGGCTATATTCGGCAATGATGCCAATGAAACTTTAACGGGCAAGCTGACCATCAATACGATATGGAATAATGACCGGACCTTTGTCAGCCAGCCGGGCAGCAGCGCAGGTTTAACTATTCCGGCAATGAATGTGCCGTTTAATGTGCCTGAAATTACGGTGAATGGAAAACGCCAAACTCAGGCAGTGGCAAAAAATATTTCAGCTTCTGTGCCCAGTATTCAGCTGGATCGGGAGAGCGGCAGCCTGCAGGTTAAGCTCAATCAAAATGTATTATGGGTGCAAGGCGCGCAATTCTTTATGGACAGCGGTTCATCCATTGATGGCTTGAAAATGGATATTACCTTTGAACAGGCGCTGAACATGATTCATAACATCCCGTTAAACGGCACAGCAGGCTATCTGTCGCTGCAGTCGCAGGATATCAGCTGGCCCGGTGCAAATGCGGATGATGTGGCGCAGAAGGGCTGGTGGATGTCGTTTAAAGATCCGATTGATATTGGGAAATTGAACCCGACAGAGACGGTTGATATTTCAGGGGTGCTGCCGCAGGTGGCGCAAAAAGTCTCTGAAATTTTAAACCGTGATCCGATTTATATTCCTTTAGGATCCTCAATTGGCGCAGCTTTTGGCTTGCCTATCTATAAAAATGTCGGCTCTTTAGATTTGTCCAATTCAGGCGCGGCGGCTTTAACATTGCGCAATCAAATATTGGGCAATCAAGAAGTGAAGTCAAACTGCTTTGGCGGTTTAAAGTTTTGCTGACCGCCAATTAAAAAAACCTCCAAACAGGAGGTTTTTTTAATTGAAGCCAATCATTTATGAAAAATTCGAGCTTTATCGCGCTGCCAGTCACGGTCTTTTTCAGTGGCGCGCTTGTCATGCAATTGCTTGCCTTTAACCAATGCAATTTCCAGCTTGGCTAAACGGCCTTTCCAGTAGCACGCCAGAGGAACGCACGAATAGCCTTTTTGGTCTACCGAACCCATTAATTTTTCAAGTTCACGCTTGCTGAGCAGCAATTTACGGGTACGGCGCGCTTCGGGCACAATATGGGTAGATGCACTCAGCAAGGGCTGAATTTGGGCGCCAAATAAATAAGCTTCGCCATTCTTAAAGGTGATATAGCTTTCACTGAGAGTCATGCGGCCAGCGCGAAGCGACTTAACTTCCCAGCCTTGCAAAGAAAGTCCGGCTTCAAATTTCTCTTCAATAAAATAATCATGGCGGGCGCGTTTGTTTTGCGCGATGGTACCGCCGTTATTTTTTTTAACTACAGTTACTTTCGACATAATCTAAAAATTCCAAAGTTAGGACTATTGTACCCGAACTTGCAAATATATGAACTTTTTAAATTGATGGAGTTTCTTCACCCAAAAACAAGATTTTGCTAAAATAAAGATCTACACAACAAACTGAGTACAAATGGATGTCTCAAACTCGCGTAATTTATCCGGGCACATTTGATCCAATTACCAATGGGCATATTGATTTAGTCACGCGTGCATCACGAATGTTTGATGAAGTGGTGGTCGCAATAGCTATTGGTCACCATAAAAACCCGGTGTTTAGCTTAGAAGAGCGTGTAGAGCTGGCCAAAAACTCGCTGAGCCATTTATCTAATGTAGAATTTGTAGGTTTTGATGGTCTGCTGGTAAACTTCTTTAATGAGCAGAAAGCGACTGCTGTACTTCGCGGATTGCGCGCCGTATCAGATTTTGAATATGAGTTTCAGTTAGCCAATATGAACCGCCGGCTGGATTCAAAATTTGAAGCAGTGTTTTTGACGCCTTCAGAACAATATTCCTTTATTTCATCTACATTAGTACGTGAAATTGCACGCTTAAATGGCGACGTAACGCAGTTTGTACCACAGGCTGTCGTGGACGCGTTTAAGCGGAAACAACAACAAGGCTGGTAGAGTGTCCTTATATATCACTGATGAATGCATCAATTGCGATGTGTGTGAACCTGTATGCCCGAATGAGGCTATATACATGGGGGAGTCTATTTATGAGATTAACCCGGATTTATGTACAGAATGCGTTGGGCATCATGACAAACCGCAGTGTCAATTATTTTGCCCTGTAGACTGTATTCCGCTTGATCCAAATCATGCAGAGACGCAGGAAGAGCTGCATTTGAAGTATGAAAGACTGACTGATCAAAAAACATCAAGCAATTAGTTTGTTTCTTTGATATTATCCCGCTCGAAGTGAGCCAGACGATCGCTGCTGTGGAAATCTCCGTGATTGAAGCAGGGGAGGAAAGTCCGGGCTTCATAGGGCAGGGTGCCAGGTAACGCCTGGGCGGCGAAAGCCGACGGCAAGTGCAGCAGAGAGTAGACCGCCTCCATTATGTTTTCGAGCAATCGAATTCGGAGGTAAGGGTGAAAGGGTGCGGTAAGAGCGCACCGCGTGTCTGGCAACAGTTCACGGCAAGGTAAACCCCACCAGAAGCAAGACCAAATAGGGATCCTGAGGCACGGCCCGTGCTGGATCCGGGTAGGTCGCTTGAGCGTACGAGTGATTGTACGCCTAGAGGAATGATCGTTCACGACAGAACCCGGCTTATCGGCTCACTTCACCAAATTTTGATCAATTAAGCGCATTAAGTACTTGACGTACTTTGGATAAAACCACATAATGCGCGCACAGTTTAAGGCTATGTAGCTCAGTTGGTTAGAGCACCGCACTCATAATGCGGGGGTCACAGGTTCAAGTCCCGTCATAGCCACCATTTTTATAGACCACGTTCCAAAACGTGGTCTTTTTTTGTCTGCAGTTTTTGCAGTGTCATAAGTTGATTAAAATTTTCTGTTCAGATAGTTTATATTTTACTTCTTAATAATGAATTAAAAATGCTTGAACAAAGTCAGCTCAATTGGTCTCGTACAAACTTAGATAATATTGAAACAGCATGGGATGGTGATCTTTGGGATCGTCGTCGTTTAGGTGAACAACTTTCTAACTATGTTGATCGTTTGAATTGTGGAGCTGTTCTTGCTTTGGATGCCCGTTGGGGCGAGGGTAAAACGTGGTTTGTGCGGCATTGGGCTAAGCATTTAACAGATACTGATCACAACGTGATTTATCTAGATGCTTTTGCGAATGATTATTTGGAAGATCCTTTTTTAGTTGTGACTTCAGAAATTACAAATACTTTAAGTAAAGACAAAAAGACCAAAAGTAAGGTTAAAAAACTAATAGATCTATCAGCATCTGTAGGTACAGCATTGTTGCCATCTTTACCAAAAATTGCATTAACGCTTGGACTTCATCTTGTTGGAGCTGGATTTTTAGGTGGAATCTTGCAGCAAGGTTATGAAAATGCGCAGGATGAAATAGATAAATTATCAGATGAGACGAGTGATCGAATTAAAGAAAGTATTCAAGAAAAATTGCAGGTCATGAAGCTGAAAAGAAAACTTTAGAAGAATTCAAAAAACATCTAGCTCAAACAGTTGAAAAGTTAGACAAACCACTAGTTTTTATTATTGATGAACTTGATCGTTGTCGTCCTGATTTTGCAATTCGTTTGATTGAGCGTATTAAACACTTTTTTGATATTCCTAAAATTGTTTTTGTTTTGGTGATGAATAAGCCTCAGCTTATACAGTCTGTACACACTTTATATGGCTATACTATTGAAACGAATGGCGATTACTTTGAAAAGTTTATTGATTTCACGATTAAATTCCCTCAATTGGATGCTATAAATAATTATGAAATGCTCTTAAAAGAGCAGCTTTTTAGAATGGGTGAAATTGAAAATAAAGAGCATTTTAGTACTTTTTATTTTTGGGTATTGGCATTGCAATTATATAAAAATTACAATTCGCGAGAACTTATTAGAAAAGTCAATCAATATGCCCTATTAAGAACAAATAATTTAAATAAGGATATGATTGTAATAGCAATAATATTTGATAGTGATTTCCAAGTTACAGTGCAGTATTTTAGAAGAGTTCTAAAGAGATTATTAGAATATATAAATAATGATACTCTTCAGCGGGATGATGAAAGTTATCTAGCAAGAAATTTAATAAATAGTTTAAAGCAAAAGTATGAGTTAACTAGCTTCGGACTCTTAGAACTGGCAGATCAGTTAGAAAACACTATAAAAATCTATACAACTTCTGGGCAACAACAGGAAAAGGAAGGAGTTCTCTTAAGACTATATTCAAATTATTCCGTGACTAAGTTGAGTAAATCAGACGAGTTTGTCGATAGTTGGAAAAATTATATTGAATCTGGTTTTATTTCAGAAACTCAAGCAGAGAGTTAACATTATTCGTTTGCAACTGCTCCCGTATCTTTAAAAACTGCTTCTCATCCATCTCATAAAGTTTGAGGGAAAGCAGTTTTTCTATATCTGTTTCAGCAAAACGGTATTTAATAATTTTTGCAGGTACGCCGCCAACGACGGCATAAGGGGGCACATCTTTCGTTACCACTGCACCTGTAGCGACTACAGCGCCTTCACCGAGTGTTACGCCTTGCATAATCATAGCGCGTGAACCAATCCAGCAGCCATCGCCAATCATGGTGTCACCCGCAGTCATAAAACTGCGTGTATCGAACGGAAAGGCGGAAATCCAGTCTGTACGGTGCAATTGATTGCCGCCCATCATAATCACGCATTCTGCGCCAAAACAGACGAAATTGCCGATATGCAGCTGATCAATCGGTTTCTCTAAAGTTGCAGGCTTATCATGCAAATAGCGCACCACACAACGCTCAAAACCTTGATCCCAATAGGCCGAGTAATATGAATAATTCCCTTTAATGTGAATATTCGGGTTCTTCACTGTTTTGGAAATGAACTCAAACTCACACCAGTGGTTCACAGGAGAATTAATCAATTTTTCGGTCATACAATTTAAAATAATGGGTAAGCAGAAAAGCTATTTTAGCTGACTGGCTGCAAATGTCTAAGCAATCTTCAGATGTAGCAAATGCGTCGCCTGCGTATGGCGGATGCCATCAGCACGCTGACAGAAGTACCGCGCTGTAATCTCATTGCCAGACAAATCATCCAATATCCTATAACCCATGTACTGAACAGATTGATGCAATTGCTCTGCGCAGAAGGCGCCAATAATTGGCTCACTTAAAATATGGGTAAATTTAGAAACGGTCAATGCGCCAATGCGTTCAATTCCAGATAAATTTTTATAATGAATAGAATAGTCCAAGACCAATTCACTATTTGCCGCGGCAAATGAGGAGATATCCTGCAAGGTCGCTAAAGTAGTTTCTGGGCTTAAATAATGCGTGGTGCCTAGCCAAGAAAAGAAACTGGCTTGATCGGCATCAAAGCCGCTGCGCTGCAATGCATCGGAAAGCTTTTCATGTTCAAAATTGATGGGTGCAAATTCGACATTATTTGGAATGCTGCCCAGAAGATTGAGGGTTTTTATTTTTGAATTTTGGGTATCGGGATGATCGAATTCATAGATTTTTAATTCAGGATAGCGAGCGGCTGCACGTAAAATAAAAGAATCCAGCCCTGCACCGATCAATACATATTGCCGTATGCCGCCTTCAATCGCTTGAAATAACCGCTCTTCTGCATAGCGGGAGCGCGCCACAACCTGTGCAGTCAGCAGACCGAATGTGCGGTTGCAAAAACTGGAGTTTAAAGCCTTATTCAATAATGGATGTGAAAGCAGTGAACGCCAAGCAGTACTGGTCATCTGTAGTGCATACGGATCGGAAAAGACCGGATGCTTGGCATAAAGATAGTGATTGGCGCGAATGGCCGCTGCCGCCTCAGCCGTTTTGCTGGCACGTCCAGATTTCATGGTTCAGCCTATTTTTGATTTTTATTGATAAGCACTCTAATGTAATCGGATAAATCCGCAATGATGATTTGTATCGTTCGGCGCTGTCACTTCACGCCAATTCAGATCGAAAAAATTTAAACTATGGGTGGTTTAATTTTTTTATAATTTTATTGCCAATAAAAAACCCCTCAAGAGAGGGGCTGCAGTATTGAATCCTTAAAGCTTAAAGATATTCAACCTTTACAATTTCGTATTCCACTTCGCCTTGAGGAGTCACGATTTTGGCATCGTCACCTTCATTTTTGCCCAAAAGGCCGCGCGCGATAGGTGAATTTACCGAGATTTTATTGATTTTGAAGTCTGCTTCATCATCGCCAACAATCTTGTAAGTCTTTTGCTCTTCGGTGTCTAGGTTTTCAATCGTCACAGTCACGCCAAAAACGACACGGCCATTTTTCTCGAGAGTTTTGACATCAATTTCCTGAACTGCACCCAGTTTGCCTTCGATGTCTTGAATACGGCCTTCACAGAAACCTTGCTGTTCGCGGGCAGCATGGTATTCCGCATTTTCTTTCAAATCCCCATGTTCACGCGCTTCTGCAATTGCAGCAATAATACGTGGACGATCAATACTTTTTAATTGATGTAATTCTTTCTCTAAGGCTAGTTTGCCTTCAGGAGTCATAGGATAACGTTGCATTGTTGTCCCTCATAATTTGGTATTTAAAAAAATACAGGTTTATAAAATGAAAAAATCCCGCCACCGATAAAGTGACGGGACTTATCGGTAACTTAATTAACCTTTAGTAAGGTCTTGCAAGCGGTACACATCCATTGGCAATTTAATGGCTAAAGCTTGGCAAACAGCATCAGCGCCATTCAGGGTAGTGGTGTAATACACTTTGCCTTGAAGTGCTGAGCGGCGGATCGAGAATGAATCTTCTTGAGCTTGTTTGCCTTCAGTTGTATTGATAATGAGGTGAACTTCGCCATTTTTCAAGCGGTCGACGATATTAGGGCGACCTTCTGTAACTTTGTTCACACGTTCACATTCAATGCCCGCTTCTTTGATCACGTCAAAAGTACCGCCAGTCGCGATGACTTTGAAACCAAGATCAGTTAGCTGTTTCGCAATACCGACAGCGCGAGGCTTGTCAGAGTGGCGTACAGATAAGAATGCGTGTTTCACTTCGCCTTCGGTTGGAAGACCCGGCAGGCGATCATTAGAGCCTAACACAGCTTTATAGAATGCTTCACCAAATGTTTTGCCAACGCCCATTACTTCGCCTGTAGATTTCATCTCAGGGCCAAGAATCGGGTCAACGCCAGGGAATTTGTTGAATGGGAACACTGCTTCTTTTACAGAGAAGTGAGTCGGGATGATCTCTTGAGTGAATCCTTGAGATTCCAGCGATTGACCAGCCATGCAGCGCGCAGCCACTTTCGCTAAAGATTCACCGATGCATTTAGAAACGAACGGCACTGTACGCGATGCACGCGGGTTCACTTCAAGAATGTAAACATCAGTGCCTTTAACAGCAAACTGAACGTTCATCAAACCGATTACGCCAAGCTCTTTTGCCATAGCGATGGTTTGACGGCGCATTTCGTCCTGAACTTCTTTAGATAAAGAATAAGGAGGAATTGAACATGCAGAGTCACCTGAGTGAATGCCGGCTTGTTCGATGTGCTGCATGATACCGCCAATCACAACGTCTTTGCCGTCTGATACGCAGTCTACGTCCACTTCAATGGCATCATCCAGGAAGTGGTCAAGAAGGACAGGGGCATCATTCGATGCTTGAACCGCATCACGCAAGTAGCGTTTCAGTTCGTCATCGTTATACACGATTTCCATCGCGCGGCCACCCAGTACATAAGATGGGCGGACAACCAGCGGATAACCCACTTTAGACGCTTCAGCCATGCCTTCTTCAGCAGATTTTACAATGCTGTTGTTCGGCTGGCGAAGCTGCAGGCGCTGAATCATTTGCTGGAAACGTTCACGGTCTTCTGCACGGTCAATCGCGTCTGGTGATGTACCGATAATTGGCGCACCGGCTTCTTCTAAAGCGCGAGCCAATTTAAGCGGTGTTTGACCGCCGTATTGCACGATAATGCCTTTTGGCTTTTCAACACGTACGATTTCAAGCACATCTTCCAAAGTAATCGGTTCGAAGTACAGGCGGTCTGATGTGTCGTAGTCTGTTGAAACCGTTTCAGGGTTACAGTTCACCATGATGGTTTCGTAGCCGTCATCACGCATTGCAAGGGCAGCGTGCACACAGCAGTAATCGAATTCGATCCCTTGACCGATACGGTTAGGGCCGCCGCCGATCACCATGATCTTGTCGCGAGTTGACGGATTCGCTTCACATTCTTCATCGTAAGTTGAATACATGTAAGCAGTATCAGATTCGAATTCTGCTGCACAGGTATCCACACGTTTGTAAACCGGAGTTACGCCCAAGTTCCAGCGGTGCTTACGGAATTGTTTCTGTGAAATGCCCATCAAGTCCGCAATGCGAAGGTCTGATAAGCCTTTGCGTTTAAACGAGCGGATGTTGTCAGCATTCAAATCGCCAAAGCCTAAAGTTTTGATTTGCTCTTCAGTTTTGATGATGTCTTCGATTTGAATCAAGAACCAGCGGTCGATATTGGTCGCAGCAAAAACTTCGTCTAAAGTGAAACCATGACGGAAAGCATCGCCTACGTACCAAATACGCTCAGGACCCGGAACTTTAAGTTCTTGCAGGATCTTGTCTTTCGCACCATCAGTACCGACTTCGATTTTTTCATCAAAACCGCAAGCGCCGACTTCAAGGCCGCGAAGCGCTTTTTGCACTGACTCTTGGAAGTTGCGGCCAATTGCCATTACTTCACCGACAGATTTCATCTGCGTCGTCAAAGTTGCGTCAGCTTTCGGGAATTTTTCGAAGTTGAAACGAGGAATCTTGGTAACAACGTAGTCAATTGCAGGTTCGAATGATGCAGGCGTTGTACCGCCAGTGATGTCGTTTTTCAACTCATCAAGGGTGTAGCCTACAGCCAATTTCGCCGCAATTTTCGCAATTGGGAAACCAGTCGCTTTAGATGCAAGCGCAGATGAGCGTGAAACACGCGGGTTCATCTCGATCACAACCATACGGCCGTCTTTCGGGTTAATACCGAACTGAACGTTCGAACCGCCTGTTTCTACACCAATTTCACGAAGCACTGCTAAAGATGCGTTACGAAGCAATTGGAATTCTTTGTCAGTCAGTGTCTGCGCAGGAGCGACCGTGATTGAGTCACCGGTATGCACGCCCATTGGGTCAAAGTTTTCAATGGTACATACAATAATGCAGTTGTCGTTTTTGTCACGGACAACTTCCATTTCGTACTCTTTCCAGCCAATTAAAGATTCATCGATCAATAATTGCTTAGTCGGAGAGAGGTCGAAACCTCGTTCACAGATTTCAATGAATTCTTCACGGTTGTATGCGATACCGCCGCCTGAACCGCCCATCGTAAATGAAGGGCGGATAATGACAGGGAAGCCGAAACGGGCTTGGATTTCAAGCGCGTGTTCCATGCTTTCTGCAACGTCAGCGCGCGGGCATTCCAATCCGATTTTACGCATTGCGATATCGAAAAGTTTACGGTCTTCGGCTTTTTCAATCGCTTCTTTTGTCGCGCCGATCAGTTCAACATTGTATTTTTTTAAAATGCCGTTTGCATCCAGTGCAAGCGCGCAGTTCAATGCAGTTTGACCGCCCATTGTCGGAAGAACTGCGTCTGGGCGTTCTTTCTCAATGATGGCTGCAACAGTTTGCCACGTAATCGGTTCGATATACGTTGCATCCGCCATTGCAGGGTCAGTCATAATGGTCGCTGGGTTAGAGTTGACCAAAATAACACGGTAGCCTTCTTCACGAAGGGCTTTGCATGCTTGAGCGCCTGAATAGTCAAACTCGCATGCCTGCCCGATCACAATCGGACCCGCACCAATAATTAAGATGCTTTTAATGTCTGTACGTTTAGCCATGATGCTTCCTTAATTACTTCTTAGATGCTTCGATAAGTTCGATGAAATGATCGAACAGCGGTGCGCAGTCATGCGGACCAGGGCTTGCTTCAGGATGTCCTTGGAAGCTGAATGCAGGTTTGTCTGTACGGTGCATACCTTGCAAGGTTTGATCGAACAGAGATTTGTGCGTTGCTTTCAAGTTTGCTGGAAGCGTATCAGTATCAACTGCAAAGCCGTGGTTCTGAGAAGTAATCATCACAGTACCATCTTCAAGATTCTGTACAGGATGGTTAGCGCCGTGGTGGCCGTGAGGCATTTTCACAGTTTTTGCGCCTGAAGCCAGTGCAAGAATTTGATGACCTAAGCAAATGCCGAATACTGGAATGTCAGTAGTTTCAACAATTGTTTTTACAGCTTCAATGGCATAGTCGCATGCTGCTGGATCGCCGGGACCGTTTGAAAGGAACACGCCGTCCGGATTCAAGGCAAGGACTTTTTCTGCTGAAGTCTGCGCAGGCACAACGGTCAGTTTACAGCCGCGGTCTGCGAGCATACGTAAGATGTTGGTTTTGACACCGTAATCGTATGCAACAACATGGAATTTAAGTTCTGGTTGAGCAAAGCCTTTACCAAGAGCCCAAGAGCCTTCTGTCCATTCGAAACCTTCTGGGTCGCAGCATTCTTTCGCCAGGTCTAAACCATTAAGACCGCCAAAAGCGCGCGCTTTAGCCAAAGCTTCTTCTTCTGTAGCGTTTTCGCCAGCAAGAATGCAGCCGTTTTGTGCGCCTTTAGCCCGCAGAATACGCGTTAATTTACGTGTATCGATGTCTGCGATAGCAACAACATTGTGCTGTTTAAGGTAATCGCCAAGTGATTGCGTTGAACGGAAGTTGCTATGCAATAAAGGCAGGTCACGAATGATCAATCCGTTGGCCCAGACTTTATGAATTCGACCTGACTCAGCGTCTTCATCATTGCAGCCCGTATTGCCAATATGCGGGTATGTTAGTGTTACAAGCTGCTGTGCATAACTCGGGTCAGTCAAAATTTCTTGATAGCCAGTCATGGCAGTGTTGAAAACGACTTCACCAGTCGTACTACCCGATGCGCCAATTGAAGTACCTTTAAAAATAGTACCATCGGCTAGGGCTAAAATTGCTGGGGTGCTCAAACCAAAGCTCCTGAAATTTAGGCTGTAAAAAAGCGAGTAGACGAAAAAAAAGGAAGGCCACTTTAAAACCTTTCCTCCCTATGTCTGCTCGCTTGAACTTAACACGGCATTATACGCAGCAAGGCCTTTAAAGTCCATCGCATTTATCATCAATATGTAAGATAAAAGGCTTGCTTTTTGACTGATCGTGTATTTTTCTTTCTTCGTTAAAAAATGTAAGCATTTAATTATTGTCTGACAAATCATAAATTAAAATTTATCAAATCCATTTAAGCTGTAAAACTCATGAATAACTATAGGTATAAGATCATGGCGGCAACTCATAAACAGGCAGAAACGGCAAAAACCTTAAAAACCATCGCGGCTGATGGTGCGGAACAGCTGGAGCAGGCGGCGAAAGAAGCGACAGATCAGGTTGCTGAAGCGGTCACTGAAAGCAAAGATAAAATTCAAGCTGAAGCGAAGCAGTTAAATGCGAGTGTGCAGGAGCAGCTGCGTCAGTTAAAGCAGGATGTGCTGCAAAAAATTGATCTGCTTAAAGCGCAGTTCGGTTCTTCTCAAAAAGATTTATCTGAGCTGAAAGAGTTTGTTAAAACCGAATTTAATGAGGTGATAGATGACATCGCTAAATTGGGTAAAGAGCTGAAAGAAGATGTCAGTCAGATTTCAGCTAAGCATAAAGATCAGCTGGCGGAGACCTATAAGCGTTCTAAGGAACATACTTTGGATGCTTGGAAGAAAGTTGCGGCGCTGAAACCAGAGGCGGAGAAAACAGATGAAACTACAGATGTTTTAAAAAGCTGAAACAGGTTTAAGTACCTTTCGTAATAAAAAAGAGCAGTACAGGGATGTACTGTTCTCTTTGTTTTTATGTAAAAAATATAGACAATAAAAACCTTGAGGAAATGGCATAGCTAATCTGATTTGGGCATGCATGTTGCGGAGCTTGACTTTACTGTTGCTGATGAAATCGTTGCCGTTGAAAATTATCTTTATAGGATATGCTTTAAGCTGCTTGATTGGAATGGGTGTTCATTTTGGGCTGGCGGCAATAGCATTTGGATGTTTAGTAATTACAAGTTATTTGGCGGTAGGCATTCAGTACAGGCGTGAAGTAAAAAAATGCAATAAAAATACCGTGATTGAAGCTGCTAAAATGATGGAAATTTATAAATGATGCTTGAACATGCAGAAATCCAGCAATAAAAAAGCAAAAGGAAAACCTTTTGCTTTTTTATTGCTGGATCAATTTTAAAATTGATGCAGCCAGTCACGCTTGTTATGAAAATCTGCATTTGGACTGCTATGCTGCATAGCATAGAAGTGATCGCCTTGCGATGTTTTCAGCACTGCACTCAATCCGAGATAAATATCAGACCATTTCAGCTTATGCCGCAGCATGAACTCGGTCAGGTCAATACTGATATTCATGCCATAATGTGTGCGTTTCAGCTGATTCAGCTCAATATCATCAGCTGCTTGCGGAGGCATATCTTCTGGATAGCGGTATTCTTCAAACTGATAAGCTTGCCATGCCTGCGAAGGGGAGAGGTTGATTTCGCGGTAAAAGTCTTCACCGTGCACACCAATGAAAATTTCAAAACAGGTTTGTTCCCACAAAAAATCTTGACGCGGGTGAGCATTAACGATGTCAGGCCATTGCATATACTGGTTCGGGTCACGCAGCCAATAGCCCACATTGACTGTATATGGGCTTTGCTGTTCTATTGCGCCGACGAGTGAAATTGCTTCAAAACGGCGGTCAAATGCATTTAGGTCATAACTTGCCATGTTAGTGATTAGTTAGACAAATGCGCATGGCGAACCAGGTTCGACAATTTGGCATTTTGCTTTGGCGCTTTTTTATAAAGCAGCGCAATTTTACCAATCGTTTGTACAACTTCTGAACCGGTCGCCGCTGCGATATCCGCAATCAATGCGCCGCGCGCTTCACGGTCTTCAGCAACCACTTTAACTTTAATCAGTTCATGGTCATTCAGCGCACGGGCTAATTCTTCAATTACATTTTCAGTTAAGCCTTTGTCACCCACCATAACTACTGGGTTTAAAGCATGTCCGATTTGACGTAAACGCTTACGTTCTTGAATAGATAAAGCCGCCATAAATGTAACCTAAATATAAAAACGGCCCAGTATAGCAAAAGCAAAGATCAAACGCTTTAAATTCTCTGAAAATATCGATGCGCAATATTGAAAAAAACTGGCACGAAACCGCGATTTAGATACACATGTATACTGCAAATGAGGTGTTTTTCACGTACAATCAAAGATTAGAAGTTTATTTTATTTAGAGAGTTATGGCGACGCGCATTACCAATCAAAAATTATCCAAGAGCAGCCGAGACTGGATGCGTGAACATTTAGATGATCCTTTTGTCAAAAAAGCGCAAAAGGAAGGTTATCGCGCGCGCGCCGCATACAAACTGCTTGAGATTCAAGAAAAATACAAGCTCATTAAGCCCGGCATGATTGTGGTGGATTTAGGCGCGGCGCCCGGCAGCTGGTCGCAGATTGCCGGTAAGCTGGTGGGCGATAAGGGCTTGGTGGTTGCATCCGATATTTTGGAAATGGATGCATTGCCCGACGTGACCTTTCTTCAAGGTGACTTCCGCGAAGAAGAAGTATTCGAAAAATTGTTAAATATTTTAAATGGGCGCATGGTAGACGTTGTAATTTCGGATATGGCCCCCAATACATCAGGTAATAAGGCAGTCGATCAGCCGCGGCAAATTTATTTGTGCGAGCTTGCGCTGGATTTTGCGACCAAAGTGCTTGGCCCAAAAGGTCAGTTTGTCGTGAAAGTTTTCCAAGGAACAGGTTTTGATGAGTTCCGCAAGCAGGTTGTTGATAATTTTGATGTATTGAAGACAGCTAAGCCCGCTGCTTCACGTGCCCGATCTAAAGAGGTATTTTTAATCGGTCAAGGACGCAAGAAGGGTTTCAAGTAAAGTTTACTTGCCAACACGTTAAAAATTGTGCATTTTGTACCTTTTTAGCGAATTGTAAAGCTGGTCTGCAGCGTAAATATTAGGGTCAACCCCTTGGTTGGGCATGATCAAATTAGATTGATATGGGAATAAAGCTTTGAGCGATCTTTTTAAGAATGCCGTATTGTGGCTCATTATACTGGGTGTGCTGGTGCTCATTTTCAGCAACGTCAGTGACCGCAGCCAGCCGACAGCAATGAACTATTCTGAGTTTGTCGCTGCGGTGAATGCTGGTCAAATTAAACAAGTCACAATTGATGGCGAAAGAATCCGTGGCGAGAAATCAAACGGTTCTGAATTTGAAAGTATTCGTCCAGCGGTTCAAGATCCTGAACTGATGCCGAACCTGATTAAAAACAACGTTGTTGTTGAAGGCACAGCGCCTCAGCGTCAAGGTCTGTTAATGCAGCTTCTCATTGCTAGCTTCCCAGTACTTCTAATCATTTTGCTGTTCATGTTCTTTATGCGCAACATGGGCGGTGGCGCAGGCGGTAAAAACGGCCCGATGAGCTTCGGTAAATCAAAAGCCAAAATGCTGTCTGACGACCAAATCAAAGTGACATTTACAGATGTTGCTGGCTGTGATGAAGCAAAGCAAGAAGTTGTAGAAATTGTAGATTTTCTTAAAGATCCGACTAAATTCAAACGTCTAGGCGCCATGATTCCTCGAGGCGTATTAATGGTGGGGCCGCCGGGTACAGGTAAAACTTTGCTTGCCAAAGCGATTGCCGGCGAAGCGAAAGTTCCGTTCTTCAGTATTTCAGGTTCTGATTTCGTCGAAATGTTTGTAGGTGTCGGCGCATCACGTGTACGCGACATGTTTGAACAGGCGAAGCGCCATGCACCATGTATTATCTTTATTGATGAAATTGATGCAGTTGGCCGTCACCGCGGTTCAGGTACAGGCGGCGGTCATGATGAGCGTGAGCAAACCTTGAACCAGATGCTGGTAGAAATGGACGGTTTTGAAGGCAATGAAGGCATTATTGTCATTGCTGCGACTAACCGCGCCGATGTACTGGATAAAGCCTTGCTTCGCCCAGGCCGTTTTGACCGTCAAGTGATGGTGGGGCTGCCGGATATTAAAGGCCGTGAGCAAATCTTAAATGTTCACTTGAAGAAGCTGCCTTCAACAACTGGCGTGGATGTTAAAGTGCTTGCACGCGGTACACCGGGCTTCTCTGGCGCACAGCTGGCGAACCTTGTGAATGAAGCTGCGCTATTTGCTGCGCGCCGTAACAAAAATACGGTCGATATGCATGATTTTGAAGATGCAAAAGACAAGCTGTATATGGGGCCTGAGCGTAAATCGATGGTGCTTCGTGAAGAAGAGCGCCGGGCGACGGCATACCATGAAGCAGGCCACGCGATTGTTGCTGAAATTTTACCGGGTACAGATCCTGTGCATAAAGTAACGATTATGCCACGCGGTTGGGCGTTAGGTGTGACATGGCAGCTGCCTGAATTTGATCAAACCAGCCACTACAAAGACAAAATGCTGAATGAACTTTCAATTTTGTTTGGTGGCCGTATTGCAGAAGAAGTCTTCATTAATCAAATGTCGACTGGCGCTTCAAATGACTTTGAACGTGCAACCAAAATGGCGCGTGCAATGGTGACCAAATACGGTATGTCTGACAAATTGGGCGTAATGGTCTATGAAGAGGATGCACAGCAATCTTTCATGGGAAGCATTGGCAGCCGTACAATTTCAGAGGCTACTCAGCAGCAGGTTGATGCTGAAGTGCGCCGCATCATTGATGAGCAGTACCATATTGCGCGTGATATCTTGGAAAATAATAAAGATATCGCACATGCGATGGTGAAGGCTTTGCTTGAGTGGGAAACGATTGACCGCGAGCAGATCCGTGACATTATGGAAGGCCGTGAACCGAAGCCGCCAAAAGTGTATGTTGCTGAGAATCCGGTGATTGATGTAGTGCCGACGGATGGTCCGGCTACACCGCCGCCTTTGCCAGCGAGCTGAACATTAGACTGTACTAAATGATATAAAAAAAGCCTCAAGTGATTGGGGCTTTTTTATGCTTAAAAAATTTTGCTGCATCAGATGAGCGAAAGATTAATCTTAAGTGTTCAATCATTCACGCTTAAATTGTGTCAAAGGCATTGAAAAGAATTCAGCTTGGTATGAATGAAACTTGTTAAAATGCCTGCAGAATTCTAGGAGTCTTTAAATGCAGCTGATGCCTTTGCCCCATAAAACACTGAAATGCGGAAACATAACGCTGGATCTTTCAATCCCGCATATTATGGGTATTTTAAATGTAACACCCGATTCGTTCAGTGATGGCGGAAAGCACAATGGCAAGGCGCAGGCGGTTGAACATGCAAAGCAGATGATAGCAGACGGGGCAACCGTGATTGATGTCGGCGGCGAATCAACCCGGCCAGGCGCATCTCCTGTATCTGTAGATGAAGAAATCAGACGTGTTGTGCCTGTAGTAAAGGAGCTGTCGACACTGAACGTGGTGATCTCCATTGATACTTCTCAGCCTGAAGTCATTAAAGATGCAGTGAAAGCGGGAGCGCATATTTGGAATGATGTGCGTGCGCTGACCAGGCCGCATGCATTGGAGACCGCGGCATCTTTGAATATTCCAGTGATGATTATGCATATGCGCGGTGAACCCACAACTATGAATAGTCTGGATCAGTATGACGATGTAACGGCAGATGTTATGTCCGAACTGGAGCTGCGCATCAGTGATGCCTTGGCAGCAGGTGTTCAGCCAGAAAATATAATGATTGATCCGGGATTTGGCTTTGCAAAAAATGCATCGCAAAACTTAAAGCTGCTGAATGAGCTGTATCAATTGAATGCGCTGGGCTACCCGATTTTATCTGCGTTATCGCGTAAGCGTTTTATTGGCGAGGCATTGAATGGGGCAGATGCTCAAAACCGCGCTATCGGATCGGTTGCGGCGCATATGTTCAGCATTCAGCAAGGGGCATGCATGGTGCGTGCGCATGATGTGAAGGCAATGTCTGACGCCATTCGAATGTGGCAAGCCATGCAGTCAGCGGTCTAGTATTGCAGTCATTGAACTGGAACTGATGTTTCGGTGTATTTTATTTGGTAATTTTGTATAGGTATGTTATATAAGCACGCTTAGTTTTAGTGTGCTCAGAGTGCCTGTATGTTTGCAGATTTACTTCTCCCAATGTTTGATGATGATTATTACCCTGATATTCTCGTTGCAGAAGTGAAGCAATGTGTCGAAAAATTTGCAAAAAAACTGTCAAAGCCTGAATTGTCTGAG
>NZ_LUAW01000019.1 GCF_001605895.1 Acinetobacter pragensis
GAACAAGTCCATAACAGTTGTGCTGGCGACAATAGCAAGAGTGAACCACCTGATCCCTTCCCGAACTCAGAAGTGAAACCTCTTAGCGCTGATGGTAGTGTGGGGTTACCCATGTGAGAGTAAGTCATCGCCAGCTCATTATTCGAAACACCCCCTGATAACCCAGGGGGTGTTTTTTTATGTGCAGGAAAAGGGAAAATAAAAGAAGGAATACTCCCAATCACGAAGGAAATAGAAACAAATAAAGGCTTAATTCAATGCTTAGATGGAATTCAGCTGTCTGCGAGATTGGCAGATTCTATAAAAACATTAGATTAAATATAAGTGCAATAATTTCTCTGTAGATAGCGCTTCGAATCTTGAAGATTTAGTCGCATAAGAAGTGAGTCTAGAATTATTATTACAGTTAAAGATGCATATCATGGTGATTTTTAAGCAAATTCAGGGTTAAAACTGACAATTTTTATCACAAATCATCTATTGTCTGATTGTGAGTGTCTGATATGCAATTTATTGATATTTATAAAAAATAAAACTGTACGCACCATTCATTATTCAAAGTTTAAGCAGATATTTCTGTTTTCTATAGCTTTTTCTGACATTTTCTTACCAATTGCCACTTGGATATTTCAAAGGTATGGCTTGATACCTTTGAAATTTTGGACAAAAACCATTCAAACCAGCATTGTAAACCGAAAATCAATCTCACAATTGGAGGTGAGGTCTTATGTCGGCAAACACAATGAATGTGAATCATGTCGTAGATAATGCAAAATTCACAAAATCACATTTAAGCATCATGCTCTGGTGCCTTATTTTAATTCTATTTGACGGTTATGATTTGGCCATTAATGGCGTTGCATTGCCGCTTTTAATGAAAGATTGGGGGCTGACAACCGTTCAAGCGGGCATGCTGGCCAGTACCGCATTGGCTGGCATGATGTTCGGCGCGATGTTTTTTGGCACTTTGGCAGATAAAATCGGCCGTAAAAAAGTCATTATGATCTGCGTATTCATCTTTAGCGGATTTACCTTTGCAGGCGGTTTTGCGTCAAATCCGACGGAATTTGGCGCGCTGCGCTTTTTGGCAGGTTTAGGTATTGGCGGGGTGTTGCCAAACCTCGTGGCCTTGACGTCTGAATATGCGCCTAAAAAATTGCGCAGTACGCTGGTGACGACAATGTTCAGCGGCTACGCTATGGGCGGCATTATGGCGGCACTGTTCGGCTCTTGGTTTACACCAGATCACGGCTGGCAAATCATGTTTTTTATCGCAGGTGTTCCTTTGCTGTTATTGCCATTGGTTTGGAAATTTTTGCCGGAGTCCTTAACTTTTTTAGTCAAGGCCAACCGGCATGATGAAGCGCGTCGAATGCTGCAGAAAATTTCTCCAGAACAGAAATTAAATGCCAATACGCCGCTAGAATTGTCTGAAGCAGCGGTTCCAGGCGGCACAACAGTGAAAGCGCTGTATCAGCAAGGGCGCGGCTTAGGCACAGCGCTGTTTTGGCTCTGTTTCTTTATGTGCCTGCTCACCTTATATGCATTGGGCAGCTGGCTGCCGAAGTTGATGATGGCTGCAGGCTATTCTCTGGGCAGCAGTTTGATGTTCTTGCTGGCAATGAATATCGGTGCAGTTATTGGTACAGTGGGCGGCGGTATATTGGCAGATAAGTTCCATTTAAAACCGGTAATTATTACCCTGTGTTTAGCTGGTGCAGTTGCATTGTCTTTACTGGGGTTCAAATCACCGCAGCCAGTGATCTATTTATTGGTTGCTGTTGCCGGTGCATCTGCAATAGGGTCGCAAATTTTGCTGTACAGCTATGTGGCGCAATATTATCCGCTCTCTGTACGTTCGACAGGTATTGGCTGGGCATCTGCGGTAGGCCGTACCGGCGCAATTGTCGGGCCAATTTTGATTGGCATGCTGCTGGCGAAAGAATTGCCGCATCAAATTAATTTTATGGCCGTGGGTATTCCTGTCATTATTGCTGCTATTGCGGTCTTCTTTATCCGTAAGAGTGAAACTGAGGATGTTCAAGATGCTATTTCTACTGAAAAACCTTTGAAGGCGCAGCGCTCATACAGCTGAACATAGCGCTCTGGACAAAAGGCTCATTTTGGATGGGCCTTTTTCTTTTATAGAGATTTTCAGCAGAATTCAAGGTGAATGCTGGGCATAGAAAAAAGCCCCCGGCATCCTGCTGAGGGCTTTTTCATATCAGTTTCAGACTGAACTCCTGTTCGGTCTCAGCATCCTGCCGGATTTCATTTTATTGTTTTTATTTTGTTGTTATGAGACTTCCTGTCTCTGTATAGCTTAAATATAAAAGCTTTCCAGATGTTTGAAAAGTCCTGCTTGACGTCACATCGTGTAAGCTATGGCGTACAGGTTGACGTATTTTAAAAATGCGCTTCTACACCAATATACGGACCTTTGAATTTCAGTTTGGTTTCGGCATCTGAATCTTTTTCCAGCTGAATATCTAAGATGCGGTAACCTGCTTTAGCGCCGACATCAACGAGAATCGAATCAATGAAATTGTATTTTAATTCTGCTTGGGCATCGGTAACACGTTGATCATTCAGACCTGCAATGCTGACTTCCGCATTTGCACTGAGACCTGTAAACGGCAATTTTAGGCCTGCTTGTGCATATACCATAGGCAAGGTTTCGCTAATGTTTTGCATTGACGTGTAATTATGGTGCAGATCACCTTCCAAGCTTTTTACACCGGCGCCAATATCTGCATTGACAATATTGTCTAAGATTTCGTAATACAGAATAAAATCTGAATAATCTAAATCGACCTGATTACGCTGTGTGCCGGAAAAACTTTCGTCACTTTCGGCTTTTAAATTTACATGCTTGATTTTTGCATTGGGTAGAAAAGGAATAGGATGTTCGACGCTAACAGAAAATGATAGTCCATAGTCATCTGCCAGCTGAGCATTGGATGGATTGTATTGAGGATGGTCTAGATCTGTGCTGTACTGCCAGTAGTCAATGTTGCCTTTGACGCCAATTACATCTGCTTGAGCATTGCTGATTGCAGTCATGCCTAAAAAGGCACAAAGCAGGTAAGAGTTTTTCATATCGCGTTCCATCGATGAAGAATAATATAAGTGTTTCAATTCATGCAAAAGGGGATGCATCGCGGCGCATCATAGCTTGAAAGGTCCGTTGCGCAAAGACTTCAAGCTTAAGTTTTTGCAAGATGGGATAGCCGGTGAATTGATGCTGCAGCATAGCAAGAAATAGAAATGGTTTTGGCTGATAGCTGGCTTCAAACAGGATTCTGCAGAAGATTTTATACAGTACTCAAACCGTTAAATGTTGAATACTTTGCTTGAGGAGGGTGTATGCCGGCCTGAATAAAATCCTTCATTTTTTTAATGGGGCCATATCGGCTTTTTTTTGCAGTAGATGAAGCGATTTGATGCATAAAAATATATTCCAAAAAGTTTGATTATTCATAAAATATTTTGTATAAAAAATAAGCTGATAATTTGTGCGTTTGAATAGAAATATATTATGAATCGTGAATATTTGAAGCATAAATTACAGAAAATTGAATTAAAAGGCGGTATTGTTAAGCTCATATAAAGGGCAATATCTGTAAAAAACTTTAAGCAAGATTGAGCAGTATTTTCCTGTTTGTCATTGGCGGATGTTACTCACAAGGTGTAAGGCCAGCGTCAGGCGCACAGAATTATTTTTTGAATGGAACTTTTTTGCTTGCGAATAATCGATAAAAAAGCGGCATTGAAAGTTCCTAAGGTTGATATTTTATGACAGATACTCGTGAAAACTGGACGTCACGATCGGGCTTTATTATTGCAGCGGTTGGTTCTGCAGTAGGGCTTGGCAATATTTGGCGCTTCCCGTATGTGGCCTATGAAAATGGCGGCGGCGCATTTTTAATTCCATATTTAATTGCCTTGATTACAGCGGGTTTGCCGCTTTTATTCTTGGACTATGCCGTTGGGCATAAAGGCCGCAGTTCGCCGCCAAAAGCGTACCGCAAGCTATTCCGCGGCGGTGAAACCCTAGGCTGGTGGCAGGTTTGTGTCTGCATTATTATTGGCTTGTACTATGCCAGTGTGCTGACGTGGGCAGGCAGCTATGTCTATTTTTCGATTGGGCAAATGTGGGGCAGTGACCCGGAAGGCTTTTTCTTTAAGACCTATTTGCAAACCAGTGATGCTGCGGGTTTTGACCCTAAGTTTGTTTCCCATATCTTTTGGCCGCTGGCCGGCATTTGGGTGCTGACCTTAGCCATTCTGTATGGCGGCGTGAAAAAAGGGGTTGAGCTTTCAAATAAAATTTTCATGCCTTTGCTGTTTGTGCTGTTCACCCTTCTGGTGATTCAGGCTTTGCGCCTGCCTGGCGCTGCTGACGGTTTAAATGCTTTTTTCACCCCGAACTGGGCGGCCATGATGGACTATAAAGTCTGGCTAGCAGCTTATGGCCATACCTTCTTCTCACTCTCTGTCGGTTTCGGGATTATGGTGACCTATGCATCTTATTTGAAACCAAAAACCAATTTGACTGGCTCGGGGCTAATCGTCGGCTTTGCCAATGCTTCGACTGAAATTTTAGCCGGCATCGGTATTTTTGCAGCGCTGGGCTTCATGGCCAATGCGGCAAATTCAAATGTGCAGGATGTAGTCAGCGGCGGTATCGGCTTAGCCTTTATTGCATTCCCGAAAATCATTTCCAGCTTGGGTTCTGGCGCAGACCTGTTCGGCATTTTGTTCTTTACATCGCTTTTTGTGGCGGGTATTTCATCAATGGTCAGTATTTTGGAAGTTCCGATTGCGGCCATGATGGATAAGCTGAAGTGGGGCCGTAAAAAAGCTGTAACGATTGTTGGCGGCGGAAGCGCAGTGGTTTCAATTGCACTGTTCTCCAGCGTGAACTCGATTAAACTGGTTGACATCATTGACCATTTTATTAATAACATCGGCATTATTGGCGGCGCTCTACTGTCAATTATGTGTATTGCATGGTTCAAGCGTTCCGCGCTGCTGGATATTAAAAATCATGTGAATGCTATTTCAACCATCAAGTTAGGCAAAGGCTGGGACTTTACTCTAACCGTCATCACCTCATTGATTTTACTGGTGACGCTGGCCATGACCGTTTACCATTTGCTGATTAAGGGCTATGGCGATTACAGCGCCAGCCTGCAGTGGATTTTTGGATGGGGCTGTGTGATGTTCTGTGCCGTGGTTGCTGTGGTTTTGGCGCAGATAAAAGACCGCGAGGAGCGTTAAGATGAATACTTCCGCAATTGTGATGATGATTATTTCGATGCTGTTTTTATGGGGCGGATTGGCTTTGTCAATTTTGCATCTTATGAAAAATCCGGAAGAGCTGGATGACGTATTGGAAGATGTGAAAGATCAGCATACGCTTTGATTTAATGCTGATTTAAAAAAGCAGGCCTTAGGCCTGCTTTTTTTTTAAGCTGTTTTGGTAATGCGGCAATAATAGAAGCCATCGCCCTGACCTTGGCGCGGCAACAGCTGTCGGCCATGGAGCTGTTCAATTCCCCAATCCGCCTCAATTTTCACTTCTTGGGCATCGGAATGATTGGCAAAAAAATCAACCATCTGCTGTTCATTTTCAGCTTTCAAAATAGAGCAGGTAATGTAAAGCAGGGTGCCGCCAACTTTCAGCTGCGACCACATATTTTCTAAAATCTGCTTTTGCAGAATAACCGTTTTTGCAATATCGCCCGACTGGCGGAGCAAGCGAATATCTGGATGGCGGCGGATAACGCCGACTGCAGAACAGGGCGCATCCAAGACAATACAGTCAGCAGGTTCAGGCGCTGTCCATTTCACAGCATCTGCGGTGATAATGTCAATGTGCTTGCCGTCCAAGAGCAAGCGTTCCAAGTTGTCAGAAACACGCTTTAAGCGCTTTTCATCTTGGTCGAGCGCGATCAGTTTTTTCGGCTGATACATCTCTAAAATATGCGCTGTTTTGCCGCCGGGCGCCGCGCAGGCATCAATCACGAACTTGCCGTCTAAATTAGGCAATAGCGTGGCGCAAAGCTGGGCATGCTCATCCTGAACGGAAAAACCGCCGGCTTCAAAGCCGGGCAGGCTTGGAATATGCAGGCTTTCATCCATCACAATGCCGACATCCGAAATTTCACAGCGGTGCGCATCAATGCCTTCATCTTCCAGAATATCTAAATATTCATCACGGCTGACTTGGCGTGTATTGACCCGTAGCGTGAGCGGCGCAACCTGTTTCAGTTCATAGCTGAGTTCTGTGAACTGGTCTCCCCAGTCTTTCTTTAAGCGTTTGGCTAACCAGCTTGGCAGATTCGATGCATTTTCCAAGACATCATAAAACTGCTCAGATTCACGGGTTGCACGGCGTAAAATGGCATTGACCACGCCGCTTAAACTTTCCATGCCTAATTGCTTGCAGGCTTCTACGGTTTCAGAAATAGCCGCATGGGCAGCAACCCGGGTGCAGAGCAATTGGTATAAGCCCAGATACAAGCAGGTTTCAACAGTTTCATTATCCAGCGGTTTAGACAATAACGGCAGCGTAACTTGTTTCAGAGCATGCCATTGGCGCAAGCAGCCCAGCACCAGCTCATGATACAGCGCGCGGTCTTTATCTGACACGATATTGATATGCTGATTTAAAACCGATGCCAAGGATTGACCATTTTGGACAGCCAATAACGTTTTCACAACCTGAGCACGTAAATTTAAGTTTTTACCTGAGGCGTGGGGAGATTGCTTCATTATAGAGTTTGTCCAACAGTAAGTTTTTGAGTTTGATTAATTTGTACAGGGTTCAAAGGCTTGCCGCCCGGCCATTGCAGGCTGGTCAGGCAAATAGCGCGCTGATCGCCGCAGGCTACGTGCACGCCTTGCTTATTCAATGAAAGGATTGTGCCCGGAAGCTGGCCAGATGCATCTTCATCCGACAGCAGTGAACCCCAGACCCGCAGATTATTTTTTTCATCGAGTGGAATAAAAGCCACAGGCCACGGATTGAACGCGCGGATATTCCGGTCAATTTGCACGGCATTCTGCGACCAGTCAATTTGCGCTTCCGCTTTAGACAGCTTATGCGCATATACGGTCTGCGCCTCATCCTGCACTTCGCGGGTCTGCAAATAATGCAGCAGCTTTTCTTCAGATTCGAGTACAGCGACAATGGCTTCAGCACCTTGCGCTGCGAGCTTGTCATGCAGGCTTGCAGACGTGTCATGCGCTTCAATTGGGCAAAGGGTTTTATACATCATATCGCCGGTGTCCAATCCAGCCGCCATTTTCATAATGGTCACGCCAGTTGCTGCATCGCCTGTAGCAATGGCGCGCTGAATCGGCGCAGCACCGCGCCAGCGCGGCAATAATGAGCCATGAATATTGAGGCAGGCGTATTTTGGGGTATCTAAAACGGCTTGCGGTAAAATTAAACCATACGCGGCAACCACCATCACATCGGCATTTAATGCGGCAAGTTCAGCTTGCGCTGCGAGGCCTTCTTCTGTGGAAGACTTGAAGTGCAGCGGCTGATATACCGGAATGTTATGTTCAAGCGCTAATTGTTTTACAGCAGAAGCTGTCAGTTTTTGCCCGCGTCCAGCTTTGCGGTCAGGCTGAGTATAGGCCGCTACGATGTCATGCTGAGTGTTAAGCAGCGCGGCTAATGCCGTTGCGGCAAATTCTGGTGTACCGGCAAAGATGATTTTCAAATGAGGGACTCATGTCATATTCGTTCATGCCTTAATTATAGCAAAATCATTAATACGACATTAGATAATAAAAAATGTTTAATATTTCTTAAATAAGTATGTAGGTAAAGTGTAAAATCAGGAAAGGATATGTTTTTTTAATAATATCTTTTTTTTTGTTAAAATTGAAAAAAACGGAATTTTTCTTGTGTGATTTTTTGAATAAAAATATGGTAATTAAATTGAAAAATAAATTTAATTTATTGATTTTAAATAATGTTCTATTAATTTTTTTATATTTATTTTGTGTAAAATGAAGATTTAAAATAAATTCCATTAATTTTAAAAGTGAACTGCATCACAATTGTTTTGTTGCTTAATGTGTATTTAAATAGTTAAATGTATAAGATTGGATTTTTTTTCAATCATATTTGTATGTGAAATTTTCCCCCTCTCAAATTCAGTCATTCGTGCCAGGATACATGTTATGAATAAAATTTATAAAGTTATTTGGAATGCAACCTTAGGTCAATGGGTGGCCGTTTCTGAGTTAGCAAAAGGAAAAACAAAAACAAAAACGGTGAAAGTTGCGGTGGGAGCAGCTATAGCTATCGCGTCAGGCGTGGCGATGCCGACTTATGCTGATGTTACAGAAGGAAATAATATTACCATTACAACTAATGGGACTGATGTTGTAGTGGCCACAAAAGATGAAGTAAGTTTTAATAAGGTTACAGTAGGTACAAATACGACTTTAAGTGATGCGGGGTTAAGTACAGACGGTGCAGTAAACACAGATACTTTATCTACAATAGGCTCAGCAACGATCGGTAACGGTTTAACAGTTAGTGCTGGCAATACCTTATTAAAAGATACCACTGTAGGTGGAAATTTAAATGTTTCAGGCACAACTACGGCAACAGATATTACAGCAAGCGGTGCAGTCAAAGGCGCTACTTTAGAATCTACTGGAAATACTAAAGTCGGTGGAAATTTAAATGTTGCAGGCACAACTACGGTAACAGATATTACAGCAAGCGGTACAGTCAAAGGCGCTACTTTAGAATCTACTGGAAATACTAAAGTCGGTGGAAATTTAAATGTTGCAGGCACAACCACAGCAGATGGCTTAATTACAGCAAAAAATGGCTTAACAGTAAGTAGTGGTGAAACATCTTTAAAAAATACTACTGTAAATGGTACTTTAAATGTTTCAGGCACAACTACGGTAACAGGTATTACAGCAAGCGGTGCAGTCAAAGGCGCTACTTTAGAATCTACTGGAGATACTAAAGTCGGTGGAAATTTAAATGTTTCAGGCACAACTACGGTAACAGGTATTACAGCAAGCGGTGCAGTCAAAGGTGCTACTTTAGAATCTACTGGAGATACTAAAGTCGGTGGAAATTTAAATGTTTATGGGACAGCTAATCTTAACAATAATAAAATTACTGGTTTAGCTGCTGGTGATATTAGTAAAGCAAGTAGTACAGATGCTGTTAATGGCGGGCAGCTTTATACAGTTAACAACAATATTGCTACTGCCTTGGGTACAACACTGGATTCCAATGGTGCGTTAGTTGCCCCGACCTATACGGTCAATAACGGTCAAGGCAGCACGACTGAATTTACTAATGTAAAAGATGCACTTGCTTATATTACCGGTGTCGATGTGGGGTCTGGTAGCGGTGCAGGCGTAGGGATTAAATATTTCCATACCAACTCGACAAAAGATGACTCGCGGGCACAAGGCACGGACTCTATCGCTGTCGGGCCGGAAGCAATTGCAAGTGGTGCAAGCTCTATTGCCATGGGCGATAAAGCACAGGCTTACCAAAAAAATAATGTTGCTATTGGTACAGAGTCGGCTGCTATTGGTTTAAATAGTACGGCAATTGGTTCAACAACAGGCACAGCACGAGCACCTGAGTTTACAAAAGATGCGAATGGCAGAATTACTGCTATTGATGGTTTAGATGTAACAACAGATCCCCTTACTGATGGTAAAACCACTGACAATATTACTGCGATTAATGGTACTCCAGTCACCACGACACAAGTAAATGCCTTGCTTAATTTATTGAGCAGTGGTTCAAATCTGGCATTGGGTAAAAACAGTCTGGCTTTGGGTACGTCGAATTTGGCAACAGGTGAATCCAGTGTTGCACTTGGCGATTCGTCTAAAGCAGTTGCAAATAAAGCAATTGCAATTGGTGCAAATGGCACTGCTTCTGGTGAAGAAGCAGTTTCAATTGGTGCGGGCGCTAAGGCAGTAGCAACAGGTTCATTGGCATTAGGTGCAAGTTCAAGTGCTGGTCGTGATGGTGCAGTGGCATTGGGTCAAGGTGCTTCTGCAGATACAACCGGTGGGGTTTCGATTGGTCAAAATGCAGGTTTAAATACTACTCAAGGTAGTACCAATGATCGTACAGACTTGATCGCTATTGGCCGTGACAGCGGACAGAATGTCGTTGGAAATCGAAATATTGCCATGGGGGTAGGTGCGGGCTCAAATCTATCTGTAGGTGGAAATGATAGTTCCGATGACAATATTGCGATAGGTGTTAATGCTGGAAGTAATATTAATGGTGATGACAACATTTCTATTGGTCGAGATAGCAATAAAAATGTGGCTAATATTGCAGAATCAGTAGCAATTGGTTCAGAGGTAGATGCGACAACAGGTTCGACCGTACTGGGTAACTCAGCAAAAGCAACAGGTGGTGATTATGCGACGGTTGTGGGTTATCAAGCGAAAGTCACTGGAGATTCAGGTACCGCATTAGGACGTGATTCTGAAGCAAGTACCAATAATGTGGCATTGGGTGCCTCTAGTGTCGCTAAGGGTACGTCTACAGGCGCTGCATATTTGACAGGCGATCTTAAAACAGGTGGTTTTAATATTGTATCTGTTGGACAAGCTGGGCAGGAGCGCCGCATTACTAATGTGGCTGCAGGTGCAAATAGTACTGACGCTGTCAATGTCAGTCAATTAAAACAAGCACAGCAAAAAGTTGCCGATTTAATTGGAGGAAAAACTACCGTTAATGATGCAGGTGATTTTGGTGGATATGTTGTTGAATTAGAAGATACAGGTGGTACAAAACACCAATACAAAACTGTTGCTGAAGCAATTAATGCAGTGTCCTCTGGTCAAATTAGTGTACTACCCGGTAATGCTGTGCTCTATACACCAGATGGCCGTATTGCCAATGTAGCTGCGGGTACAGCTGGAACTGATGCAGTTAACTTAAATCAATTAAATGCAGCAATCGCTGCAAATGGTCAGCATCATGTTTCCATTAATACAAAAAACCCAGCAAATGAAAACAATACCGGTGCAGCTGCTGAAGATTCTTTAGCCATAGGTGCAGGTGTAACCACCAGCAATGCCGCAACCAATAGTGTTGCAATGGGTTTTAATACGTCGGCAAATGCTAAAGAAAGTGTTGCAATTGGTAATACCAGTACACAAGCAAATGGTGACAGTTCAATTGCAATTGGTAAGACGGCTTTAGCAAAAAGCACCAATAATATTGCTATGGGTACCAATGCTAGCAGTAATGGCATGGAAAGTATTGCAATAGGTGCGAATATTCAGATTGATAAAACTGCAGGTACTTCAGACTATGCGGTAGGTATTGGTAGTTATTCTGAAATTCAGAATGCAGATCAAGCCATTGCAATTGGTCGTAAAGCAGTTGTACAAGGGGATAATGGTACTGCCATTGGCCATGAAGCATTGGCAGCGCAAAAAAATGCAAGTGCTTTGGGTAATTCTGCTGAAGCTACTGCAGTCAGTGCAACTGCGATTGGTAATGAAGCAAAAGCAAGTGGAACAAGTGCGAACGCCATTGGTGATAATGCCAATGCTTCAGATGAAAGTGCTAACGCGATAGGTAACTACGCGACAGCAACGAAAAAAAGTGCCAATGCAATTGGTGATCACTCCAATGCAGCTGCTGAAAATGCCAATGCGATTGGTACACAGGCACAAGCAACAGGTATAAATGCCAATGCAATGGGTAACAATGCAACAGCAACGAAAAAAAGTGCGAATGCAATTGGTGATCATGCTAATGCAGCCGCTGAAAATGCCAATGCAATTGGCAATGGGGCTCAAGCATTAAGAGATAATACTTTAGCTATTGGTACAAGTGCGATTTCAAGCGGGTTACAGGCGATTGCTATTGGTAATAATGCAGGGGCGGCTGGCGAAAATGCCAATGCCTTTGGTAATGGCGCTAAAGCGAGTGCTGACAATTCAAATGCTATGGGTACTGGCACCAATGTTTCTGCAACTAATGGTTTGGCCTTAGGTACTGGTGCAACTGTAACGCATACAAGCGCAGTTGCCTTAGGCAGCGGTTCTATTTCTGGAGTTGCGAACCCAACAGAAAAAGCAACAATTAATGGTAAAGACTATTATTATGCCGGCATAAATCCGACATCAACTGTAAGCGTGGGAAGTGTGGGGAATGAGCGTCAAATTATTAATGTCGCTGCAGGCCGCGTGTCTGGTACAAGTACTGACGCCATTAATGGAAGCCAGCTTTTCCAAACCAATGAAGAATTAGCCAATTTGGCCAATAAAACAGCACAAGCTTTAGGTGGCGGGGCAGCTGCAAATCAAGCTGACGGTGGAATTTCTTTACCTAGTTACACTGTTACTACTAATCCTGCTGGAAGTGGAACAAAATCTACAGTTAGCAATGTAGGTGATGCTTTAGCGGCATTAGATAAAGCAGTGAATCAACCGCTAGGCTTTGCTGGCGATAGCGGTACAGCATCTCGTAAACTTGGTGAAACGCTGAATATCAAAGGTGGAGCTACAGGGACACTTACCACTGGTAATATTGGGGTTGTTGCAAATGGTACCAATCAGCTGGATATTCGCCTTGCTGAAAAAATAGATTTGGGCACTAATGGCAGTGTCAATGCAGGTGGCACCGTTATTAATAGTTCAGGTTTAAGCTTTGTAGACAGTACAGGTACTGCACTTGCGAATACGCCGAGCATTGGTAAAACCGGCATTAATGCGGGCAGTCAGAAAATTACCAATGTTAAAGCAGGGGATGTTAATTCAACGTCTACAGATGCAGTGAATGGCAGTCAGCTATATAACGCTCAGGATAATGTATCAAATGTAATTGGCGGCAATGCTACAGTGAATGGTCAAGGCGACATTGTGGTGAGTAACATTGGCGGTACGGGCCAAAACACCATTAATGATGCAATTAGTTCAATCAAAGATTCAGCAGATCAAGCGAATAAAGGTTGGAATTTAAGTACAAATGGCGGTGCCGCAACGAATGTGAAACCTACTGATACAGTTAATTTTGGTAATACAGATCGCAATGTCAGCATTAGTAATGATGGCAGCAATGTAACTGTTAATTTGAATAAAGACCAGAATTTAGGCAAAGATGGTAGTATGACCATTGGTGATACTAAGATTGATAACAATGGATTAACTATCGATGGTGGTCCAAGTGTTACTAATAACGGTATTGATGCAGGTAATAAGCAAATTACCAATGTTGCAGATGGTCAAATTGCGGCAGGATCTCAAGATGCTATCAATGGCGGTCAAATTCACGACATGATGGGGGCAGGTGCATATGATGCTAATGGTAATTTAAATAACATTGGTGGTACTGGTGAAACTAACATCAATGATGCAATTGCTGCTGTGAATAAAAATGCTGCTGCTGCAAAGTCAACTGTTGAAGCGGGTAATAATATTAAAGTTGAAACCACCCAGAATAATGATGGCAGCACCAACTATGTTGTATCAACGCAAGATGATATTAAGTTGAACAGTGTAACTGCTAATGAAATTAATGCAGGTACCGTGAATGCTGATAAAGTTGTTGCAGGCAATACCACTATTGATAACAATGGTGTAAGTATTAAAGATGGCCCATCCATGACGGCATCTGGTATTGATGCTGGCAATAAAGCCGTGAGCAATGTGAGTAATGGTGTTCAAAATAGTGATGCAGTTAATATGGGACAATTGGCACAATACTTAGGTGGCGGGGCTGGTTATAACAATATTACGCAAAGTTTTGATGCGCCAAATTATGAAGTGAATGGTGAAAAATATAATAACGTTGGTGACGCATTAGGTGCATTGAACCAAGCAGATCAGGCATTAGGTAACCGAATCACTAATTTAGGTGACCAATTGCAGCAAGCTTTCCAAACGACGAATAAACGTATTGATGATGTCGAGAAAAAAGCTAATGCAGGTATTGCGGCAGCTATGGCCTTAGAAAATGCACCGTATGTACCGGGTAAATATACCTACGCTGCTGGTGCTGCTTATCATGGCGGCGAAAATGCAATCGGGGTAACTTTAAGAAAAACTGCCGATAATGGCCGTTGGTCATTGACAGGTGGTGTTGCATCAGGTTCTACCGGTGATCCAAGTGTTCGTGTTGGTATCAGTGGTGTAATTGATTAATCAACATGCTGGGTGAGAAAGGGCAAGGCTCTTTCTCTCTCTTTTTCTTTTATTTTTAAATTAAGATTGAGATGACAATGAACACAATGTTAAAAGGCCTTTTGGGCTCGGCAATCGTGGGTCTAGCATGCACCACATCTGTATCGGCAGCTGAACAGTTAAACTTGCAAATGGCGGATGATTCGATTCATTTTCCAGATGTGAAAAAAAGCTACTTAGACCAAGTACACCGTTATGAATATGATCAGGTTAAACGCCTCGATGTTAGTTTAACTAAAGATCAAATTCGCTATATTTTAGGCCATCCGCAATTTAATGAAGGCCTGTTTTTTGTGCGCGAATGGAATTATGTATTGGATATTCGTGTACCTGAGACTCAAAATTACAAGCGTTGCCAATTACGTATAGACTTCGATAAAAACTACCTTGCACAAGCTTATTATTGGAAAGGGGAAGCCTGTCAAGGTTTGGTGCAATATGGTGTAAATAATGAGCCTATGGAGACAGATAAACATGCGTTAGTGGCTGGCGGTTTAAATGCGCAAGCGGCTCAAGCCAGTGTATTGTTTGCTTTTGATCGACATGATCCCGAAGCGATTGATCGAAGTTTTAGTCGGGTTGAAGATATTGCCACTGCTATAAAATCATCTGGTAGCCGTCATGTTACAGTGACAGGCTTCACTGATAAATTAGGTAATTTTAATTATAATCAAGCTCTTTCAGCTCAACGGGCAAATACAGTGGCTTATATGCTGACGCAGTATGGTATTGATGCAAATTATATTAAAGTCGATGCAAATGGCATGACACGTTTATATAAAGAGTGCGATGGGCAAACAAAATCGGCTGTTACTGTGCAGTGTTTAGCGCCTAACCGTCGTGTCAATGTAAATTGGTAATAGTTTAATTTTTAAAACAATATGCAGTACAGATAAGCTGGTTGCATATTTCAATTTTTTCCGAACGGAAGATCAGCAATGTTGAAAAAAATATCCTGTTTTATGCTTGCAAGTGCTTATGCCTTATCCGCTCAAGCATTTGATAAAACCCAAGTTGACTTGCAAAAAGATTTTTGGGGGACTTGGACAGTGTATAATGCAAAAACTCAATGTACAGAAAGCTATCAGTTTATTCAACCTTCAAAAGTGGAATATAGAGCGAAGCAAAAAAAAATGACGGGTGAGTTTTCTGTAACTCGTACCCAAGATCCAAAACAGATTGATGTTTTTGCAATGAGTGTGAACTCAGACAACAAAAAAGCAGGCTGCGGTAGTCAGGCGGTTGATTATAGTCAGAAACAAATTAACCTAGGTTTGAAATGGATTTCCGCGAAAACTGCTGAATTGTGTACAGACTTGGAAGGCAAACAATGTCTTGGATTATATCTAATTAAACAAAAATAAAGATTAAGGGCCTCCTTTATGGAGGCCCTTTTATAACTCAAGATTTTAAATTTCCTCAATTTAAATAAATTATATTTATATAAAATTTAAAAATTATTCATGAAAGTTTTGTATTGTCTGATCAGTGATGGCGGTATAGTAGATTTCATTAAGAGATTTTTATTGTCAGATCATCCAGACCTATCCGTAGATATTTCTGCCTGCATTAAAGAGCAGAAAAGACTGTCTTGTAAATCAATTGCTTGCAGTATGATAGGTTGATTCGGCCGATTTAACACTCATCATCAGTATGATTTAGCCAGAATGAATCTTCAGGATTCATTTCAAGCTCAAACTTTGTTGGAAAAATACAATGCCTGACTATCGTTCAAAAACATCGACACACGGAAGAAATATGGCTGGCGCACGCGGTTTATGGCGTGCGACTGGTATGAAAGATGAAGACTTCGGTAAACCGATTATTGCGGTGGTCAACTCATTCACCCAGTTTGTGCCGGGTCACGTCCATCTGAAAGACTTAGGCCAACTCGTGGCGCGTCAAATTGAGCAGGCGGGCGGTGTCGCAAAAGAATTCAACACCATTGCTGTCGATGACGGGATTGCCATGGGTCATGACGGCATGCTGTATTCACTGCCTTCACGTGACTTAATTGCTGACTCAGTGGAATACATGGTCAATGCGCACTGTGCAGATGCCATGGTGTGTATTTCAAACTGTGATAAAATCACACCGGGCATGCTGATGGCATCTATGCGTTTGAACATTCCTGTGGTGTTTGTTTCAGGCGGCCCAATGGAAGCGGGCAAAGTGAAAATCCGCGGCAATGAACATGCGATCGACCTTGTTGATGCCATGGTTGTGGCTGCTGATGACAGTTTCACAGATGAAGAAGTGGCTGCGTATGAGCGCTCTGCATGTCCAACCTGCGGTTCATGTTCAGGCATGTTCACTGCAAACTCCATGAACTGTTTAACAGAAGCATTGGGTCTGTCTTTGCCGGGCAATGGTTCTACACTGGCAACGCATGCCAACCGTAAAAAATTATTTGAGCGTGCGGGACAGCTTATCGTTGAAATTACCAAACGTCATTATGAGCAAAACGATTACAGTCTGCTGCCGCGTTCAATCGCGACCAAAGCGGCGTTTGAAAATGCCATGACCTTAGACATTTCAATGGGCGGTTCAACCAATACGGTGCTGCATTTGCTGGCTGCTGCGCACGAAGCCGAAGTTGATTTCACCATGACAGACATTGACCGTTTGTCGCGTAACGTGCCTGTGCTGTGTAAAGTTGCGCCTGCGAAGCAAGACGTGCATATGGAAGATGTGCACCGTGCCGGCGGCATCATGTCAATTTTAGGTGAACTAGACCGCGCAGGCCTATTGGATACCTCAGTACCTACTGTTCATGAAGCAACATTAAAAGATGCGCTGGATAAATGGGACATCATCCGTACCGAAGATGAAGACGTCTATAAATTCTTCAAATCTGCACCAGGCGGCGTACCGACACAAACAGCATTCTCGCAGGACCGTTATTACTCACGCTTAGACGGTGACCGTGATAATGGCGTAATCCGTAATGCGGCTAATGCCTTCTCTCAGGACGGCGGTTTGGCGGTGCTTTACGGCAACATCGCACTGGAAGGCTGTATTGTAAAAACTGCCGGCGTTGACGACTCAATTCTGAAATTCAACGGTACAGCACGTGTCTTTGAAAGCCAAGATGCCGCAGTAGAAAGCATTCTAGGTGGGGGCATTAAAGCGGGTGATGTGGTTGTGATCCGCTATGAAGGCCCGCGCGGCGGCCCGGGCATGCAAGAAATGCTGTATCCAACCAGCTACTTGAAATCGAAAGGCTTAGGTAAAGACTGCGCATTGTTGACAGATGGCCGTTTCTCTGGCGGTTCGTCAGGCCTTTCTATTGGCCACGTTTCACCAGAAGCAGCCGAAGGCGGTGCAATCGGTTTGGTTGAAGATGGCGACCGTATCGAGATTGATATTCCAAACCGCACCATTCATTTGGCGGTCGATGAAGCGACCATGGCTGCGCGCCGCGAAGTGCAGGAAGCCAAGGGCTGGCATCCTGCTGAAGAGCGCCCGCGTAAAGTATCGAAGGCACTAAAAGCCTATGCGATGCACACGACCAGCGCTTCAAAAGGCGCGGTGCGTGATATTTAAATTTTAAGATTTCAAATCTAAAAAAGCGCTCCGGATGGAGCGCTTTTTTTGTCTGAATCATTAAATAATGATCTAAATTTTTGTCCGCTTTGATAAAAAACAGCAGCGCAGATTAAACATCCATTTCACTTTTATGTGCAGCTTGCTTTCTATACAATCAATTAAAAGAATTCGCCAAAGGCTGAAGCTTACAATCAGTCATCGCCAAGGAACAAAATAATGAGTAAAGACAATATCCGTGAACATTCAGCACCTGTCTACGAAGGGATTGAAAATGCGCCGGCGCGTTCCATGATGCGCGCTACGGGTTTTAACGATGCAGATTTTACCCGTCCATTTATTGGCATTGCCTCGACTTGGGCTAATGTAACACCCTGCAATATGCATATCGACGGTTTGGCGCGCGAAGTCGAAAAAGGCGTTAATGCGGCGAATGGCAAAGGCATTATTTTCAATACCATTACGATTTCAGACGGCATCTCGAATGGCACGGAAGGCATGAAATACTCACTGGTTTCACGTGAAATTATTGCCGATTCCATTGAAGCAGTGGTGGGCTGTCAAGCCTATGACGGCGTAATTGCGATTGGCGGCTGTGACAAGAATATGCCCGGCTGCATTATGGGGCTGGCCCGTTTAAACCGCCCCGGCTTATTTATTTATGGCGGCACCATTAAACCGGGTGCAGGCCATACCGATATGATTTCAGTGTTTGAAGCCGTCGGGCAGCACGCCAAAGGCGAAATTAACGAGATCCAAGTCAAGCAAATTGAAGAAGTCGCGCTGCCGGGGCCGGGTTCATGCGGCGGAATGTATACCGCCAACTCGATGGCTTCTGCGATTGAAGCCTTAGGCATGAGCTTGCCGGGTTCGTCGGCTCAGGAAGCAGTTTCAGAAGAGAAAAAAATTGACTGCATGCGCGCCGGCGAAGCAGTGATGAATTTGCTCCGTCTGGACATTAAGCCGCGTGACATCATGACCAAGGCGGCTTTTGAAAACTCCATTAAAGTATTGATCGCGCTGGGCGGGTCAACCAATGGGGTGCTGCATTTATTGGCAATGGCGCATACCGCCGGGGTAGAGCTGTCTTTGGATGATTTTGTCCGAATCGGCAAAGATATTCCTGTCGTCGCGGATGTGCGTCCATCAGGGAAATACCTGATGTCTGAACTGATTGCGATCGGCGGCATTCAGCCGCTGATGAAGCGGATGCTGAACGCCGGCATGCTGGACGGTTCATGCTTAACTGTGACGGGCAAAACCCTGGCGGAAAATTTAGCCGATGTCGAAGACTATCCGGAAGGGCAGCAAATCATTCTGCCTTTTGACGCGCCAATCAAAAAAGACTCTCATTTGGTGGTATTGAAAGGCAATTTGTCGCCAACAGGCGCCGTGGCGAAAATCACCGGTAAAGAAGGGCTGTATTTTGAAGGGCCGGCGCGGGTATTTGAAGGTGAAATTGGCGCCATGCGCGGCATTCTGGACGGTGAAGTGCAGGAAGGCGAAGTGGTGGTGATTCGCGGTGAAGGGCCGAAAGGCGGGCCGGGCATGCCGGAAATGCTCAAGCCGACTTCAGCGATTATTGGCAAAGGTTTAGGAAAATCAGTGGCGCTGCTCACCGACGGCCGCTTCTCTGGCGGCAGCCATGGCTTTGTGATCGGCCATGTGACGCCTGAAGCCTATGAAGGCGGGCCGATCGGCTTGGTTAAAAATGGCGATAAAATTTCTATTAATGCCGAAACCCGTGAAATGACACTGCATATTTCCGATGACGAACTGGCGGCGCGTAAGGCGGCATGGATCAAACCTGAACCGAACTACCGCTACGGAGCTTTGGCGAAGTTTGCTAAATTGACGACAGGCGCTGAAAAAGGAGCAGTTACGGATCTCAATTTAGATGTATAATTGATCATTCCCTAACAAATTGTTATAAACCCTTGTAGCACACAAGGGTTTTTTTTCGAGGCTGATCTCATGTCACTGTTACGCCGTTGGTTTGATCCAATCCGATCGAGCTGGTTTTATCAAAAACCGACTCGTCAAGCGGTGTTACCCACGGAACAAGGTTTAAGTATTTATCTGCGCTTAGATGATGTTTACAGCTACTTAGCCGCCCAGCAGCTGCCTCAGCTGGAAGAAATCCTCAGTGATGAACTGAAGCCCTTAAAAGTTCATATTTCCAATCAAAGCGGCGAGCCGCCAAATCATATGTCTGCCGTAGAATGGCAGCAGTACTGTTTAAACGATGCCAAAATTCTATCCAAACAGCATCGCTTCAGTTTTCATGACACCCCCGAACAGCCGACAGCCGAAGCCTTGCATCAGGCTGAAACGATTCTTAAAAATACCCCTTTGCGCGGGCAGGATTTTTTATATTTGCTGGAAGACGTGTTCCATATGCTGTGGCAGAAACAGTATGGAAAATTGCGCACCTTGCACGCCATGGCCAGCCGCCATCATCAGCCGCAAAATTTTCCGGAGCGTATTTTCAGCGAAACGCCTGTGCTGGCCAGCTACTTCGAGTTCGGTGAACGGAAATACTCAGCAGTGGATGATCTGCTGCGCTTAACCCGCCGTTTAAAACAGCAGAAGCTGCTGACGGATAATCCTATTTTCCTGATCAATCATATCGAATGGCGTGAGCATCTCATCAGTGATGCAGAAGAGCTGAATGAAATTCAGGCGCTGGATCCAGAACTGGATTTGTATATTGCGCTGGAAGACCCGATTTCATGGCTGCTGCTGGCGTATATCAAGGAAGAGCTGGCGGATTTTTACAATATCCAGCTGAATGTTTACCCGCTCAGCTATCATGGCCGTGATTTTTTTGACTGGAGTCTGGCCAACCGCCTGTCCAAGCGGACAGAGGTGGCGTTTACCCCATTTTGCCGCCCGACAGAAGCGGCCACTCAGAAGATGGCGCAGCTGTATTACAGCATGCCGGAAGAGCAGCGCATAGAAGCGATGTATGAGATTTTGCAGGCGGTGTGGACCAAGGGCAGAGACTTATCCTTTAAGGCGCATTTTCAGCAGGTACAGCAGGACTTGGATATTGCCGACTTGACCGAGTCGGATGTGGAAGGGCTGCTGAAAGAAAATGATATGCATTGTGAAATGAAGTCACAGCCTGATTTTCCAGTGCTGGAGCTGCGCATTGACGGTCAAAGCTATGTATTTAACAGCCTATACCGTGTTTGGATGATTGAAAGTATTTTCAGTAATGTGTTAGAAGAGAAGTATAAAAGTGAAAACACCGCTGACAGTGAACAGAAGCCACATGAACAAAGATAAAGTTGAATCTTTAGAACAAGCCCGCGCGCAAATAGACACGATTGACGAAGCGCTGATTGAATTGATTGCGGCGCGCCAATTTTATGTGGATCAGGCTGTGCGCTTCAAACGCACAGTTCAAGATGTTCAGTCACCGGAACGGGTGGATGAGGTCATTAAAAAGGTGCGTTCAGCAGCTGAAGCAAAAGGGACAGACCCGGATTTGGTGGAGCAGATTTATCGCGAAATGATTCAGCATTTCATCCGCCGCGAGCTGAAAGAAATCCGGCCTTAATTCGGCGCTCAAAACAAAAAAAAGCTCCTCTGCAGGAGCTTTTTTTATGCGGCAACGGCTGTAAACGTTATTCAGCTACTTCTACAGTCAAGCCATAAGTCAATGATTCAGCTTGCGGTTTTTTAGTATTGTCCGGATTCGCTTCTGGATAAGCTGCGGTAATTAAATAAATCCCCGCTTTTTCAAATTTCACTGCAATTTCACCTTTCGCATTCGATTTGATTGCAGGAAGCTCTTTGGTTTTTTCAGCATCTAAACTGCCTGCGCCTTTGAAGACTTCCACATCTAAATTTGGAACAGCTTTGCCGTTGAATAGGAATTGCGCTTTTAATGCTTCACCGGCATAGAGTTCGCTTGGGTGCGTCAGCAGTTTAAGCTCGAAACCTTTATTTGACGGCGCTGGAATTGCGCTAGGCTTGCCTTTTGTAATGTAGGTTTCAGCAATAAAGATATTTTTAACTTCCAAGGCCTGCGCATTTGCAGGCACTTGATCTGCGGCAATCATGCGGGGCGGCTGCGCGCTGGTGGGAGCTTTCGCGGCATCAGCAGGTGTTGGCGCTTCAGGCGCTTTTTGCGCATTCGCTGGCATTGGCGCACGGACAGGGCGGACACGCAGCCAGCGGCCATCAATCAATGCGTATTTGCCGCTGTTGCCGACAGCATCTTTGGTCTGGATACGGTAAGTGCCGTCTTCTGCAGTTTCAATTTCCGCAACATTAAAGCGCTTTAACGAAGCGGCTGCTTCAATCGGCAGCTGCTGGCCATTGGGCTGCGTAATGAGGTAGCTGGTTTTGAAGTTATTGCTTGGAACGAAAAATTTTTCAACGGTCATGGCGCTTTGAAAGCTGACATTTGCGCCGCTCACATCAAAGGCATCAGGCAAAATAAAAGGGCTGACTGTATGTGCATGGCTCAAAACCGGCAAAGAAGAGAGCAAAGCTATTTTTAACCAATGATTCATTGAACCATACTCCAAATTTAGATCGAAATTATCGGTTGTAATCTACTTGATAACTACTATCATTATCAATAAAATTCTACAAAATATTCTGGAGAATCAGTGTGTCATTTACTGCAAAAAAACTTGAGCCTGCACGGACAGCATTCCGTCTAACGCCGTTGGTTGTGGCGCTGGCGCTGATTTCTCCATTAAGCCTGCAGGCTGCTGAACCTCAGGCTAAGCATGCGCAGCTGGAACAGGAAACCGTGCAAGCGCACCGTTTCCACCGTGATTATGTGCTGGGTACATCTTTGGATGTTGTGGTGACCGGCGTGTCTAAAGCTGATGCGAAATCAGCATTGGACGCGATTCAGGCCGAAATCGCCCAGCTGGAGCAAAAGCTGTCGATTTGGCGTGATGACAGTGAAATTTCTGCCCTCAATAAAAACAAAGCAGGCGCTGTTTCTCCTGAGCTTTTTGACGTGATTGCCGCCTGTGAAGCGTGGCGAGATACAACCTGCGGCGCGTTTGATGCGCGTCTGGGCCAATTGATCGGCTTATGGGAAAAGTCGCAAGGCATTGTCGATTTGGATACCGCTACGCATGCGCAGGTGCTGAATCTGTTAAAGCCTGACAGTGTGGCAATGGATGAGTCTGCACAGCAGATCAAGATGGATGCTGCAGTGTCTTTCGCGCCGGATGCCTATGCCAAAGGCTACATCATTGACCGCGCTATGATGGCCGCCCGGAACAAAGTTCCGGCAGCTGAAGGCCTGCTGATTGATATTGGCGGCGATATCCGTGTCTGGGGCAGCGCGCCGCAAAAAGACGGCTGGAGCATCGGCGTGCAGGATGCCTTCAATCATCATGATCTTGCGGTGCCGACAGAGGTGCTGAAATTAAAGGACCAAGCCGTGGCGTTCAGCGGTCAAGGCTATCGCACATTGGCAGGCCAATCGCATTTGCTGGATCCGAAAACAGGCATGCCTTTGCAGCAGGTTGAGCAATGCGTGGTCGTGGGAACCTGCGCGGCGGATGCAGATGCTTTAGCAACCGCTTTAGCCGCTATGCCGCCGGCAGAAGGCTTGGCGCTCATTGAAGCTTTGGCCGGCTATGAAGCGAAATTGACCATGAGCAACGGCGCGGCTTATCAAAGCGCGGGCTGGAACGGCTTATTGCAAGCTTCAGCGGCGCAGCCTGAAATGCGGGCGGTCGCCAGCGCTTCATCTGCCAAATGGCCGTCCGGCTATCAAGCGGCTATTGACGTCATGATTCCGAAAATCAATGTGGAAAAATACCGCGCGCCGTATGTCTCGGTCTGGGTGACGGATGCCGATAAAAAATTAGTCAGAACCCTTGCAGTTTGGGGGAAAGATGAAAAATGGATTAACTCGAACTATGTCTGGTGGCGCCGCTACGGCCGTCAAATGGAAAAATTGGATGCAGTCGCTAAGCCGTCACGCCAGCCGGGCCAGTACAAAATTGTCTGGGACGGTAAAGACGACAGCGGTAAAGCTGTCGCGGCCGGCCAATATATTGTGCATATTGAAACGGCCCGCGAACATGGTGATCACTCTTATCAAATGATGAATCTTGATGTGAAAGCGAAAGCTTCGAGCCAAAGCCTGCCGGCGCAAACTGAAATTGGCAGCGTTAAAATGAATTTCCAAAAAATCCATTGATCCCTTTCATGGTTCATTAAGGTCTAAACTGTGTACCAACGCCGTGATTTTTACCGCCATGCACGCTATGTGCATGGCTGGCTATCCGCATTCGCATTTATTGTGCTTGTCTTTTTCTCCTTGACCGGGCTGTTCCTCAATCATCCTGAATGGTTTGATCCGGCCAAAGATGAAAAAACTGTCAAAATCCAGCTTCCTGAAAATCTGCTTCAGGCAGCGCAGAAGCAGGAAAACCCTTCCAATGCGCTGCTTGACTATATCCGCCAAAAAGAAACTGTGGTCGGGCGTTACCAAAGCAGTGAAGTTATAGATGGTGAAGTCATGATCCGCTTGGAAAGCCCTGCAGGTTCGACCGACATTTGGGCTTTACTGGATACGGGTGAAGTGGAGATTACGCAAAAACCGGCATCTGCTGTGTCGCTGATCAATGATCTGCATCGCGGCAAGAATTCAGGCACCGCATGGCGCTGGCTGATTGACATCAGTGCCGTGTTGATTTTGGCGCTGTCACTGGCAGGCTATATTTTATTCTTAAGCATCAAGTCCCGCTTAGTAACGCATCTATTGCTGACGGCAGCCAGCCTGGCCGTATTGATTGCGCTGATTTGGTCGGCTGTATAGGCATTTATCATGACATCTGCAGCAGCCTTGCTCCTGAGCATTTTTGCGGTTTTGCTTTTCATTCATTTGTTGGTTTTAGTGTGGCTATTTTTTGCGAAGCGGGCCTCAAGCCGCCGCAGTCGGCAGGATATAAACCCGCAAGCCTATCTGATTATTTATGCCAGCCAGTCAGGGCAGGCCGAGCAGTATGCGCAGCAAACCGCGCTGCGCTTGCAGCAGGCCGGCGCGTGCGCTGAAAGCTTAAATATTCAGGAACTGAAACCGGCCCATCTTCAGCAGGCGTCTAAAGTGCTTTGGATGGTCAGCACCTATGGTGAAGGCGATGCGCCCGATACAGCGCAGCTTTTTCAGCAGCAGATGCTGCATCAATCTTTTGATTTTGCTCACATGTCGTATGCCATTCTGGCATTTGGCGACCGGCGCTATGTCAATTTTTGCCATTTTGGACAGGCGCTGAATGCATGGCTGCTGAAGCAGAATGCGCAGCCGTGGTTTGATTTGGTCTGTGTTGATCAGTCCTCAGCAGCAGATTTGAACATTTGGACACATCATCTTGAGCAAGTGACGGGCCTGCAGCTGGATATGGCACATGAGGATAAGCGCTGGACAGATTTCCGCTTGATAGATAGGCAGCTGCTGAACCCCGGCAGCTGCGGCGGTCCCATGTACCGCGTCATCCTGTCTGTGCAAAATCAGCAGTGGCATTCCGGGGATATTCTTGAAGTGCAAAGCGCAAACGCCGGCACAGAGATTCAGCGCTTTTTAGAGCAGCATCCAGCTGATTCGGATCAGGCGCAGGCCAGCCATGCCCTCAAGCTGAAGAATCTGCGTCAGCCGCCTTTACGCCAGCAGAATGAACGCTTTATGCAGTGGATTTCGCGCTTTGAGCCGCTGCCGTTAAGGGATTATTCAATCGCTTCGATTCCTGAGCAAAATCAGCTGGAATTGGTGGTGCGTCAGCACGTCGCCGCACAGGATTTAGGTGTCGGTTCAGGCTGGCTGACTGCGCGGGCGTCTTTAGGTGGAAGCATTACGGCGCATATCCGGAAAAATCCGGCATTTCATTTAGAAAAAATTGATAAGCCAGTGATTTTTATTGGAAATGGTTCCGGTATTGCGGGGCTGATGGGACATCTGCAGCAGCGCCAAGCATGGGGCTTCCAGCAAAACTGGCTGATTTTTGGCGAACGCCAGCAGCAGTTCGATTTTCTTTTTGAGCAGCAGCTTTCAGACTGGAAAGACAGCGGTGTTCTGCATACGCTGGATACGGTTTTTTCACGCGATCATTTGCCTAAAAAGTATGTGCAGCATCTTCTGGCAGAAAAAGCGCAACAGCTGTGCGAATGGGTGAATCAGGGCGCTTATATTTATCTGTGCGGCAGCCTGCATGGCATGGCGCAAGGCGTGGATGATGCGCTGACTGAGATTTTGGGCGAAGCTGCATTTGAGCAGTTGCGCTTGCAGCAGCGCTACCGCCGTGATGTGTATTGAACGATAGAAAATGCAGTTGAAAGCGCCAGCAGCTGGCGCTTTTTTTATACCGCAAGAGCCTCAATATTTGATTGAGGCTTGATTCGAAAAACAGTGATATTTCAGCCCAGCAGAATTTTTTACCATAGCGCTAAAGAATATTTGAGTGAACACATGATCTGGTTTGTTATCGCGGTATTTGCAGTTGCCGGCATGATTAAGGGCACCATTGGTTTAGGCTTGCCTGCAGTTGCAATGGGGCTGCTGACCATGGTGATCAGTCCATTTCAAGCAGCCACGCTGCTGATCGTGCCTTCCATGGTGACCAACTTTTGGCAGCTGTTTGCAGAAGGCCGCGTACTGCAGCTGATCCGCCGTTTTTGGCCGCTGCTGCTGGGGATTATCGCAGGGTCGATCTGGAGCATTTTCCCAACTTTGGGCCATGGCCAGTTTAAAAGTGAGGCGCTGCTGGGAAGCATGCTGGCGCTGTATGGCTTATATGGCCTATGCGCCAAAAGCCTGCCGAATTTTGCGGCCCATGAAAAATGGCTGTCTCCTATTATCGGTTATCTGGGCGGCGCGCTGACGGTGGCGACAGGCGTGGTGGTGATTCCTGTAGTGCCTTATTTGCAGGGGCTGCAGCTGAAGCGGGATGATTTGGTGCAGGCGCTGGGCTTGGCGTTTACCACATCAACCATCTGCCTTGCCGTTTTTCTGCAACAAAATCCTGTGGATAATCTGCCTTTGGATTATCAGATGTCCTTGATTGCTTTATTTCCGGCCTTGATCGGGATGTGGGCGGGCAAGAAAATCCGTTACCGCATACCGGAACAAAAGTTCCGTAAAGTATTTTTTGCCGGATTAATTGCTCTGGGCAGCTACATGGCGCTGCATCAGTTTGGCTGGATTTAATTGCGCTGCAAGGTGTGATGCTGCGCAATCAGAAATTGGCTGAAATGCTGATAGGCCAAAGCTAATCCATCAAAGCTTCGGGCCGTCAGCAGCAGTTTGCGGTTGGCCCAATCGCCAGTTAAATCGACAAAATGAAAGGCATACAGTGCCTGCAGGCGAAGGGCTGCCCGCTTAGGCATAATCGCAATTCCTACCCCATTGGCGACCACCTGCGCAATGGCGGCAAAGTTGGGCAAGCGCAAGCGGTATTGAATGCTGCAGCCCAAAAGTCTGGCTTGCGTTTCAATGGACTGCTGCAGGGAATGATATTGCATCAGCCCGACAAAGGGATAAGCCAGCGTCTGGGCCAGCTGTATCGGAGCATGGCCTGCCAGCGCATGTGTTTGCGGGCAAATCAGGACCAAAGGATCATCGGCAAATTCCAGTGTCTGCAGGCGGCTGGATTTAAAAAAGCCCGAAATCAGTCCCAGCTGCGCTGTGCCTTGTTCAATGGCCGCGATAATTTCATTGGATTCGGCTTCTTTCAGTTCAATTTGAACATTGGGATTCTGCATTAAATATTGCGGCAGCAACTGGGGCAGGTATTCACTTTGCGCAGATGAATTGCACCATAGCACCATATTGGAATTGAGGCCTGCAGCAAAGGGCGCCATGGCTTGTTCCAGCTGGCGGCCCTGTTTAAGCATCTGCTGTGCATGCTCGGTTAGCGTTTGCCCGGCTAAAGTGAGTTTGACCCCCGAAGCATGACGGGTAAACAGACTGACCGCATAGCGCTGCTCCAGTTTTTTAATGCGTTCACTGCAGGCTTGCAGTGAAATTGCAGAGCGTTCAGCGCCTTTGGTCAGACTGCCGGTTTCCACAATATTCAACACCAGCTGCAGGTCAAACAGATCTAAGCGCATACATGCGTGCTCTTATCAGAAGGCTTTATTTTACCCAAAATCTTCAGACTTAAAATATGCCGCTCAATTATAGAAAAAATTAAAGGCATCAATTGCATAAAAGATAAAGCCAAAAAAAAGCAGCCCGAGGGCTGCTGTCAATTTTTCAAGGCATCAGATTATTCTGATTTATCCCCTAAGCTGAAGAACCAGTTTAAGATTAAAGCCGCGAAAGTAGCGGTGCCAATGCCGCCCAGATTGAAATTGCCGAATTGCAGCGCAAAGTCGCCTGTGCCTAGAATAATGGTCACGGCAGCCACCATCAGGTTTTTATTTTTAGAGAAATCGACTTTATTTTCAATCCAGATTTTTGCCCCGGCAATGGTGATTAAGCCGAACACAATAATGGATGCGCCGGTTAAAATCGCGCTAGGAATGGTATGGATAATGGCACCGAATTTTGGCGATAGGCCTAAGAAAACGGCAAACACGCCCGCTACCACAAAGATGATGGTTGAATAGACGCGGGTGACCGCCATGACGCCAATGTTTTCGCCATAAGTCGTCATGCCTGGGCCGCCGACAGCACCTGAAAGGGTGGTCGCTACACCGTCTGCCACAAAGGCTTTGCCAATATGCGGATCGAGGTTTTCACCGGTCATTGCGCTGACTGCTTTAATATGGCCCAAGTTTTCCGCCACTAAAATCAGGGCGATCGGGGCAATAATCAGCATGGCATTGACGTTGAATTCAGGCGCATGGAAATGCGGAACGCCAAACCAAGCGGCTTGCTGAATCGGCGTGAAATTAATTGGCGTGCCGTAACCCATCACGTTGGAAACAATGTAATAAATCAAATATGCCAGCAGCAGGCCGACCAGCAGCAGCAGGCGCTGCAACAAGCCTTTAGTGAACACGGCAATGGAGCCCATGCACATCACAGTCACCAGTGACATCCACATATTGAAGCTGTTGCCCATCACGCCTTTTACCGTTACAGGCGCAAGATTTAAGCCAATAATCATCACGACAGCGCCAGTCACAACCGGCGGCATCAGTTTTTCAATCCAGCGGGTACCGGTCGCCATGACAATGAAGCCGAAAATCGCATATAAAATACCGCAGGCCATAATGCCGCCGGCAGCCAAGGCAATATTGGCATTCGGAGCGCCAGTGCCAGAGGCTGCGTAACCTGTCGCGGCAATAACCACGCCAATAAAAGCGAAGCTTGAACCCAGATAGCTTGGAACACGGCCGCCTGTCATAATAAAAAACAGGATGGTGCAGAGGCCTGACATTAAAATGGCCAAATTCGGATCAAAGCCCATCAAAAATGGCGCAAGAACCGTGGCTCCAAACATCGCAAAAGCATGCTGTATCCCCAATACAGCACTTTGCGCGGGCGGCAGATATTCATTGGTGCCTACAGGGCGTGCATCAATACTGCCTTCATACGGGCGCCATTTGGGAAACCAATTGGACATAAAATGAGCACTCAAAATCTAAATTGTGCACATCATACGCTTCTTTTTTGGAAGATTTAATCGCTGCAATAAAAAAAGATTAAAACTAATGCTATGACTTTTCATTATTTTTTTACCGTACGGTAAATGTTTTTTGTTTTATAAGTCACATTAAATCAGTGGTTAATCAGATTAAGCCCAGGCCAGGCCTCTCATAAATTTTTTTGATTTAACTTATGATTAAAGGTGTGGATTCTAAAATAACCGCTCAATAAAAAGGCATATCCTGAAGATATGCCTTTTAGAAAGGTTTTAAGCGGTCAGCCCGTGTTGCGCAGTCCGGCAGCGATACCGGCAATACTGACCATCAGGGCATGGTCAACAGGAGTGTTTTCGGCTTGACGCTCTGTTAAATAGGCGCGGCGGCGCTTCATCAGTTCTGCCTGCAGCAAGTGCAGCGGCAGCAAATACGGCTTGCGCACTTTCATCGACTGGTCCAGCACATCATTGCTGCTGAGCAGCTTGGATTCGCCTTTTAAAGCCAGCAAAGTCTGCACCGCATCTTTTAAACGCTGGCGCAGCTCTTCACCCAAGGCTTTTAAGTCTTCATCCTGCGTTAAGTGCGACTCATAATACAGCGCCACATGGCCGTCTGATTTAGACAGCACCATTTCCAGCATATCGATTAAGGTTTGGAAATATGGCCATTCGTGCAGCATTTCTTCTAAGACTGCTTTTTGCCCCTGATCCAGCACCTGATTGATGGCTGCGCCAGTGCCCAGCCATGCGGGAAGCATCAAGCGGATTTGTGTCCAAGCGAAAACCCAAGGGATGGCGCGCAAAGACTCAATGCCGCCGCTGACTTTGCGTTTGGCAGGGCGTGAGCCGAGCGGCAGCATTTGCAGCTCCAGTTCAGGCGTTACGGTACGCAAGTATTTTACAAAATATGGATTTTCACGCACAGTCTGACGGTAAACCTGAACAGACAGGTCGGTCATTTTATGCATCAGCGCGCGCCATTCCTGCTTAGGTTCAGGCGGCGGCAGCAGGGTCGCTTCTAAAGTGGCAGCGGTATAAATTTCTAAATTCTGCAGCGCAATGCCTTCCAGTCCGAATTTAAAGCGGATCATTTCCCCTTGTTCGGTGACGCGGATCGCGCCTGAAATTGAGCCCGGCGGCTGAGAGAACAGCGCCTGCTGAGTCGGTGCGCCGCCGCGGCTGATTGAACCGCCGCGGCCGTGGAATAAGGTCAATTGCACGCCGTGTTTTTTCGCAATTTCGGTCAGCTCTTCCTGCGCGCGGTACTGCGCCCAGTTGGCCGACATAAAGCCTGCGTCTTTGGCAGAGTCGGAGTAGCCAATCATCACTTCATGCTTGCCCTGAATATGCTGCTTGTACCAGTGCATGCCAAACAGGGTGTTCATGGTGTCGGATGCGCCATCCAAATCTTTCAGGGTTTCAAACAGCGGCACCACGCGCAGCGCCTGCTGAATGCCGGCTTCTTTTTGCAGCAGAAGCACTGCCAGCACATCGCTTGGATATTCCGCCATGGAAATGATATATGCGCCTAAGCTTTCAGGAGGCTGAGCCGCCAAAGTACGCATGGTGGCAAAGACCTCCTGCACATCCGGATGCTCAATCAGGCTTTGCTTCGGCTCATTTAAATGTTTCGGCAGCAGCGGGCGCTTGCTTTGCAGCTCCTGCAGCAGGAAGTTCTGGCGCGCCTGCTCGGTCCATGTTTCAAAATTGCCTAGGCCGAGATATTCCGTAATGGCAGAAATCGCTTGGCGGTGGCGGCCGGATTCCTGACGGATGTCCAGTTTTAACAGTTCAATGCCGAAGCAGTTGACGCGGTGAATAAAGTCCAGCAATTTGCCATTGGCAATTTCAGGCAGGTTGCTGGCAATGAGTGAGCGGTAGCACAGCAATAATGGCTGCAGCAGTTCATCTTTGCTTTTAATCACTTGGCTGTCGTCAGCCTCTGCGCCGCGCAGTTTTTCTGACAGCCAATGGCGTGTAGCCTTCAATCGCTGGCGGGTTTCACGCAAATATTCACGGTAAGGTTCAGGATGATCCTGCCCCAAGGCCTCGCGCAGTTCTGCGCTGCACTGCTCTATTGACAATTCCCAGCGCAGGTCTTCAATATCGCGCACATATAGGTCTGCGGCTTTCCAGCGCGACAGCCACAGCACTTCTTGCGTCACGCTGTGCGTGACATTCGGGTTGCCGTCGCGGTCACCGCCCATCCAAGAGGCAAAGCGCACAGGCGCAATGGTCAGCGGCAGCTGTTTGCCGCAATGTTCTGCCACCATGCCGTCCAATTCACGCATGAATTTCGGTACGGCATTCCAAAGTGTCTGTTCAATGGTGGTGAAGCCCCATTTGGCTTCATCGACCGGCGTTGGGCGGTGCTGGCGGATTTCATCGGTCTGCCATGCAGAGCAGATCAGCTGTTTTAAGTCATCCAGTACCGCTTGGCGCTCACGCGGCGTCAGCTTCTGCTGATCGAATTTAAACAGGCAGTCATTAATGCCGTCATATTTTTGAATGAGCGTGCGGCGGCTGACTTCCGTCGGATGCGCGGTCAGCACCAGTTCAATTTTTAATTCACAAATCTGCTGGTACAGCGTTTCAGCAGAAATGTCGCGGTCTTTGAATTTTTGAAATAAGTGGTCCAGCGGGTTAGGCGATGGCGCCTGTTCATCAAATTCGCTTTGACGCCGGCTGCGCACCACATGGTACTGTTCGGCAATGTTGGCAAAGTTTAAAAAATGGGTAAACGCGCGGGTCAGCGGCAGAATTTCATCATCTTCCAGGCTTAAGAACAATTGTTCCAGCTGCTTTTCAGCTTCGGCTTGCCCGTCCCGTGCGCCTTTAGCGAGGGCGCGAATCTGTTCAACCTGATTAAACAAATCTTGTCCGGCATGCTGCTTGAGGGTTTCGCCCAGCAGGTTGCCCAGCAATCGTACATCGTCACGTAATGGAGCATCAATTTGTTGAATCATTTTTTCGCATTCTCCGGTTGTTCTGACTTGAATATACCCTGATTCAATGACAATCCAAGCAGGCACAGACAAAAGTCGGATTCAGTTTGCTTAGAAAATAGCAAGACCTAGGCCAAATTCATCCGCATGGGAAAATTTATTAAGGGATAGCGCCTGTTCCATAGCGCAGCAGAAACAGCGCCATGCTGTCCTGAATAATCTGCTGCCGCTCTGCGTGATCGGGAACGGTGCGGATGCCCATTAAGACTTCATGATGGCGCAGGCCCAGCAGCAGTGAAAAAATCAGCATGGTTTGCGTGCGCGGGACATCCGGACGGACAAATTTGAGCGCAATCGCCTGTTCAAAGAAATTTTCCCATAGCCCGCAGAGTTTCTGATGCGACGCATTGTAGAACTGTTGCGCCAGCGGATTATGCTGCGAAGCCAGTTCCAGCAGCAGATATTCCATTTTCAATGCTTCGGGCAAATTGACAATATTTAAAGACAGTTCACAGGCATGCTGCAGCGCCTGCAGAAAATTGCTGTCTGCTGACAAATGAACCGGCTGCGCGCTGATCAGCTTGTCGCAGGTTTCCGCAATCGCGGCTGTAAACAGGCTGTCTTTATCTTGGAAATGGTTATACACCGTCAGTTTGGTGGTATCGGCTTTTTGCGCAATTTTATTCATGCTGCAGCCATGATAGCCGCACTCTAAAAATAAGATTTTGGCCGCATCCAGGATGCGCTTGCGTTTTTCAAAGTCTTTTGGACGTCCAGCATTCATGTGCAAAAAAATTCCAAAAATGTCATTCAGGTCATTGATTTTATCTTAAATTAACAATTAATGTACCGCATGGTTTATTAATTAAAAAACAATCAATTTTTAATAGACCTATTTTGCCTCAAAAACTACTTTGATATAAGAGCGAGCTTCATGAGCACGATAAAAACCGCTGTTGCCAGCATGATTATTGTCTGCGGTGTGACCTTAGGGGGATGCAGCAAAAATCAGTCGTCTACTGAACAGGAAGTCCCATTGGTCATGGTGGCCCAGCCGGCTGCCGCGCATGCCGAGCAGAAAAGCTATGCCGGAGATGTGCAGGCGCGGCAGCAGACGGCTTTGGCATTCCGTGTAGGCGGTCAAATTACGGAGCGTTATGCGGATGTCGGTGATCAGGTGAAAGTCGGTCAGGTGCTGGCCCGCTTGGATGTAAAAGATGCAGAACTGCAGAAAAATGCCAATCGTGCGCAGCTGGAAAGCGCGCAGTCTGCAGTCAAAACAGCTGAAGGGGAATTGAAGCGTTTTCAGCAGCTGCTGCCGATCAATGCTGTGAGCCGTTCGCAATATGATGCTGTCGAAAATCAGTATAAAGCGGCTTTAGCCAATTTAAAGCAGGCGCAATCCGCCTATGACGTCAGCAGCAATCAGACTCAGTACAACCAGCTGACAGCCAATAAAAGCGGGGTGATTACGGAGCGCAATATTGAAGTGGGGCAAGTGGTTTCTGCTGGCCAGCCCGCTTATCAGCTGGCCATTAATGGCGAGCGTGAAGTGGTCATTGGCGTGCCCGAGCAGGCCATCGCTGAAATTAAAGCCGGCCAGCCGGCCAAAGTCACATTATGGTCTAAGCCGAATGAGCCGCTGAATGCCTATGTGCGTGAAATCTCTCCGGCGGCAGATCAGTCGCGGACCTACAGTGTGAAAGTTGCGCTGCGCGAAGGCAATGCCCAGATTCAGCTGGGGCAAAGCGCGCGGGTATTTTTCAGCCATGCCGAAAATGGCCAGCTGAATGTGCCGCTGTCCAGTGTATCTGCGCAAGGCCAGCAAGCCTATGTCCTGACCGTGCAGCCGGATAATACTGTACGCAAGGTGCCTGTGGCGCTTGGCGCTTATGGCCGGGACAGCGTGCCGGTGCTCAGCGGACTGAAGCCGTCTGATTATGTGGTGATCGGCGGGGTGCATCTATTGCGCGAAAAGCAGAAAATTCATCCGATTGACCGTGAAAACCGTCCTGTGCGTATTCAGGCAGGAGGCTAAGCATGAATTTCAACCTTTCGGAATGGGCGCTGAAAAATAAAGGCTTAGTCCTGTATTTCATGCTGCTGCTGGGCATTGTCGGCATTGTGTCGTATTCCAAACTGTCGCAAAGCGAAGATCCGCCTTTTACCTTTAAAGTGATGGTGATTCAGACCTATTGGCAGGGAGCAACAGCGAAAGAAGTCTCCATGCAGGTGACAGACCGCATTGAAAAAGAGCTGATGACGACAGGGCAGTATGAACGCATCATGGCGTATTCGCGGCCGGGGGAATCCATGGTGACTTTTGTTGCCAAAGATTCTCTGCGTTCAAAGGATATTCCTGATGTCTGGTATACAGTGCGCAAGAAAGTTAATGATATTAAGCATCAGTTGCCTGCGGGGGTGCAGGGGCCGTTTTTCAATGATGAGTTTGGCGATACCTTCGGCAATATTTATGTGCTGACGGGGAAAGATTTTGATTATGCCACGCTGAAAGACTATGCCGACCGCCTGCAGCTTCAGCTGCAGCGGGTGAAAGATGTCAGCAAGGTCGATTTAATTGGCCTGCAGGATCAGAAAATTTGGATTGAAATGTCGAATACCAAAGCCGCGCAGCTGGGTATTCCGGTCAGTGCGATTCAGCAGGCGCTGCAGCAGCAGAACACAGTGGCCAGCGCAGGTTTTTTTGAGACGGCTTCAGACCGGATTCAGGTCCGCGCCAGCGGCAATCTGCAAACAGTAGAAGAACTGAAAAAAATGCCGCTGCTGGTGAATGGCAAGACCATTCAGCTGGGCGATGTGGCTGAAATTTACCGCGGCTTCAGTGAACCTGCGCAGCCGCGCATGCGTTTTATGGCGGAAAACGGCATCGGAATTGCGGTATCCATGCGTAAGGGCGGTGATATTTTAGCGCTGGGTAAAAATCTGGAAACTGAATTTGCATCATTGCAGAAAGCGCTGCCGCTGGGCATGAAGCTGCAAAAAGTGTCGGATCAGCCGGTGGCGGTCAAACGCAGTGTCAATGAGTTCATGAAGGTGCTGACAGAAGCGGTGATTATCGTGCTGCTGGTGAGCTTTTTCTCCTTGGGTTTCCGTACTGGGCTGGTGGTGGCGTTTTCCATTCCTTTGGTGCTGGCCATGACTTTTGCCGGCATGAACTTATTTGATGTCGGCCTGCACAAGATTTCCCTAGGCGCTTTGATTTTAGCGCTGGGCCTGCTGGTGGACGATGCCATTATTGCCGTGGAAATGATGGCGATTAAAATGGAGCAGGGCTATTCGCGGCTGCAGGCTGCGGGCCATGCATGGCGCACGACGGCCTTTCCTATGCTGACCGGTACGCTGATTACCGCCGCCGGCTTTTTGCCGATTGCGATGGCCGCGTCAAGTACAGGGGAATACACCCGTTCCATTTTCCAAGTCGTGACGATTGCACTGATTGTGTCATGGTTTGCCGCTGTGCTGTTTGTCCCGTATTTGGGCGATAAGCTGCTGCCGGATTTCAATAAAGATCTAATTCAAAAAGCGCCGTGGTATCAGCGCTTATGGGCGCGTCTGCGCAAGCAGCCGGAACCTGCACCGCTGGTGCATCATGCGGGGGAACAGCACGATCCTTATCAGACGCCGTTTTATCAGCGTTTCAAACGCTGGGTCGATGCTTGCGTCACTTACCGTAAAACAGTCATTGCCGCGACAGTTGGCATTTTTGTGCTGTCTGTACTGATGTTTAAGCTGGTGCCGCAGCAGTTTTTCCCGCCATCCAACCGCGCCGAAATTGTGGTGGATATCAAGCTGGAAGAGGGCGCATCGTTAAAAGCAACAGAAGCGGCAGTGCGCAAAGTGGAAAACTTCCTGTCCAAACAGCAGGGCATTGATAATTTCGTGGCCTATGTCGGTACGGGTTCGCCGCGCTTCTATTTGCCGCTGGACCAGCAATTGCCGCAAGCCAGTTTTGCCCAGTTTGTGGTCTTGGCTTCATCTTTAGATGACCGGGATGAAATCCGCAAAACCTTGAGCGAGAAAATCCGCTTGCTGCTGCCGGAAGCGCGTACCCGTGTGGCTTTGCTGGAAAATGGGCCGCCCGTCGGCTATCCGCTGCAGTTCCGTGTGTCTGGCGAAGATTTGGGGCAGGTGCGTGAATGGGCGCAAAAAGTAGCGGCGCAAGTCAGCGAAAATCCAAATACTACCAATGTGCATTTGGATTGGGGTGAGCCAAGCAAAGTGATCCGATTGGAAATTGATCAGGACCGCGCCCGCCAAATGGGAGTCAATACTTTAGATTTATCAAACTTTCTGAACAGTTCGATCAGCGGTGCGGCTATTAACCAATTCCGTGAAAAGCGTGACTTGATTGAAATCCGCATGCGCGGTGATGAGGCCGAGCGTGTAGATGTCGGCTCGCTCAGCAGTTTGGCTGTGCCCACTGCATCAGGCGAATCGGTGCCTTTGGCGCAAATTGCAAAAATTCAGTATGGCTTTGAAGAAGGGCTGATTTGGCACCGCAACCGCTTGCCGACCATTACGGTGCGTGCGGATATCCGCAGCAAGCAGCAGCCGGCAACTGTGGTCAATGAATTATCTCAACCATTGGCTGAATTGCGCAGCCAGCTGCCGAGCGGCTATTTGCTGGAAGTCGGAGGCACTGTCGAAGAATCTGCCCGCGGTCAGACGTCGGTCAATGCAGGTATGCCGGTCTTCCTTGCAGTGGTGCTGACTTTGCTGATGATTCAGCTGAAAAGCATGTCGCGCACGTTTATCGTATTCTTGACGGCACCGTTGGGGATTATTGGCGTGGTGCTGTTCCTGCTGCTGTTCAACAAGCCTTTTGGCTTTGTGGCCATGCTGGGAACAATCGCGCTATCGGGCATGATTATGCGCAATTCGCTCATTCTGATTGATCAGATTGAGCAGGACATTCAAGATGGGCATGATCCATGGAATGCCATTATTGATGCCACAGTGCGCCGCTGCCGGCCAATTGTGCTGACCGCCTTGGCGGCTGTGCTGGCGATGATTCCGCTGTCACGCAGTATTTTCTTCGGCCCCATGGCCGTGGCAATTATGGGCGGATTGATTGTTGCGACCCTGTTGACCTTATTTTTCCTGCCCGCATTGTACGCGCAGTGGTTCAAGGTGAAAAAAATTCAGCAGAATTCGTAAAAGTTTCATAAAATTGGGTGCGAAATATTGTTTTTTTCAATATAGTAGCGCTTAATCTTTATTGATAATTTTAATAAGTAATTCGCTGCGCACATTCAGGGATTTGGGGGCAGCGTATGAGGTTAATTCGAACATGACGACAGACAATTTATCCAAGTATCGCCGCTATGTCGCGATTTCTTATGTCTTCATGTTTCTTGCGCTGTTTACAGTGGTCAGCGGCATTTTGGCGTATTGGTTTGCCCGTAAAGTTACCCAGTTGGATTCCGCAGAAGTCTGGATGCAGTCGCAAGCCTTATGGGTCATGCGCGCCGTGACCATTTACCTGATTATGGCGTGTTTCGCTGCCTTGTGGTTCATTCCCCTGTTTTTCTATTATTGGGACACTTATTTATGGGTGACCGGCTGTACTGTGGCAGGTGTGGTTTTTTCTTGTATCGCCATTTTATATTTACTGAATGCCTGGATTAAGGGCATCACTAAATTTTTCAAAAATAAAGCAGTTTTTTAAGTCAGCAGATTTTTTCCAGCTTCCCCCTTGTAAAAAACGGTATGGCCCCAATTTCATACCGCAGTTAAGTATTAATTAAATTCCGTGAGGAGCATCGCCAGACATGGCTAAACGTGATTATTATGAGGTTTTAGGTGTCGCTAAAACCGCTAGTGATGATGAAATTAAAAAAGCCTACCGTAAGTTGGCGATGAAGTTCCATCCAGACCGCAATCCAGACAATCCAGAAGCCGAAGAGAAATTCAAAGAAGCCTCTGAAGCTTATGAAGTGCTGTCTGACGGTGAAAAGCGCAGCATGTATGACCGCATGGGCCATCAGGCCTTTGAAGGCGGCATGGGCGGTGCCGGCGGCGGTTTCGGCGGCTTCAGCGCAGAAGATATTTTCAGCCAGTTCGGTGACATCTTCGGCGGCGCATTCGGCGGCGGCGGCCGCGGCGGACAGCAGCGCGCGCGCCGAGGTTCAGATTTACGCTATGTCATGGAACTGACGCTTGAAGAAGCGGTTAAAGGCGTGAAGAAAACCATTACCTTTACCGCCCCAGCGCCGTGTGATGCCTGCGACGGCAAAGGCTCGAAAAGCCCTAATGATGTTGAAACCTGTAAAACCTGTCATGGCGCTGGCCAAGTGCGCATGCAGCAAGGCTTCTTCTCGGTGCAGCAAACCTGCAGCACCTGCCGCGGCCAAGGCAAGATCATCAAGAACCCATGCAATAAATGCCATGGTTCAGGTGTGTCTGACCGTCAGCAGACGCTTGAAGTCACTATTCCAGCGGGTGTGGACAACGGCGACCGCGTACGCTTAAGCGGCAAAGGCGAAGCGATCCGTGACGGCCAGTCAGGCGACCTGTATGTGGAAGTGGTGGTGCGCGAGCACGAAATCTTCCAGCGTGATGGCGCAGACCTGTATATGGATGTGCCGATCAGCATTGCAGATGCGGCATTGGGTAAAGAAATTCAGATACCGACTTTAGACGGCCGCGTCAGCCTGAAAATTCCTGAAGGTACGCAAACTGGAAAATTATTCCGTTTGCGCGGCAAAGGGGTGAAGCCTGTACGCACCAGCATGCAGGGTGACTTGCTATGCCGTATTGTAGTGGAAACGCCTGTCCATTTGACTGCCCGTCAGCGTGAGTTGCTGCAGGAATTGCAGGAAACTATGGATGGCGAGGACAGCAAATCGTCACCAAAGAAAAAATCATTCTTTGACCGCTTATTTGACTGATCCGATTCAGCCCATGTATGAAAAAAGCCTGCGAGATGCAGGCTTTTTTGTGCTTGAATTTTGAAGCCTTTATTTTTGAGGCATATCTTTGATTAAATCGCTGTAGCTTAAATCTTTCTTCTGAATGATTTTGATCCGTTGCAGTTGATGCCGGGCTTCTGCTTCATAGCCGTTATAGGCCAGTATTTTGGCGTACTTGGTTAAGTTGTAGTTGGTCGGATAGCTTCGGATCAGCTTTTCAATATCATCCAATTGCGCTTTGCTCATGTCCTGATAAGGATTCATGCGGATAAAGTTAATCCGGTGATCAAATTCGCTGAGCAGGTAAATGCGGTCATTGCGGGTGATTTTCTCGGGTGTTTTTTCAAAACGCGCGGATTGATCCAGTTTAGGCACCAGCACATCATAATCCCGGTAAATTGCAGCCAGCAATATAACGCCAAGGATAAAAACAGTACGCATCAACACAGGCGTCAGGGTAACCGCAGCCGTATCCGGTTTTTGCGCCAGCACTGTGCCCAGAATAAAACCGACAGGCAGCAGGAAGTAGGCATAATTCTGCGGAAATTCCAGCATGGCGTGAATAACGAAAACGCCAATCATCAACAGCCCGATCACCGAAGCTGCTGACTGCGCGCGTTGATGCAGCTGAACGCCCAAATAGCCGAAATACAGCAAAAATGGCACTCCAATCAGCACACCGTTCCAAATCAGAAAATCTAAAATAAAATTATGCGAACTGCGAACCCAGACAGGGCCTTGAAACGTTTCCGAAATCGCCACAAACGCAGTGCTGGTTTGATACCAGCCATAGCCAAACCACGGCTGGGCTGCCAAGGCATGCGCCATTTGCTGCCAAATGGCCAGCCGCGACATATCGCCGCCTGCGCGCTGCACCACATCACGGCTTTCAATCATCTGCAGGTCCGATGCCTGAGCCAGCCATTGGCTGATTTCAGGCAGACAGAAGATCAATCCGATAAAGCAGGCCAGCCAAACGAGGTTATAGCGCCACGGCAGGCGAATGACATGGCGGTACTGCTGATAAGACAGATACAGCAGTATCGCAACACAGGCGACCCAAGAGGTGCGTGACTGGCTCAGCGCGACCCCGATCAGCATCGGCAGTGCGGCCAGCACCAGCCATTTTGTTGATAGGGCTTTCTTTTCATATAGATACAGGCAGGCCAGCAGCGCCATAAGCAAAAAAGTGCCCATGTTGTTGGGCTGGGCAAAATTGGCAAAGGGCCGGGTGCTGCCGCTGATGTTCATCATGATGAAGCTCAGTGAAGCGTCAAAATTCAGCCATTGGCAAATCGCCACAACGCCTGTGCATACCCCGCCGGCGAGAAAGGTATAGCTTAAATACTGGAAGGTTTTTTCCCTGCTGTCCGGCTGCATGCTCAGGCTGTAGCCGATGGCAATGGCCATCCAAAAAGAAAAGACGTACAAAAAGCTCAGCAATGCGGTACTGAAATAATAGACATGTCCGAAGGCCAATTGAATCAGCGGAATCAGCGACATGGCCAATATTGGTAAGGTGATTTTCGGCAGCTGGATTTTTTGTTTTAAAAATACCGCCGCTAAGGCGAATAGCGCAAAAAAAGCATATAGCTCGCCCAGATAGGTTGCCCAAGGCCGGTAATGGATCGGGTGCAGCCAAGCAATAAATATAAAAATGGCAGCGAGCGCAAACAGGAAGTTCTTCATGCCGGATCATCGTGGAAAAAACGCGTTAATGATACATCGAAATGCGCTGGAGATAAAAAACTACTGCATGCGCTGCATTGGCAGAGAAGGGAATTCTGCGCGCTTCAGGCCGCCTGCAGAATTTTCGGGATTTTTTATCTGCCGAACTTAGCCAAGCTCAGGAGTTTTGCTATAGTAAGAGCAATTTCGAAACAGCATTAGGAAAATGTTATGTCAGCAAATCCGCGCATAGGGGTATTGGGTGCAGGCGGCCGTATGGGGCGCATCTTAATTCAAGCGGTTCAGCAGGCGGGCTATCAATTGGCGGCAGCGGTTGAGCGTCCTGAAAGCAGTTTGGTCGGTGCGGATGCGGGTGAGCTTGCAGGCATTGGCGCAATTGGCGTAAAAGTCGCTGGCAGCTTGGACGCTGTTTTAAAAGACTGTGATGTGGTGATTGACTTTACTGCGCCGGCGGCGACGGCTCACCATCTTGCGCTGTGCCGCAAAGCGGGCGTGGCGATTGTGATCGGCACAACCGGCATGAATGATGAGCAAAAAGCCTATTTAGATGAAACTGCGCAGGAAACGCCAGTAGTTTATGCCGCTAACTATTCAGTAGGGGTGAATGTATCCATTAAATTGTTAGAGCTGGCGTCTAAAGTATTTGGCGATACGGTCGATATCGAAATTATCGAAGCGCATCACCGCCATAAAGTCGATGCGCCATCGGGCACAGCATTAATGATGGGTGAAGCGATTGCAGAAACATTGGGCCGTGATTTGAAACAGGATGCGGTATATTGCCGTGAAGGCCATACAGGCCCGCGCGAACGCCAAAGCATTGGTTTCCAGACCATCCGCGGCGGAGATATTGTCGGTGAGCATACCGCTATGTTTATTGGTGAAGGCGAGCGTGTTGAAATTACCCATAAAGCTACGAACCGCATGAACTTTGCATCTGGCGCAGTCCGTGCCGCGGCTTGGGTTGTCGGACGTGATGCGCGTAAATACGACATGAAAGACGTGCTTGGATTTAACGACATTCAAGTATAAAACTGGGTAAAAAAACCGCTATAAAAACAATATAAAACTAAAATAAGATGCGCAATGGAATGAAAAAAGTCATATGTATGGCCTGTGCTGCAGCGTTAAGCGTTTCAGTGCAGGCTTTGCCTGCGGGCAGCCCTAAACTCAGTATCAATAAAAACAATATTAAAGTCTGGACCTATCAGGACAGTCAAAACCCCGTGATGATGTATAAAGCGGAAACCATCTTGAATGTTCCGATTGAGCAGGCTGTGGCTTTGATTTTAAATGTGGATCATGCCGTGGATTGGGTGCCGTTTTTGGGCAAGATGAAATTGCTGTCGCGTGATGATAAAAAAGGGGAATTTCAGCTGTATATGGTGCTGGACTTCCCTTTTCCGCTGAAAGACCGGGATTTAATTGTGCAGGGGAAAATGGCCAAAGATGCTCAAGGTATCATTACGATTCAGAATAAGGCGCTGAAAAAGGGCTATCCGCTGAACAGCAGCTATGTGCGTTTAACCAGCTATGAAGGCGACTGGGCATTTCAAAAGCTGGGGCCGCAGAAAGTGAAAGTGTCAACTTATGGCTATGCCAACCCGGAAGGCTCTATTCCGCTGTCAGTGACCAATATGTTTGTGCAGCAGCAGCCGTATCAGATGCTGCAGAAAATGAAAACAGAACTTGAGAAATCCAAAGCGCTGGCGGTATTGCCCGAAATTTTAAAATAGGGTTAATTCGCAGCATTGGATTCAGTTATGGTATAGGCAGTGAGCTGCTTTATTTGTGCAGGTTCGGGCAGTTCAATGCTCAGCACAGTCTCTGCAGTTTCAGTATTTTTTGGGGTTGGCGCAGCCAGCTTAATCTGAAACTGTCGGGCAGATATTTGCTCGCAAGAAAAGCGCAGTTTTTGCTGCCGCGGCAGCAGGTTCATAGTGTTTGAGCCTTGGGCCTGATAAATATACAAGCGCTGCCTGGCTGTGCTGTAGAGTGTCGGCTGTATTTTCCATAATTGGTAATGCGTCAATTTTTGCGCTGTTAAAAAACCGTCAATTAAAGCGCTGCAAATAAAATTCTGCTGCTGCGCTGCGGCATTGGGCCGCTGCGGCTGGCAGGCCATAAGGCAAAGGCTTAAACCGAAAAGCGCTGTAATTCTTTTAATTTTTGTCATGAATGGCTCCTGTATCTGATTGAAAAACTGTACAGCAAGCTTAAATATGTTAGTGTTTTGGGTACAGATACAGTAGATATAAAAAAAATAGGTACAGATATGTCATTTCAATATCAGCTGCTGGCGCAGCAGCTGATGCAGAAAATACAGGCAGGGGAAATTGTAGCAGGCCAGCGCCTGCCTTCGCTGCGTCAATTTGCACAGCAGCGGAAGATCAGCCTGAATACTGCAAAAAGCTGCTATGAATTGCTGGAAGCGCAGGGGCTGATTTATGTGAAAGTTAAATCCGGCTATTTTGTCCAGCTGCAGCCGTCATCTTCCGGTTTTGCGATTGAGGCGCCGGAGCATCCGGATTTTCAATCGAAAATGCGGGATGTTTCCAATTTAGGGCTGCAAATAGAAATTCATCAAGCGGCAATCAACAGCAGGCTCATTCATCTCGGTTCAATCCAGCTGTCTCCCAATCTCGTTCCTGCAAAAGCTTTGAGCCGCTCCATTCAGCGCGCCTTAAAATACAGCAAGCCGGAAGATTTTCTCTACAGTGACCGGCAGGGGCATATTCGGTTGCGTGAAGCGTTGTCTGCGCATTGGGCGGAAGACGGTTTTCATATTGCGCCCGAGCAGATTTATATCAGCAATGGCTGCATGCCTGCGCTGTCGGTGATGATTCAAAGCCTGACCTGTGAAGGAGACGGTGTGATTGTGCCGACCCCGAACTATAACGGGCAGCTTCAGCTGCTGGCTTTATTGAAGCGTAAAATCATTGAAATTCCGGCCAATACGGAAGGCTTTGATTTAGAACGGCTGGAACAGGCCATGCAGCATTCAGGCGCTAAAGTTTGCCTGCTGACTGCCAATTTTCAAAACCCGCTGGGCTTTTGCCTCAGCAATGCGGAAAAAGAAAAAATTGCCCAATTGGCGGCTAAATACCAGTGCCATGTCATTGAAGATGATATTTATGCCGAATGCAGCTTCAGCGCGCAACGGCCGCTGCCGATTCAATACTGGGATCAGCAGGGCTATGTGGTGTATTGCGGTTCAGTCTCAAAATCATTGTCATCCGCTTACCGTGTCGGCTGGTTCTGCCTGCCGCCGCGCTTAAAGCACTTGCACGCCCAAATGATTATTCAGAATGTTTCGGTGAATACGCCTCTGCAGCTGGGACTGGCGGATCTGATTTACAGCAGGGCATACCGCCAGCATCTCGGCCAGCTTCGACCAAAATTGATGAAACAGGTGGAACAGTACCGCCAGTTTATTGCGCAGGCTTTTCATGGGATTGATTTTCGGCTGAATCATCCGCAGGGCAGTTATGCCTTATGGCTGCAATTTCCGCAACAGGTAGATGGTCTGGCAATGTACTATTATGCGCTTCAAGAGGGCATCAACATTGTGCCGGGGCTGCTATTCGGGGAAGATCAGCGCTATAACAGCTGCATTCGCTTAAATGCAGGGCATGAGCTGTCGGAAGAAATTCAGCAGGCGATTCAGCTGCTGGCGGACTGGGTCAAGTCGCAGCTGGACAGCCAATCTGCCGCCTGAAGAACTTTATGGAAGGATTGCCGTATTTCTTGCTGCTGAAAAAAAGCCTGCTGGAGCAGCAGGCTTTTTGAGTGTTTATTTTCGCGGCTTAAAAATCTGCTTTCAGCACAACGCGGTAGCGCACATCGCCTGAATGCAGGCGCTCGATGGCGTCATTGATCTTTGACATCGGGTAAAGTTCAATTTGCGGTGCAATATTTTTACGGGCGGCAAATTTTAAAAGCTGGCGCAGCGCAGCAGGAGAGCCTGTCGGCGAACCAGTAACTGATTTTGCGCCGCTGATCAGCATGCCGGCAGGAATCTGCATCGGCTCTAATGCCATACCCAGCATGTGAATTGTGCCATTCGGCGCCAGCGCGGCTAAATAAGCCTGCCAATTTAAAGTCACATTCACGGTACTGAGGATCAGGTCAAATTTGCCGCGCTGCGCTTTGAGCGCATCGGTATCTCGGCTGTTCACCACATGGTCAGCGCCCATCGCCTTTAATTCATCGGCTTTATTCAGGTTCGAGGTAAACGCGGTAATTTCACAGCCCCAGGCTTTCAGCAGCTTAATCGCCATATGGCCTAAACCGCCAATGCCAATCACGCCAACATGGTGGGTCGCTTGTATTTGATGCTTTAATATAGGGTCAAATACAGTAATGCCGCCGCACAGCAACGGCCCTGCAGATTCTGGATCTAAGTTTTCCGGCAGCGGGATGGCCCATTGCCATCCCGCGCGGACTTTATCGGCAAAGCCGCCGGCATGATTGACGATGGTGGCTTTCTTTTCACCCGTGCATTGGACTTGCTGGCCTGAAATGCAAGGATCGCAATGCTGGCAGCTTTCCGCTGTCCAGCCGATGCCGACACGCTGGCCTAATTTTAAGCCCTTGGCTTCTGAGCCCAGCTGGCTAATGGTGCCGATAATTTCGTGGCCTGCAACGACAGGATAAACAGAAGATTTCCAGTCATTTTGAATCACGGAAATATCTGAATGGCACAGGCCGCAGAATTCAACTTTGACTTCAATCTGATGCGGCTGCAGTTCGCCTGCGTCAAATTGATATGGCTGCAGGGTTTCGCCTGCCTGCATTGCTGCATAAGCACGAATGGTGTTGTCACTCATTTTTAGAATTCCTTTTAACCGAGATGAAGTGTTAAGCTTCAGCCTGTTTAAAGCTGCAGTGATTTTCATGATCATTCACCATGCCGACAGCTTGCATAAACGCATAGCAGGTGGTCGGGCCGACAAATTTGAAGCCTTTCTTCTTTAAGGCTTTGGACATTTGCTGGCTTGCATCTGTCTGTGCGGGCGCTGTTTTATAATCCGGCACATCGTTATTCAGGATCTGCTGCTGGGTAAATGACCAAAGAAACTCAACTGGATCAATTTTTTCCTGTTTCAGCTGTTCCCAGGCGATGGCATTGTCACGGATGGCTTTGAGTTTGCCGATATGGCGGATCAGCCCGGCATCCTGAAGCTTGCCGTCTAAAGCAGCGTCGCTCATGTCTGCAATTTCAGCAATTGCATGCATGAAGAAATGCCTGCGGTAGGCATCACGTTTTTTCAGTACAGTAATCCATGACAGCCCCGCTTGCTGGCCTTCCAAGCACAGCATTTCAAATAAATGCTGTTCATCACGCGCTGCACGGCCCCATTCAGTATCATGATAGGCCATATAAATCGGGTCATTGGAGCACCAGCCGCAACGTTGAGTCGTCATTTTGCCGCTCCTAGAAGATTGGCTGAAAAGGGCGGGATGAAACTTAAATGCTGAATTCAGCCCATTGATCGTTTTTGTTGTCCCAGTAAGATAATGCCGCTTGGCCTAAATCTGAAAATTGAATCCAGACATCTTTGCCGGATTTATCTGCATAGCCCGTACTGATCAGCAGGGCCTCTTCGGTAATTTCCATAATCCAGCCTTGATAGCTTTGTCCGGCTAAGACAATTCTTTGCTGATTGCCTGACTCAGCAAATTCGACTAGACGGTTGATCAGTGCTTCTGACATGAATATTTCCTAACAATTAGCGTAAATAGGGGAAAGGGTTAACTGCGCCGCGCCCTTTGCCGTTCAGATAGATGCCGTAATGCAAATGAGGCGATGTAGAGCGCGCGTTGCCGGTATTGCCGACATAGCCAATGACGTCGCCCTTCTTGACGGTGTCGCCGATATGAAGCCCGCGCTTATGGCCGTCTAAATGCGCATAGTAATGCCACGATCCAGCCGGCCCCATCACCCAAATCACTTTACCACCCAAATTGTTATTGCGTAAGTCAGCAATCAAGCCGTCTGTAGCGCTGTAAACTTTTGTTCCACGTGGAGCCATGATATCGATGCCTTCGTGGGCACGGCCTTGGCTGCGTGAAGCGCCCCAAGTATCCTTCAGTTCCTTGCGTTTTATATGCTCTACAGGCACAGGCAAGCTGTTGGATAGGCGCATGTTTTTTAATTTTTGGACCTGATCTGCAGGCAACCCGCCGGATGAAGGGCGTTTAGGCGCTGTGGTACAGGCGGCCAGTAAAATAATTTGGAAGCCAAGGAAGGCAAGAGCAATCAGGCGCAGCACAAATTTTCCCTCAATCATTATTGTTGAATGCCATTCAGGCTTGCTCTGACTATGTCATAGATTCACCGCCGAGATCAATTTTTTCATGGCTGTCGGAAGTCCAAGCGCCGCCGCCTGTTCAGGGCTGAACCATTGACCGCCTAATTCAATGGCTAAATGTTCTTTTTGGTCTTCTGCCACCTCAAAAACAGACGCGTCCAGCAGCCAGGTAAAATGGGTAAAACTGTGTGAAATATTGGCCGAAGCAGTTTTATTCTTCAAATTAAGCGACTGTACGCATTGCTGAAACTCATGTGGCTGTTCAAAAATAGGCAGGCTCCATAAGCCTCCCCATAAGCCTGAGGCGGGGCGCTGCTGCCAAAGCCACTCATGGCCAGCGCAGAGCAGCAGCACTTGCCCCTCTCGGACAGGTACGGCTTTTTTAGGTTTTTTAAATGGCAATTCGGTTTCAATGCCTTGCTGATGCGCCTTGCAGTGCTGCTGCATCGGGCAGTACAGGCAAAGCGGCTTTTTAGGTGTGCAGACTGTGGCGCCCAAGTCCATAATGGCTTGGGTATAGTCATGGTTGCGTTGTTCGGGGCAGAGCTGTTCCGCCAGCGCCCACATTTCCCGCTCATGCAGCGGTTTGGAGAGATCATCTTCAATAGCAAAAAAACGGGACAGAACGCGTTTTACATTGCCGTCCATAATCACGCCGTACTGGCGCAGCCCTAAGGACATCAATGCCCCAGCGGTTGAACGGCCAATGCCGGGAAGTTCAATCCACTGTTCCAAAGTTTCTGGGAACTGCCCGCGGCGGCTGACGATGCCTGCGGCTTTATGCAGGTTGCGTGCCCGCGCGTAATAGCCGAGACCTGCCCAATACGGCGCAACATCATCCCACTGCGCTTGTCCTAAATCTTGCACCGCGGGAAAGCGTTCAATAAATCGGTCAAAATACTGCAGTACGGTTTTGACTTGGGTTTGCTGCAGCATAATTTCTGAGACCCAGACTTTGTAAGGGTCATCTGCAATCTGCCAAGGCAAATCGTGGCGGCCATGCACATCAAACCAAGCCAGCAGGGCATCTGAAAATACGAACATAGAATTGGGCAGTCAACAGAAAAAACCGCCTTAGTATACACGGGATTTTTTATTGCAATTTCCGCAGATGCAGAATAATCAAACTTGCCGGCCAAAGCATAAAAAAGGACCCGAAGATCCTTTTTTTCAGCCAAATTTACTTAGCCTGTAAAGCCCCAGCGCTCGTCCAGCGCTAAAGTTTGGTTTTCATAGCGCGGGATAATATGAATGTGCAGATGCGCAGTCGATTCACCGAAAACAGTGCCGTCATTGAATCCAATATGGAATCCAGTCGGGTGATGGCGCAGCGTCAATTCATTGCGTGCCTGTTCCAGCAGCGACAGCATGCTTTTGCGCTCTTTGTCGGTGATGTCAAAAAAAGAGCTGACATGGCGTAAAGGAATAATGACGCTATGCCCTTTGGACAAGCTGTGAGGTTCCGGCAAGATGACGCCAAATTCATTCTGTGCAATCACATCAAACTCATCATAATTGCAATACGGGCAGTTGCTGTCAGTCATTGTTCAATCCTCCAAATCATTATTCAATTGATATGCGCGCAGTAATTTTTTACTCATTCTTTATTGGGTTAACTTGCGGTTCAGCAGCTCATACATGGCTTCAAGGCTGTTCTTCTCAGCCGCGGCGTTATAGCCTAAATCAACGCCGTTGGCTTTCGCGCGTTCATCCGCCAGCGGGTTGCTGAAGCCGTGCTTTGCATCTTCATACACAATCACTTCGTGTTCAACGCCGGCTGCATGCATTTCCTGACGGAATGCAGCCACATCATCCAGACTGACCATGCTGTCAAGTTCGCCATGCATCACGAGGATTTCTGCCTTGACCACGCCTTTCTGCGCCGGCGCTTTAGGGGTCAAGGTGGCATGGAAGGTTGCGACAGCCTGCAGATCGGCACCTGAACGCGCTAAATCCAGCACCACTTTTCCGCCATAGCAAAAGCCGACAGCAGCCAGCTGGTCTGCCTTGACTTCAGGCTGCTGCGCCAATACGCGCAATCCTGCCGATGCGCGGGTGACAATAGTTTCAGGGTCTTCAAAAGTCTGCATCATCCATGCAGAGGCATCGCTGACAGCGGTGGTGACTTTTTTATCCCCATACATATCAATGGCGAAGGCTGCATAGCCATGTTCCGCCAACTCGCGTGCGCGCTGTTCTGTATATTCATTGCGGCCCCACCATTCGGGCGCGACAATCACCCCAGGCACGGCAGCATCCGTTTCAGGCGCAGCAAAATAGCCAATCAGTTTGGCGCCATCAGCCGCGGTGTATTCGATTTCACGTGTTTTAATTTTCAATGCCATGTATCAATCCCTGTTCGATGATAAAGTCCATGATTAAAGCATAATAATCTGATTTTATTAATGATGTTTAAAAAATGAGTTCATGCCTAACTGCAGCGGGCTAAAAGCAAAAAAAGATAAAAATATAATTAAGGCGCAAATGAATGATGCGCATAAAAGCATACAGCGCATTAAAGCGCTGCAGCTGAAAAAATTGTAATGATTTATTTGGCCGCGATTTCAATCAGCTCAACATCAAAAATTAGCGTGCTGTTCGGCTCAATCACATCGCCTGAGCCAATTTGCCCGTATGCTAAATTCGCAGGAATAAAAAAGCGGTATTTTGCGCCTTCTTTCATCAGCTGCAGGCCTTCGGTCCAGCCCTGAATGACTTGGCTGACTTGGAAGCTGGCCGGCTGATTGCGCGCAATAGAGCTGTCAAAAACCGTACCGTCAATCAAACGGCCTTCATAGTCTACTTTGACGGTAGAATTCGCCTTTGGCGATTTACCTTGGCCTGCTTTCAACACCTGATACTGCAGCCCGGATGGCGTCACTTTCACGCCCGATTTTTTTGCATTGTCAGCTAAGAAAGCCGCCCCGATTTTTGCATTCTGTTCGGCTTTCTGCTTGAGTTCAATCAGCTGTTTGGCTTCAGACTGCTTTTTGTATTGAGTGAGTACGCGGGTCATTTCTTCATCGCTGAGAGATGCATCCTTGCCTTGAGAAGCTGTTTTCAAGCCTTCAATAAATGCATTCACATCCATATCTTTCATGGCATCTGCGTTGCTGCGGCCCATGAGGTAGCCAAAACTGTAGCCAACTTGTTCTGATACGCTGCTTTTGTTGTTAATTTCTTTGGCAAATGTAGTGCTAGCGCATAAGGCAAGGCAGAGCAGGGTCATTTGAATTTTCATAGGCATCTCAAAAAAATAAAGAAAAGGAGAGCTTATTGGGCTCTCCTTAAAATTTTTGTTATTTCACTTTAATCAGTTCAACATCAAATATTAAAGTACTGTTTGGCGGAATCGTTCCTGGAACACCTTGTTCGCCATAGCCAAGATTGGACGGAATATAAAGCGTCGCTTTACCGCCTTCTTTCATCAGCTGCAAACCTTCTGTCCAGCCTGGAATCACTTGATTCAGCGGGAATTCAATAGGTTCGCCGCGTTCAATCGAGCTGTCAAATACTTTGCCGTCAACCAGCTGGCCTTTGTAGTGAACGGTCACTACAGAATTGGCTGCAGGCTGTTTGCCTGTTCCTTCTTGCGTAATTTTATATTGCAAGCCGGACGCGGTTGTTTTAACGCCTGGTTTTTTCGCATTTTCAGCTAAGAAAGAATCGCTGCTGGTTTTCGCTTGTTTGGTCTGATCCAGCTGTTTTTGTTGCATTTCCTGCTGGAACTGCACATAGGCTTGCTGCAGTTCTTCTTCTGTATAGGCAGGTTTAGCGCGTGCATGGCCAGCGCGGACACCTGTAACAAAACTGTCGATGTTGAGTTCAGGCGGCGTTTGATGCGCCACTTCGTAACCCAAAGCATAGCTGATTTTCTCTACAGCTGATGCATTTGCAGCAGGCTCTGTTGAAGTCGCTGCCTGTACAGCAGGCTTTTGAGTTGCATAATAAACTGGAACAAGCGCAGCACCGCCTAGTAGAACAGCGACAGCAATGGGTAGGGCCTTACTCATAAATTTTCCCACAATTATTTTATATGTAAAAAGTTGCTAAAATTTTAGCAGACTTTTCTAAGTGACAGGTTTCTAATGTCTCATCAGTTTAGAAAATTATCATAGTCATTTTTAGATTGCTATTCTATCAAATACTGAATATATAAAACATTTTTTATACAATAAAGCGCAAAAGGCATGGGTTGAATTTATCCTTTAAAAATAAAAAAAGCCAGTGTGAACACTGGCTTTTTTCAGGGGGTAGCAATTAATCCTCTTCTTCGGCTGCCTTATAGCCATAAGAGTAGTTATAGCCGCTGCCAGCCGTGTGCTGGATGTCATTTAGGATGATCCCATTGACTTTCACGCCGACCTGTTCAAAACGGTTGACGGTAAGTTCCAGCTCTTTCATTTGGGTTTTTGCATAACGGGCGATGACTAAATTCACGCCTGTATATTGTGAAATAATAATGCCGTCGGTTACCGCCAGCACTGGCGGTGTATCAATGATGACATGGTCAAACATTGGTGACAGCTGTTCCAGCAGAGCCGCGAATTTTGCGGAACTCAGCAGCTCTGAAGGATTCGTGGGATTTTTACCGCGGGTGATTACGCTTAAACCTGCAATTTCTGTCGGTTTAATAATACTGTCCAGCTCTTGGAAGCCATTCAGATAATCAGCCAGACCGGGCTGGTTATCTGTGCTGAAGTATTTATGCAGATAGCCGCGGCGCATATCGGCGTCTACAATCAGAACGCGTTTATCGCTTTGCGCCAGAATGGCGGCCAAGTTGGTTGAAATAAAAGATTTGCCGACTTCTGGCGCAGGGCCTGAAATCATAATAAAATTATTTTTGGCTGCGCTTAAGGCAAAATGAATTGCAGTACGCATGCTGCGCAAGCTTTCAATGGCAATATCATCGCCATTTTTAACCGCCAATACAGGAATATGTTTTTTCTTCTTCAGCAGCTTGATACGGCTTTCTTGAACCGGTGAACGCGGTACAGTGGCATAAACCGGTAAATCGAGCTCATTTTCAATTTGAGACGAGTCTTTAATGCCTGAACGCATCATATTGCGCAGTAATGCCAATAGTGCACCTAAGAAGCCGCCAAAGAAAATAGACAGAATTAAAATCAGCAACTTTTTCGGCGCGATCGGTTCAATCGGTTCAACAGCAGTATCGACTACACGAACATTGCCAATTTCACCAGCTTTAGCAATACGCAATTGCTGGTAGGAGTTCAGCAGAGAAGTATAAAGCTGTGTTTTAACTTCCACTTCACGGTAGAGCTGTAAGTAACGGCGCTGTAAATCGGGCAGCTGCTTGAGAGTATTTTCTAATTCACCAATTTTTTTGTTTAATGCTGTCAGTTGGGCATTCATCTGCTGCATGACCGGATGTTCACTGGTGTATTTGGCGCCGGCTTCTGCAACTTTTTGTTCCAGTTCTGCTTTTTGAGTTTCTAGCGTAATGCTTTGAGTTAAATAAAGCTCTGACTCTTTGGTGACATCAACCGTATTGTATTGCAGGCGGAATTTGTTAAATTCACGCTCTGCGACATCCAGCTGTTGTTTTAGATCAGGTAGTTGCTCATCCAGAAATTTTAAAGTCTGTGCGCTTTCAGCCGTACGGCGTTCAATATTTTGCTGGCTGTATGCCGTCAAAATTGAGTTTAAAACTTGGGTAATGTGCTCTTTATCCTGTCCTTGATAATTCAGTCCCAGAACACCTGTCATTTTGCCTTTTTCAGCAACTGAAAAATTAGCCAGTATGCTGTCGACAGCTGCCGGTAATGATTGTTTTGTAACTAAATAGATATCATTGAGCTGGTCGTGACTGAAAATAGAGACTTGCCATAGACCTTTGAGGGTTTGCAGCTGGTTGTTGGTGTTGGTAGTTCCACTGAATATAATTTCTTCAGTTTTTGGGTTTATTAAATTAAATTTATTGCTGTTAAAATGCAGTTCTAACGGTATGTCACGATAGTCTGCAGGGATGGCAAATTTTCGCACATCAAAAGATTTTTCATCATCTTTGAACAGAACCGATTTTGATCGATACTCGGTACGGTAGTCATGCGGTGCAAATAAGCGGTCAGTAAAAGAATTCTGAGTGCCGGAGATTTTTAAATCCAGATTTAGGTTTTGAATGACTGTACCCAAGACCAAACGGGATTTTAATATTTCAATTTCGGCCTGTGCTGGCTGTTTTTGATCGACCATGCTGGATAAACTGCCCAAAAGCGCAGCCGATGTGCCTTTACTTTCTTCTACTTGCACTAGTGCATTAACGGCATAAGTATCGGGTGTTGCCCGTAGATATAGCAGGGCAAACACTAAACTTAGAATGACGCAAAGCGCAATCAGTTTCCATTGTGCAATTAGAGAAAAAAACAGCTCTTTTAAGTCAATGGTATCTTCAGTATTAGTATTTTGGCTCATAATCGTATTTCAAATTCAGTTAAATGTGTTTTTTCCAGTCTGCCGCATACTGCTGAATCAGCTGACAGGTCTCATCAAATACAGATTGAGCATGCTGGTAGGGGTCAGCTACATTTTGGCCCTGCCAGTGTCCCAAGCGGAAAGTTTTGCCTTTCGCAAAGGGCCAAGTCTGCTCAATGTGCTTTTGCTGATTTTGGCTCATGACCAAAATCAAATCCGCCTGTTTAATTAATGTTCCATTCAGCTTGCGCGCAATATGCCCGGACATATCAATGCCTAAGCGCTGCATGCACAGTTGCGCTTTTTCATCGGCAGAATGCCCAATGAGGCCGGATATGCCTGCGGAGTGAACAGTTAACTCAGGATATTCCTGTCTTAAAAAGTATTCTGCCATGGGGCTTCTGCAAATATTGCCTATGCAGACCACTAAAATATTCTTAATCTGCATTATTGTCCCAAGCGGTCCATATTATAAATCATATTAGAGAACGGAATAACTTGGTTGATAATCCGCTGCCAGCGCGCCAAACCAGAAGCATCAACATAAATAATGTCATTGCTGCGCAGTTTGAACTGATTGGCCAAGCCAAAATCACCAATGCTGGTGAGGTTCAAATGGTAAATTTCAGTCATTGGGTTGCTTGGACTGCTGCGGACCACATAAATTTTACCGCGGCTGGCCGATAATGGATTCAAGCCTAGGCTTTCACCCAAAGCATCGCTCAAAGTCATGCCTTGATCACGCATGGGCAAGGACTGGTTTTTACCGGATTCACCCATCACATATATTTTTTGATTTTCGCGTGAATTGACATAAAGCGTGTCATTTGGCTGAATCAGCAAATTATGTAAAGAATAGCCTGCTTTTTCCAGCTCAATGCTGTTCAGATTATAAGTTTGGCCCTGACGTACCAAAGTGATGGAAGTGTTATCGCCATATTGGGTGTTGACACCGCCAGCCATGCCTAAAGCAGTATAAACGCTGACAGGCTGGTCACTTAAAGAAAACTGCCCGCCTTTCATGACGTTACCTTGTACCGAAAAACGCTGGCCTTGATAGGAGAGGACGCGGGCGACAACATCAGGTGTTTTTAAATAGCGTGCCAGCTGGCTGCGCAGCTCTTGATTAACTTGATTTAATGTTTTGCCGGCGGCTTTATAGCGGCCAATCACTGGAAATTGAATATAGCCTTGTTGGTCAATTTGATATCCGTTGGACTTAATCGCCTCTTCGTTACTTATAGTATTGGTCGGCGGAGTAATTTCTGGATAAGCCCATAGATAAATGGAAAGGATATCACCTGAACTTAAGCGGTAATTTTTATGGCCAGCATGAAATAAGCTGGCATAGCTTTGCTGATTGATTTGCGCAGGCTGCACAGCAGCTAGTGTTTCTTGAGTGAGCTTAACTACATTGACTTGAGTTCCCAAATCAGTTTGATAAACACCTTCATCGGGCAAATCATAAGTTTGTAAGCCTGAAGTAATGGCACAGCCAGTCATTCCTAAACTTAAGGCCAACATAATACTATAACGGTAGTAACTCACTCTGAATCCTATTTTATAGAAATAATTTAATGCTTAATTAGGTCGAATTATGCCTAAAAATTAATATAATAGCGACAGTATTTTATACTAAGAAGCGTCATCAGCCTAGCATTTGCTGCACGAATGTGTTGCTGCAATGTAATGAGTATTTTGTGGAATGAAACAAACTTTTTCTGGTTAAAATAAATCTATGTTATTTAAATGCCAATATTTTGATTGAAAAATAAGCATTGATTGTGTGCTGATAAGTTTTAGATTACGAAAAATAATAATTCCCGAAAAATAAAAGGGTGTTTTCTGCTATAGTATGAGCCGTTTTTCACATGATTAAATCATAAATTATAAGGCTCTGGAATGTTGCAACTCTCGGAACTAAAAATTGCAGTAATTGGGTTAGGCTATGTGGGTTTACCTCTAGCTGTTGAATTTGGTAAAAAAAGCCCAGTTGTTGGTTTTGATATCCATCAAAAAAGAATCGATGAATTAAGAAGTGGTCAAGATCACACGTTAGAAGTTTCACCTGAAGAATTAAAAAAAGCAGAATATTTACAATTTTCAGCTGATTTGGATACTTTGAAAAGTTGTAACTTCTTTATTGTAACTGTTCCAACCCCGATTGATGGTGTAAACCGACCAGATCTTACACCTTTGCGTAAAGCAAGTGAAACGATAGGTAAAGTAATATCTAAGAGTGATATTGTTGTTTACGAGTCGACGGTTTATCCTGGTGCGACCGAAGAAGTTTGTATTCCTGTAATTGAACGTGTTTCTGGATTGACGTTTAATCAGGATTTTTATGCTGGATATAGCCCTGAACGAATTAATCCAGGTGATAAAGTTAACACCTTGACAAAAATTAAAAAAATTACGAGTGGCAGTACACCTGAGGTAGCAACATTAGTTGATCAGGTATATTCAAGCATTATTATGGCAGGAACACATAAGGCAAGCAGTATCAAAGTTGCTGAAGCTGCAAAAGTGATTGAAAACACTCAGCGTGACTTAAATATTGCTTTAGTCAATGAGTTGTCAGTTATATTTGATCGATTAGATATAGATACGATTGATGTGCTAGAAGCGGCTGGCAGTAAATGGAACTTCCTACCTTTCCGTCCAGGATTGGTGGGTGGACACTGTATTGGTGTTGATCCTTACTATTTAACCCATAAAGCTGAAGAAGTTGGCTATAACCCACAAGTGATTCTTGCAGGTCGTCGTATTAATGACAATATGGCTCAATATGTTGCGCAATCAACCATTAAAAATATGGTGAAAAATGGCATTGATGTAACGACTGCTACAGTGGGTATTTTAGGTGTGACATTTAAAGAAAACTGCCCCGATATTCGTAATAGCAAAATTGCGGATGTAATTGCTGAATTTGATCACTGGGGTGTGAATGTTGTTGTTTGTGATCCATGGGCTGATGCTGCTGAAGTTAAACATGAATACGGTATTGAATTAGGTCAAGTCGATGCTGAACACAAGGTAGACAGTTTGGTTGTTGCTGTTGGCCACAATGAATTCCGCGATATGTCAGCTTTAGAATTGCGTAATTTGGTGAAATCCGAAAAGCCTGTCATTGCAGATGTGAAAAGTTTATTCGATCGTGATCAATTAACTGCTCAAGGTTTTACCGTTTTCCGTCTCTAATTTAAAATTTAAGAAGTTATATAAATGAAAAAATTTGCCCTTATTGGTGCTGCTGGTTATATCGCTCCACGTCATTTAAAAGCAATTAAAGAAACAGGTAATACCTTAGCAGTTGCAATGGATATCAATGATTCTGTTGGAATTATGGATAGTCATTTCCCTGAAGCTGAATTTTTTACAGAGTTTGAAGAGTTTGAAGCGTATGTAGAAGACCAAAAATTAAAAGGTCAGAAATTAGATTACGTTGCAATTTGCTCACCAAACTATTTACATGCGCCTCATATGAAATATGCCTTAAAAAATGGTATTGAGGTGATTTGTGAAAAGCCGTTGGTTTTAAATTCAAAAGACTTGAATATGTTGGCTGAATATGAAAAACAATATGGTGCAAAAGTAAACTCAATTCTTCAATTGCGCTTACACCCATCAATTATTGCTTTACGCGATAAAGTGCAAGCAGCGCCTGCAGATAAAGTATTTGATGTCGATTTAACTTATCTGACTTCACGTGGTAAATGGTATTTAAAATCGTGGAAAGGTGTAGATAAAAAGTCAGGCGGTGTAGCAACCAATATTGGTGTACATTTCTACGATATGCTGCATTTTATTTTTGGTGATATCGTTAAAAACGAAGTGCATTTTCGTGACGAGAAAACTGCATCAGGCTATTTAGAATATGAACGTGCCCGTGTTCGCTGGTTCTTGTCTATCGATGCAAATAACTTGCCGTCAAACGCTGTAAAAGGTGAAAAGCTGACTTACCGCAGTATTACGATTGAAAATGAAGAATTAGAGTTTTCAGGCGGTTTTACAGATTTACATACGCAGAGTTATCAACGTATTCTGGCTGGAAAAGGTTACGGTGTTGAAGAAAACCGTGCTGCGATTGAAACTGTTGAAGTGATTCGCGTTGCTCCAGTGGTAGAAAACCCAGCGAATCCGCATCCATTATTAGCAAAAGTAAAATAAATCAGGGAATGATTATGAGTTTTTATCAGCATGAAACTGCGATTGTTGATGAAGGTGCGCAAATTGGAAGCGATTCTCGAGTTTGGCATTTTGTCCACGTGTGTGGCGGTGCCAAAATCGGTCAAGGCGTATCATTAGGACAAAACGTATTTGTTGGCAATAAAGTCGTTATTGGCGACCATTGTAAAGTTCAAAATAATGTGTCGGTGTACGATAACGTGACCTTGGAAGAGGGTGTGTTTTGTGGACCAAGTATGGTTTTCACCAATGTATATAACCCGCGCTCCTTGATAGAGCGTAAAGACCAATATCGCAACACTTTGGTTAAAAAAGGCGCAACACTGGGTGCGAACTGTACCATTGTGTGTGGTGTAACTATTGGTGAATACTCATTTGTCGGTGCAGGTGCTGTGGTTAATAAAAATGTCCCAGCATATGCTCTTATAGTAGGTGTTCCTGCAAAACAAATTGGTTGGATGAGTGAATTCGGAGAGCAGTTAGATTTACCATTAAAAGGTAATGCAGAATCTGTATGTTCACATACAGGTGCGATATACCGCTTATCTGGTGACACTGTGATCAAAGAACAGGCATGAAAATGATTGAATTTATTGATTTAAAAGCACAGCAAGCACGTTTAAAAGATAAAATTGAATCTGGGATTCAAAATGTATTAACCCATGGCCAATACATTTTAGGCCCTGAAGTGAAAGAGTTAGAAGAAAAACTTGCTGCCTATATAGGTGCGAAATACTGCATTACATGTGCAAACGGTACAGATGCCTTGCAAATTGCCCAAATGGCATTTGGAATTGGTCCAGATGATGAAGTTATTACGCCTGGATTTACCTATATTGCAACGGCTGAAACAGTTGCAATATTAGGTGCGACACCTGTCTATGTAGATGTAAATATAAAAACATACAATTTGGATGTAGAACAATTAGAAGCAGCGATTACACCACGTACTAAAGCGATTATTCCTGTTAGTTTATATGGTCAATGTGCTGATTTTGATGCAATCAATGCAATTGCTGCGAAGTATAATATTCCTGTCATTGAAGATGCTGCGCAAAGCTTTGGTGCAACGTATAAAGGCCGTAAAAGCTGTAATTTAACGACTGTGGCTTGTACAAGTTTCTTCCCAAGTAAGCCTTTGGGTTGTTACGGTGATGGTGGTGCGATATTTACTAATGACGATGAGCTTGCCAAAGTAATTCGCCAAATTGCGCGTCATGGTCAAGACCGACGCTATCATCACATACGTGTAGGTATGAATAGCCGTCTAGACACATTGCAGGCTGCGATTCTTTTACCAAAACTTGAAATTTTGGATGAAGAAATGCAAGCACGTCAGCGTGTTGCAGAAACCTATACCAAACTATTTAATGAAGCGGGTATTGATACTACGCCATGTATTGAAGCGCATAATCAAAGTGCATGGGCGCAATATACCATTCAAGTTGAAAACCGTGATGATGTGCAAGCGAAGTTAAAAGAGCAGGGTATTCCTACTGCGGTACATTATCCAATTCCATTGAATAAACAGCCTGCTGTTGCAAATTCGAATGTAAGCTTAACCGTAGGTGATACAATTGCTGAAAGAGTTATGAGCTTGCCAATGCATCCCTACTTGACGGTCGAAGCTCAAAAGAAAATTGTTCAAGCTTTAGGTTGATTTAAAAGTGAAAAGCCTTCTTGTAAAAATTAATAATAAGCTCAATGCTCAAGGAGGCTTTTTAAAAGCAGTATCTGTGTTGGTTGGAGGTACTGCTTTTGCTCAGTTTATTGGTTTTCTCTGTTTACCAATATTAACGCGTTTATATACACCAGAAGATTATTCAGTTTTGGGTATATATATCGCCATAGTTTCTATTCTAGCTGTAATTTCGTGCTTAAGATTTGATATAGCTATTCCTATTCCAGAAAATGAAAATGATGGAAAGGCTTTATTACTCTTGTCATTTTTTAGTAATACAATTTTTAGCATAATTCTTTATGTATTACTTTTTATAAGTTATCCATATATTCAACATTATAAAATAATTGATCAATTATCTTACTGGATATGGTTAATACCACTTGGTGTTTTTGTATCTGGATTTTATTCTGCTCTGCAGTATTGGGCAACACGGCATAAACGGTTTAAAGAGATTGCCAAAACTCGAATGACTCAAGCTATATCCGGAAATGCAGCAAGCATGATTGGTGGAATGTTCTCTGTAGGTTTTGGAGGATTGATAATTGGGCAGTTATTGAATTTTTCAGGTGGGCTTTTTAAGTTAGCTATTAGTGCTAATAGGGATTTAGCTGTTGTCAGAAGTAGTCCTTTAAAGGCCACATTTGCTAGGTATAGAAATTTTCCTAAATACTCTACATTTGAAGCATTGGCTAATACTAGTGCATTACAATTACCTTTAATTATTATTGCAAGTTTTTTTTTCGGACCTGATATTGGCTATTTAATGCTTGCAATGAAGGTTTTGGGTATTCCTATGGGGTTAATAGGTGGAGCAATGTCTCAAGCTTATTTAGCACATGCACCAGAATTTTATAAAAGTGGGCAGTTGTATGGTTATACGGTGTCAATTTTAAAAAAGATATTTAAATTAGTTGTTATTCCTTTTTCTCTTTTAGCGTTGATTAGTCCATATATATTTACATTTTTGTTTGGTCAAAATTGGTCAGGTTTGGGTGATTATATTTTAATTATGATCCCTTGGTACTTTATGCAAATATTATCATCGCCTATTTCTATGGCATTGCATATTATTGGAGAGCAAAAAACAGCCCTTATTTTACAGTTTTTTGGATTTTTTTTACGCGTAATAGTCTTGTTGGTAGTGTTATTTGTGGATAGTAAATTTACTATTATTTACTATATTTTTTCTGGATTTATTTTTTATGTGATATATATGATTTTTATATTAATTTTAGTTAAATGTAAAGGTACGTGATGGAACTAAATAGGGTTTATAGTATATTTTCACCAATATATTACTCATTATGTGTTTTTGTTTTAATTTTATTTTTAATGTTTAATGTGAATTCTGTTGTTTTGAACACGGATCAAACTTATAGTTTTTTAATATATTTGTATATTTTACTATCTGTTTTTGGTCTTATTTTTAGATTATTTGAGGGTAGGGTTTTAGTCTATAAGCATTTTTTTATTTTTTTATTTTTTATTTTTTACTTTTTTTTGAAATCTTTATTTCAATATTTTGATCTATCAAGATTTTTTTCGTATACACTGGGGTCATCTGGTGGAATAGTCTTGTTTTATTTTCTTGGGATGTTTTTTAGTTTAAATTTAATGAATAATAATAAATTTCTTAATTTTTTTTCTAGAAATTACTTTTTTTTAATATTCTATTTAATTTTTATTGATTTAAGTCTTTTTCTTATTTTGAGTAATGCACTATCAAATGTTAGATTTGATATTTTTCTAATCTCAGATTTGGAGGAAGGGTATCAAAGAGCTGGAGATTTTTTAGTAATACTATATTTTATATCTACTATTATTGTTTTTTTTATCTTGGAAAAAAATCAAAAAATTTCAATTAATATTTTTATTATTTTATTGTATCTTTTAATGTTGATTTTGGTTGGTTCTATAGCGCAAATTATTGGATCTAACAAAGGTTTAGTTATTCCTATTTTAATATTTTGTTGTACTTTTTATGTTTTCTTTAAAGATTTAAAAGGTAGTAATAGGGCTATAATTAAATTATTTTTTTTATTTTTTATTTTTTTATTTTTTATTTTTGCTTTTTTAAATTTAGATGTTTCATCATTGCGTATATTGGGTTATGGTTCAGGTGAGTCATCTTCTTTTCAGAGTCGTTATGAGATATTTGTAAGGAATTTTTATATTCACTTTATACATTCACCATATATAGGTGATTTAAATGTTGATACCTTATTAACTGGGCAAGGTACTTATGTACATAGTTTTTTATTTTTTTCGCTAACTCATTTTGGTTTGTTGGGTTTTACTATTATTTTTATTTATATTTTTAGTTGTTATAGGTCAATTTTAGGTGAAAATAAAAATTTGAAATTAAATAAAATTATTTTTTTGCTTATTTTTGTTTTTTCGATATTTTCAACAGCGGTATTTTGGCCGGTTATATGGTTTGTTATTGGAGTTTTATGTCCTGCCTTTTTTGTTGAAAGTAGGTTTAAAAGTATTTAGTCATAGATTTTTTTTAAATTTTTATTCTTAACTTAGTTTGAATTAAAATTTAAAATAATTTTTATGATCTAATGTGTATGTGTATGTGTATGTGTATGTGTATGTGTATGTGTATGTGTATGTGTATGTGTATGTGTATGTGTATGTGTATGTGTATGTGTATGTGTATGTGTATGTGTATGTGTATGTGTATTTCATGAATAAAGGTATTTAACTATATGTGTGGATTTGTTGGATCTGTTTCTAATAATAGTATAGAGGCTGGAATTCAATCAGCTTTAGAGATAATTAGGCATCGTGGTCCAGACGCTAATAAATATGTTATTTATAAGCAGAAGAGTAAGTATGTAGCTTTTGCACATGCTCGTTTGTCTATTATCGATCTAAGTAATGCTGCAATTCAACCATTTGAATCACAATGTAATCAATATAGTATTATTTTTAATGGTGAAATATATAATTATCAGGAAATCCGTGACGAGTTAAAATGCTTAGGTTTTACCTTTTATACAGATTCGGATACTGAAGTATTATTGGCTGCTTGGCAACAGTGGGGGCTTGAAGTCTTAAGAAGACTAATTGGTATGTTTGCTTTTGCTGTATTAGATA